>NC_009767.1:3233333-3556666 GCF_000017805.1 Roseiflexus castenholzii DSM 13941 | reverse complement strand
CGCGCAGCATGGCGCCGGACAACCGCTTCTGCCTGAGCGGTCATCGTAGCAGTCGGATCGGTCATACCTGCCTTCTTTGTGTGAGCAGAGCGACAGAGCGGCAACGCCGATTATCATAACACATGGTTGACGATGGCTCTGAGAGAGAGGGAGTGGGAACCTCAACCATCCTGTCTGGTATCATCACAGGCACGAGTCGGTGTGGGTGCGGCGCCGTTGGTCCTGTGGGCGCGGCAGCGCCGCGCCCCTACTGTGCTACCTCCGCTCGACTGCTGGCTGCGCCATTCCCTCGTCGCGCCCGCGTTCAGCGGCTGCATCTGCAATCAATCCGCGCGGCGCCATAAGCGTGACCAGCAATCCCAGTGCTGCCGCAATAAATGCGACCACAAACACGCTGCTAATGCCTGCTCCCAGTGCTGCACGCAGCGTCTCGCTTACTGCAATGTCGCCTCCCAACGGGTCGATCAGACTGTTGAGCGATACAGATGCATCGAGTCCTGCGGTTTCCAGCCGGGTGGTCACCGTCGCGCTCAGAACGGCGCCCATAATGCCGATGCCAAACGCGCCGCCAATGCTGCGGCTGAATTGCAGGGTTGACGTGGCGGTTCCCAGTTTGCCGCGCTCGACACTGCTCTGCACCGCGATGAGAAATGCCGGAATCGAAAAACCCATACCAAATCCCATCAGTCCCAGATACACCATCAGCAGGAGTCGATTTGTCCGTGCGTCAACAAACATAAGCGGAAATGAGCCGATGACCAGCGCAATCATCCCCGCGAACGCAACCGTGCGATATCCCACACGCAGCAGCATGCGCGTTCCAATAATGCTGGAAAAAACCCACGCGAGCAACATCGGCATCAGTGCTGCGCCAGCCTCGGTTGCGCTCGTCCCCAACACTCCTTGCGCATAGAGCGGCACGAATGTAGCGCCGCCAAAGACGGCGCAGCCGGCCAGGATGCCATGCCCGCATGCAACCAGGAACATCCGGTCGCAGAATAGACCGACAGGCAACACGGGATCGCTGGCGCGTCGTTCGATCCACACCAGTGCGCCAAACATCGCCAGCGCGCCGACCAATGTCGGCAGCGCCCACGATGCGCTCAGGTCGGTCAGGCTCATGAGGAGCGCCACCGCACCGGCAGTGAGCAACACCGCTCCGGCATAGTCGATTGAACGTTTGGGTGCGTTGTGGGCGCGCGGACGATCAACCCAGGCGAACCAGACAATTGCGGTTGCGATCAGTCCGGGGATGATATTGATCCAGAAAATCCACTCCCACGATGCCTGATCCACAATGAATCCGCCGAGCAACGGTCCGATGATCGACGACACCCCCCACACGCCCGAAAACAGCCCTTGCAACCGGGCGCGCTGTTCCAGCGAAAACAGGTCACCGATGATGATGAACACCAGCGGCAACAACCCGCCCGCGCCAATACCCTGAATGGCGCGAAAGGCAATCAATTGCGGCATGGTGACCGCCAGCCCGCAGAGCACGGACCCGATCAGAAAGATTGCCATCGCTGCCAGAAACACAGGTCGGCGACCGAAGAGGTCGGAGAGTTTCCCGTACAGGGGAACCATCGTTGTGGAGGCGAGCATAAAAGCGGTAAAGACCCAACTGTAATGTTCGAGACCCCCCAGCTGGCTGACTATCGTCGGCATACCGGTGCTAACGACGGTCGATTCCATTGATGCCAGGAATAGGCTGAGCATCAAGCCGGTGGTAATTAGAATCGTGCGCTGTGATGACACATTGGCTCCTGAAGACAATGATCGCGGCGACGCTCCGCGAATACCCGGTTCTACCATTGTACCATGGCACGCATTGGGAGCGTGGTCACTTGGGTGGCGTGGGTATGGCGTGAAGCGGGTGCGGGCGCCCGTCGCGCGGATATGAATGCCCACGCTAAACGAACCAAACCCTGCCGCCCGGGGGTGGAGCGGGGTTTGCGCATGCGCTGGTGGTGCGTTCAGCCTGATAGTTGCGCGGCGGGTAGGGCGCCGGTGGTGCGTTCAGCCTGATAGTTGCGCGGCGGGTAGGGCGCTTGTCGTTGGTTCTGTTTATCGGTTGTGATTCGGCATGCCGCCTTCTACCCTCCATGCGTCATCTCATATCTCTCGCCTCTTGTATAATACCAATTACGATTGACGATGCCGCATTCTTGTCATTCCGAGTGCAGCGAGGAATCTGCGCGGGTCGCGCACGACCCCTCGCGCTGCTCGGGGTGACCATGCCGGATGGTCACAGGTCATTGGTATAATAACCTGCGTACTCCGATGCGAACGAGAGGAGGGAACGATGCGCATCGCCATCGTCTCGGACATCCACGACCACATTTCGCGCCTGGCAACGGCGCTAGAGCGCGTGCGCGACGCGGATGCACTGATCTGCTGCGGCGATCTCTGCTCACCGTTCATTATGCGGCAGTTAGGTGAGGGCTTTGCCGGTCCGATCCACATCGTGTTCGGCAACAACGACGGTGATCTGTTTCGTCTGACCGCTACCGCAGCGCAGTTTCCGGCAATCACGCTGCACGGCGCGTTTGCCGATCTCGACCTCAATGGATTGCGGGTGGCGGTGACGCATTACCCGGAGATTGCTATGCCGCTGCTCGAAAGTGGCCGCTATGGTCTCGTGTGCTGTGGGCACAATCATCAGTACACCGTCGTTCAGCGTGGTGCTGTAACACTCGTTAACCCTGGCGAGGTGATGGGCGAACTCTATGGCGCTGCCACCTGCGCCGTGTATGACAGCGAAACCGGTGATGTTACACCAATTACGATTGACGATGCCGCATTCTTGTCATTCCGAGCGCAGCGAGGAATCTGAGCGGGTCGCGCACGACCCCTCGCGCTGCTCGGGGTGACCATGCTGGATGTTCACAGGTAATTGGTATTACACGGCATGATCTTTAGCCTGAGCGAGAGCGAAGACGCTAGTTTGAGAAGCGCCGGTTGCGCCAGCGCGGGTGAGACGCCTCCAGGTGCCGCCATGAAGGTGTGAGTCGTCAGTACCCCTTGCGGACCGGCGGAAGCGGATCTGTGTATCTGCCCAATTTTGCATCGGCGCATATATCGGCGCCAATAGCGGCGGAGTGCGCGGTAGCGATGGGACGCACACACAGCAGTGTTACGGGGTTCGTGTTTTCTCTTCCACTCGCTGATCGGGTCACGCGCAATGAGGAACGCGGAACGTTACACGAACGCGCGTGGAAACGTGCGCCCTTCATCCCTCCTGCTTGCGCGCCTGTGCCGCCGCAACTGCGCGCTCGATCAGGTCCAGAAAGTCATCTTCGTAGCGTTGCCGTGTGAACGACAGGGCGCGCGCGATGCTACGCTGTGCCAGGCGCGCATACAACGGACGCGGGCGGCTGAAGCGGGCGATGCTCTCCTCAATGCGCGGCAGCAATCGGCTCCAGGTGTAGCGTTCGAGCACATAGGCTTTTCCACGCTCACCACGTGCTGCGCCTGCTGTTTCGTCCGCCAACAGAGCATCCACCGCTGCGCGAAACTCCTCATAGGAGCCAATAGCATATCCACCGCCGCTGCGTTCAACATGCCCGCGAGTCACGGCGCAATCCGCATGCACAATGACCGGACGGCTCTGAAGCCACGATTCCATCAGCACCAGCGAGAAACTCTCATTCAGCGAGAGTTGACAAAGCGCAACTGCGCTGGCGTAAGCGTCGGTCAGCGCATCACGCGGCAGCATCCCCAATCCGACAATATCATCGCGCGATGGTAGAGGAATGCTGCCGGTTCCGCTCAACGCCAGCGTTAATGGACCGGGGCGTTCTGCCTTGTAGCGCATGAAATACTCGATCAGGAGCGGAACATTCTTGCCTGGTTCCAGGCGACCGGCGTAGAGGAGCATCGGACCTGTTATTCCGGTTCGTTGGCGGAAGCGCAGTGGGTCCCCCCGCTCCGGTTGGTCGGGAAACCCAAAGCCGAGACATGTGCGATAGGGATTCACCACGCCGAGCGCGCACAGAGCAAAGTCGCTCTCTTCTTCCGAATTGAAAAAGAGAGCGGCAGCCTGTTCCAGCATACGGCGAACAATGCTGAGCCGCGCCAGCGGTTCGTCGTGCAGGCAAGGGATGAGAATTGAGCGGTCCGGCGCCCGCTGGATTGCCCAGTAACTGGTTCCGAACAGATATGGCGTCACGAGGAAACAGGCGTACTCTGCGGCGTGTTCAGCGATAAAGCGTTCGAGATCGGCGCTCCGCAGGTTGCTTTCCATAAAGCGTTCTTCTTCGCAGAAGCGCGGGCGTTCGCCGCGGTCAACCTTCAACCGCAGGGCATGGAATGGTCGATTGTCCACACTGGATGTGTGAAACCTTCGGATGGTGACACCATTCAGATGTTCGACTCCGGGAGACGTATGATCTCCCCAGTTGACCATATCAATGGTGGTTGTGGTCAGCGCCTCAACAGTATAACCGCGCGCAGCCAGTTGTTCCGCCCATCCGCGGATTCCGCTTTCTGCGCCTCCCAGCACATCTACGCCATAGCGCGGCGTGACGATGCCGATTTTGCGCTCGTGCAGCCTGGCAAAATCTTCTTCGGTGGCAGGCGCAAGGCGCAAGACCGCCAGCGGGTCGCTCGCTTCTTCGAGAGGAGGCAGATCGTCGAGCAACCGACACACATGTGCCGCCAGATCCGCCGTATTGTCAGGATCAAACAGCAATCCGGCGTCTCCCACCGTTTCGGGCAGGGCGGCGACCCGCGTTGCAACTACCGGACGACCGCGCGCCATCGCCTCGGCAACTGGCATGCAGAACCCTTCGTGGAGACTGGCGGTGACGAACATGGCACAGGCGCGGTACAGTTGCTCAAGGGTCTCATCGTCCACCTGACCGGTCAGCCGAACATGCGCGTCAACCCCCAGTGCGCGCGCGTGCGCTTCAATCTCGTAGGCATACTGCCGGTAGATCGAAGGGCGATAGTCGCCAACCAGCACGAGCATGGTCCTGGAGTGGCGCGACAGAATGATTGGCAGCGCCTGGACGAGCATGTGGATGCGCTTGCTGCGCGCTATGCGACCAACATAGAGGAGCACGTGCTGATGGCGCAGGCCGAATTGTTCGACTATCTCGGGCGCAGGCGGACCGGCGAGCGTCGGATGCGCGGCAATTGGGCAGGGAATCTGCTCGATCCGTTCAGGATCAATGACCCCGGTTGCGATCAGTTCAGCGCACGTCAAGAAACTATGCCCAATGGCATAATCGGCGTATTGCGCCAGCGAAAGCATGGTGATGCCGCGCACCATTCTGGAATAATAATAGACCGTTTCGATGCCCCAGATTTCCGGCGGTGTGATGCCGTGATAGTCCAGAATAACCACGCTGTCGCCCGCGCTGCGGATCAATTCAACGAGATCGTAGTAAAGCGGATAATGCGCAATAATGACAGCCGCGCGTCGCATGTGCTCAAGAACCGCCGGATGCTCATGCAGAAGATTCCGTCTGGTCGTAACGGTCGCAAGCAGCGTGTCAGTCGGGAGCCGTTCGTCAGCGTATTCCGCCAGAATAAGAACGCGGTAACCCGTCTGGCGGAGCGCCTGAACCTGGGCGAGAATATTGCTGCCGACCGCGTCGTGTGCGGCGATGGCAAAACTAAGAATCACGGCGCGCGGCGCTGGCTCAAGGACATACTCAATATTCAGGAACAGGGGTTGGATGCCATAGGTGCTGAAATAGTCGATATATTCTCGGACCAATTCGATCTGCAACCGCCACATTCCGGGTGCGGGCGGCGGATCGATGCGCAGCGCAAGACGAATGCTCTCTCCAGGATGCACGGATTGTGGAATTGCAGACCGGTGACGCCCTGCGTGGCGCGTCCCTGCCTGATCGATCCACTGATAGCCTAATCGGACCGGGTGGTCGCCGATGCCGCGCCAGGGAGCGAATCCGCTATTTTCCACTTTCAGGTCAATCAGAAACGACTCGCTCCAGTCGAGGCGCGTTGGTGGTTGGCTCAGCAGCGTATAGCGCACCGCCAGAGAGTCGATATAGTCTGTCACAAGATCGCTGATTTCTTCCGCTCGCGCGCGGAGCCGTTGGAGCAGGCGCGTGTCCAGAGTATGGCGCAGATCGAGCAACAATGCGCGCAGCGTCATCAGCGTATCCGAAGGCATGTCAGGATCACAATTGCGCCGGGCATGGAGGATTTCCGTCATTTCAGCAAGCGTTCGGTCATACGCCCAGCGCAGGGCGCGACACTCTGGTGGATTGCTGTGTTGAACGAGAAAGGCCTGTTCGGCTTCAGCGAATGCGCCGGTGATCGCTTCGAACGGATACATTTTCAACACAAAGCGTAAACGACCCTGGTGAGCGATGGCGCTGCGCACCAGGTCATCTCGCTGCGACGTGGATTCTCGATGCGTCAGGGTTGCGCGCGGCTCGTAGCGGATGCGGTAGCCAGCACGTCGCAGTCGCGCGCAGAGATCGACATCCTCGAAGTAAGCGGGGCGATACCCCTCATCGAATAATCCAATACGTTCCAGCGCCTGGCGTCGCAGGGCAACCGCCGCAAACGTGACGAACTCGACATCGCGCGGTGCATCGTACTGCCCACGATCCGGCTCGTACCTCCCAACATGGCGGGAAAACGCCAGGGGCCAGTCGAGGGTGAGACCGGCATGCTGAATCGTGCCATCGGGGTAGCGGATCTTGCATCCCACGGCGCCGATTTCAGGATCGCAAAACGGAGCGGTGATCGCGCCGAGCCATTCTCGATCAACCAGCGTGTCCTGATTGAGCAGAACGATGATGTCCGGCGGCGATTCATGCGCCAGCAATGCGCGGATGCCGATGTTCATCCCACCGGCATATCCCAGGTTCTGCGCATTTCGGATCAGCGTAATATCGGGAAAAAGGGCAGCAATCTGCTCCGGCGTGCCGTCGCGCGAGTCGTTGTCCACCACCAGAACCATGTCGGGCGCCGGGTTGAGCTGGCGCACCCGTTGCAGGCAGGCGATTGCCTCGGCGCCGCCGTTCCATGTCAGTACGATTACGGCGCTACTCATCATGGTGCTCCGCTGCCATTAGTGTGTCGATATTCGTTTTCGGCGGAATGATGCGCGGCGGTGGAGGAGGGGGATCGTCATAGAGCGCGGTGCGCAGGTTCTGGTCTGCTTCGTGCAGTTCGGTGATGTGCTCAATGATGTCGCGCGTCTGATGGGAAAGCAGGCGAACCGCAGCAATCAGGCGGGTGATGTCATTCGAGAGATGATCCTGATATTCCGCCATCGCATAGGCAGCGCGGATAACCGCAGCGTTGTGGTCGCGTTGGCGGGCAATCAGCGATGCAGTCAAGGGCCAGACGATCCGATCCAGAACGAAGTTGCGCGCCTTGCCCGGCAATCCTTGCGCCGGAGGCGTCAACCGATCAAGCCGCCAAGTGGCTTCGAGCGCCTGCAATGCGCTATTGCGCTGCGCCTGAAGCGTCTGTCGCCGCGCAGTCAGCGGCGCTGTTTCCACGTGTTGCGCCGCGTCAACCTGTTCGCTTCGTTCGGTGGCGCGCAGCCTGGAAGTCGGTATGGAAGCGAGAAACGTGATGATCGGCTGTGCAACGGTGTTCCAGGTATACCGTGGCGCAAGGGCGCGCGCGTGTGCGGCAAGTTCATGGCGCCTGGCTTCATCGGTCAAGAGGGTGATGATCGCATGCGCGACCGCTTCCCGGTCTTCCGGCGGGGTCACCAGCGCAAACCCGTGTTGCCGTGCCAGCGCAGCCGCCGGATCGCCGTCGCTGAGCACAGCCGGCAGCCCGGTCCACAGGTAATCGAGCACCCGCGAGCGAATGGCGGCGTATGCCATTTCGAGGTGTTGGCGGTGGAGCGTCACTGCCATGGTTGCATCGAGGAGGATATTCGCGCGGTCGGCGTATGGAATCCAGGCCTCATAAAAGAACACATGCCGGTTGAGGACATCCAGTTCGGACGCCAACGCGCGGGCTGCGTCGGGCATTTGCATCGGCGCCGCGCCGCCGGGATGTTTGCCCGCCAGGAAAACCAGGCGCGCGTTGGGAATGGCTGTCACAACCTGCTTCATTGCGCGGATAAGCGTCAATGGATCCAGCCAGTCCCACATGCCGCTGTTCCAGAGAATGATCGGATCCGTCTCACCGATGCCGGGAATGACGCCCCGTATGCCGGGACCGGTGCGCACCGGCGGAGTGGCAGGCAACCCGAAGGGCACAACAGTGACCAGGTTGTGCAGGAGCGGATCGGCATCGACACGATCAGGGGTAATGCGTCCGGCAGCCATGAGTGCGCCCAGGTACAGGTCGCGCTGGCGTTCGGTGGCGCAGAGGAATAGATCGCCAGCCGTGAGTTGTCGATTGAGCAACGCAATGTCGCGGCGGGCGCGATCCTGGCGCTCTGGAAGTGACGCGGCGCGGAAGAGTTCAATATTCTCCAACACCGTTGGATCGTACATGTCCAGGATCAGTGGTTGTCGTGCATCTGCCAGTTCCGGGTGGGACTCGAGCAAAAATCCGTTTGCCAGAATGACATCCGCCTGGCGCAAATACTCTACCAGCGAGGCGCTATTGCCCAGAATGAAGTGACCGGTGCGCACTCCCGGCGCGACCAGGTCGATAGGTTGCGGCGCGAGCAACATCACATCGGCGTGGAGCGCCAGCACCCGCGCCAATTCCCAGGCGCGGATGCCCGGACCGGCCATTCGCTGACCTACCGTATCGTGGCTGATGATCACCAGACGCATAAACCGTTCAAACCCTTCATAGTTGGCGCCTGTCGGTCAACAGGCGCAAGAGACGCATGACCGTACCGTTTTCGAGGTGGCGAATCAGGCGTTCGAGCCGCAGGATATGCTCGTTCTTTCTGGCAATCTCGGCTTCGAGGCGCACCGCGTAAGCGCGACGCTCTTCCGCGAGGCGTTCGGCTTCCTCGCGCGCTGCCGCCGCCTGCGCCAGGTGAGTGCGCTGATCGATTGCCAGTTCTCGGAGTTGTTGGTTGGCATTCCAGAGTTCCCAGAAACGACGCTCATACTCACGCGCGATTCGATGGAGCGGCTCGTGGCGTCGTCGGAAACGCACTGCCCAGGGTGCGATAAACGACGCGTCGAAATCGACGTCGCGGAAAAAGCCGTGGCGCGCAAACTGCTCTGCCCAGTATTCTGGCGGGTGAACGTTGAGGTGCGTTGCCTCCCGATGATCGTTCGGCGATGACGAGAAGAGAATATCGTCGCTCCAGGAGCACATATTGGCAATTGCCGCTTCGGCATCCGCGCGGGGCATGTGTTCCAGCACCTCGATGCACACGATCAGATCGTAGCGGCGATTGAACGGCTCAGCGATTGACCCAACCCGCACATAGGAACGCACCGATTCGTCCGCCTGAGCAATCGCATACGCAGAAATATCGATGCCCTCAGCATCGACACCCCTGGCGCGCAACTGCTCAACGAGCATACCCAGTGCGCATCCGGCGTCCATCACCGAGCGCGGCCCAATGTCGGCAATAATCCGGTCGGCGAGATCGCCGAAAATGCCGAGCCAGTGATCATTGCGCTGATACGGCGAACCGCATCCGGTCTGGTAGTACCAGGCATCGAACAATCCACCGAAACTCATCACGTGTGCGTTATCCATTGTGTGGCGCAACCGAAATTCATTCACCACAGGGCACGACGCGCCGCACGCGGCATTGTACCAGAAGTTGCAGCGCGCGCTGCTATGAACGCCGCTTCGGTCCCCTCACGTATTGACCCCGATTTCCGGTTTTCCGTTCCTGGTTAGAAATTGGTTACTACTGCTCTGTATAATCGCAGTGTCGCGCGCGGGTCGCCGGACCGGCGCAGGATAATCGTCAGACGAGCAGCATTGAAGAGGACATCATGCGCTATCTTCTCGACCAGCGATCCTACGACGAAATGGTGAAGCAAACGTCCCATCCACGGGACTGCTATGTGCGGGGCCACGAGTACTGCCATCATCTGTACATCGACGGCGTCAAATACACGGTGGCGCGTGCCGTCTATGCCTGTATGAAAGAAGCGCAGGCGAAGAACGATACCGATGCCATGCTCCATCTTCAGATGCACATTTCGGACCTGGAACGATTAATCAGCGCAGCGCGGGCGCGCGGCGAGAACGTTCAGGCGCTGCGGTTGCTCGGCGATCCGCCGCCGAGCGACGAGGAAGCGCGACCGCAACTCGACAATTCATTCATGCCGAAAGCGCCGCAAACAATTGAGGAGACCGGACTTAACCGCACCTTTTTGACGGAACACTTCCTGCGCATTCTCTACAACAAAGGGCGCGCAACCGGGCGCGAAATTGCGGCAACAATGGGGGTGATCTACCAGATCATCGAACCGATCATCACCGACCTGCGTAACGTCGAGCAGATCGATATCATCGGTCAGCGCGGGTATGGCGACATCAACTATGAGTACGTCCTGACGATTCGCGGGCACGAAGCAGCGCAGGCCGCACTGGATAAAACACAGTACGTCGGTCCCTGCCCGGTGGTCCTGGATGACTGGATCGCTTCGGTCAAGGCGCAGACGGTGCGCCATGTGAAAGTGACCCGGCGCAACATCCGCGATGCCTTCGAGGGTCTGGTGATGGATGAATCCATTCTCAATATGGTCGGTCCGGCAGTCAACTCCGCTTCATCGGTGATGCTGTTCGGTTATCCGGGCAACGGTAAAACAACGATTGCCGAACGGATCACGCATTTAATGGGTGACGACATCTTCATTCCCTATACGGTGTATGCAGACGGCGCCATTATTAAGTTCTACGATGCCGTCATCCACGAGCCGCCGCGCCGTCCGTGGGACGAGGAGATCGAATACGACCGGCGCTGGGTGCGCATCAGTCGTCCGGTGGTTATTGTCGGCGGTGAATTGACCCTTGAGCAGTTGAACCTGATCTACAACGAAACGTCGAAAATCTATGAAGCG
The DNA here is from genome assembly GCF_000017805.1 of Roseiflexus castenholzii DSM 13941. Lineage (GTDB taxonomy): Bacteria > Chloroflexota > Chloroflexia > Chloroflexales > Roseiflexaceae > Roseiflexus > Roseiflexus castenholzii. The sequence goes on along the minus strand of NC_009767.1, from coordinate 3,545,723 downwards.
CCGTTTCAGATGAAGGCGAACTGCGGCATCTTTTTGATCGACGACTTCGGGCGACAGCAGGTGCGGGTGTTCGATCTGCTCAACCGCTGGATTGTGCCGCTTGAAAAGCGTTACGACTATCTGAACACCGTGACGGGGCAGAAAATTCAGATTCCCTTCGACCAGTTGATCATGTTCAGCACCAATCTCGACCCCAAAGACCTTGGCGACGATGCGTTGCTACGCCGCATCAAGTTCAAGATCGAGATCATCGACCCGACAGAGGAGCAGTGGCGCGAAATCTGGAAGATCATGTGCAACGTGCGCAAGGTGCCCTACGATGATCGCAGCATCGACTATCTGGTAGCGAAGTGGTTCCGCGCCGATGGACGTCCGTTCCGTATGTGTCAACCGCGCGATATTCTCGATCAACTCATTTCGATTGCGCGCTACAATATGGAAACGCCGCTCCTGACGGCGGATTTGCTGGATGCTGCATGCCTCTCGTACTTCCCCAGTAAAGAAAAGAAGAATTTCGGCGCGAAAGTTCGGCTCGATCTCTAGCGGGTTTCTCATTGATACCAGGAGCGAACGGGCGCGCAGATGTTTCGGAGGAGGTCTGGTTATGCGTGACGACGGATGTTGTGTTCGTTGTCGTCTGACCGGTTATCTGGCGCGCGGAGGTCGTAAGGAAGAGCGGGTCTCAGATATGCCTTTACGCATGACCGTGCGTGCCTGACGTAGCCGGCTCAGCCGCCCATACTGATGCCGGGGTATTATTGCGTCTGATGAATGGCGACATTGCCATAATCTTAGCAAACCAATGTCGTGACATCAACGTAGGACTCTTGTGAATTGCGCACTACGCCAGCGAAGAGGAGTGCAGGTGATGATAACCCCGTTCGCCCCGCTTGCCGGTCATCAGTATATGAACCTGACGACCTTCCGTAAAAATGGACAACCGGTGCCGACGCCGGTCTGGTTCGCGCAGGAAGGGGATCGCATCTATGTGGTAACGCTTGCCACATCAGGGAAAGCAAAGCGCATTCGTGCCAATCCGCGCGTGCAATTGACGCCGAGTGATGCTCGTGGGAAACCGCTTGGCGAGACTATCGAAGGGCACGCGCGCATCCTCGATCCTTCCGAGCAGGAAATCGGGCATCGTGCGCTGGCGAAGAAGTATGGCGTGATGTACTGGATGTTTGCAACGCTCTGGAAACTCCGGCGCCTGACGCCGGTCTTTCTCGCAATAACGCCGGAAGCGTAATACCAATTCCCTGTGACCATCCGGCATGGTCACCCCGAGCAGCGCGAGGGGTCGTGCACGACCCGCTGAGATTCCTCGCTGCGCTCGGAATGACCAGTCGCTGCGCTCGGAATGACCAGTCGCTGCGCTCGGAATGACCAGTCGCTGCGCTCGGAATGACCAGTCGCTGCGCTCGGAATGACCAGCATGCGGCATCGTCAAGCGTCATTGGTATAAGGCGCTCCCTTCCGAATCCATTCGCACAACACCGTGGAGGCGCAGCGATGCTGCGCCTTCGCTCCATTCCATGATATAATGCGCCTCTGATGCACGCGATAAAGAGAGAACGGATGTGCCATATTCGTTGACGTTGGGACCTTTCCACCCGGCGTGGCTCGGTCCACAGCGATTCGTTCTGCGCATCGCCGGCGATCGCGTTGTCGATGTCGAATATCAGAGCGGGTTCAATGAGCGAAAATGCGCTGAGCGTCTCTCGCGGTTGCCTTTGCCCGATGTGCTGCATCTGGTTGCGCGGATTTGCGGTGAGTGTTCCTTTGCTCACTCGCTGGCATTCTGTCAGGCGTTGGAGCGTCTGTACCCATACGACATCGGCGCGCGCGCCGCGCTGATCCGGGTGGTTGCCGCCGAGTTGGAACGAGCCGCCTCTCATCTGCGTGCCGCTGGCGCTGTGCTTGCTGCGATTGGCATGGATCAGCGCGGCGCGCACCTCGAGACCCTCTCCCGGCAATTTCGTGAGATGCTGGCGCAGGTGACCGGAGGGCGCGTTCCCCCGCCGGTCTGTGCACCGGGTGGATTGCTACGCGATCTGTCATCGAGCGACCGAGACGACCTGCTGGCAATGCTGCCGGGAATCAGCACCGATCTCTATCGCTTCATTGATCGCCTGATCGATCAGCGGCTGTTGTTGGCACGCACGATTGAGGTCGGTATGCTGCCACGCACCGCAGCGGAACAGTTTGGCGTGCGCGGTCCAATGGCGCGCGCATCCGGCATCCGGCGTGATGTCCGTGCCGATCAACCGTATGCGGCATATGCGATGCTTGCCTTTAAGCCGATTGTGCAGGAAGGCGGCGATGTGTACGCCCGGTTGCTGGTGTTCCTGTTGGAAGCCTACGAAAGTACGAAACTGGTCGAGACCGCGCTGCAACATCTTCCTGCGGAAGACCCAGTTGTGGCATTGCCGCACGAAATATCGCGTGGTCAGTCATCTGCGGCGGTTGAGGGTCCCAGAGGAGCGATTCGCTATCTGATCGAAAGCGATGGACTGCGGTTGACCCGTGTTCAGATCGATACGCCGCGCCAGTGTGATCGGTTGCTGGCGCGCACGGTGTTAAGCCGGGCGCAGCTGGACGATGTGATGGCGATTGTGGCGTCACTCGCCATCTGTGTTGCCTGCGCCGAACAATAAGGAAGGTATGATATCGCTGGCTTTCATTCTGCCACTGATAGGCGTGGTCGCCTGTCTGGCACTGAGTCGTTTTATCGCCTCGCAACTGATCGGTCTGGTTGCTGCCGCCACGCTTCTCCTCAGTGCGATCCTGATGGCTACCGGACGCTTTGCCCACGGTATGCCCCGGACGGTGATCGATGCTGTCTGGTTAGCATGGAATGATCTGTCGTGGCGGATTGCATTGATTGTCGATCCGCCGGGATGGTCGATGGCGATGATCGTCTATGCCGGCGGCGCTCTTGGTCTCCTGAGCGTGGCCCGGGCGCTGCCGTCGGACCTGCGCGGTTTCGGCGGGTTGTTTGCCGCGCTGCTGCTTGCGCTGGTTGGAGCAGCGATTGGCGTAAGCAGTTCGTCGCTGCCGGTTCTGGCGTTCGCACTGGCGATCGTGGGTATCGCCTGGTTTGCCGCGCTGCGCGCGAGTGGCGCACTGCCGGGATCGGACGCTCCGCTGGTTCTGGCGCTGACCGGCAGTTTTGCGGCGCTGATTCTGCTGGCGATACTTCTGATTGAGCGTGCTGATCCGGCAGGAACGCCACCGATTCTGATCGTTGCGGGCGCTCTGGCGTCCGCCTGGATAGTATGTGGTCTTCCACCGCTGTATTCATCGCTTGCCGCAGCCCATCTGTCGCCCGCTGCACTGGCGACCCTGGCGCCGCTTGGATTGCCGATCATCGGTATCGCAGTACTCCTGCGTTTGCTGCCCGATCATCTGGCGTTGCTGGATCAGACTGATCTGTCTATAGTGACGATCGCCGGGGTGCTGGCATTCGTTCTTGCTGCGGCGCGCGCCGTGTGGTCGAGCTCACTACGCCAGATCGTTGCGGCGCAGTTGAGCGCCCAAACCGCCTTGATCGTCGTCTGCGCCGGATGCGGTCATGCGGCGTTCGTGTCGGTTGCGCCTGTGCTGGCAATTCATGGGTTGCTGTCGACTCTGGCGCTGGCGTTGGGGGTTGCAGCGCTCGAGCGGCGGAGTGGCAACGATGATGTGACGATGCTCACCTATCATCCCGAAAGCGCGCTGCACGTCACCACTGTGGGTGTGGTTCTGGCAATCTCTTCAGTCGCAGGTCTTCCGGGAACATGGGGATTCTGGGCGCGGCTCTGGTTGTTCGATGCTGCACAGTCGTCCGTTCCATGGGCGATAGCGCCATTGGTTGCAGGCAGCAGTCTGCTGACGCTGGCGCTGGTGGCGCCGTTGGTGCGTTTCTGGCGCGCGTCTGCACCTTCGGCTTTGCCGCGCAGGGTGTATCTCGCTGAGATACTTCCTCCTGGCATCGGCATACTGCTGGCGCTGATGGGCGCCTTCCCGGATGCCGGCTGGCGTCTTATACAGTTGACGCCCGTAAGTAGTTATGCCCCGTACCTTCCAGGGATCGTGGGTTCAATCGCATCAGCCGGTGCAGCGTTGCTGTTGATCGCTGCACCGGTCGCTTTACGCCGCGCTCGTGAGCGTCGCGCACCATCGCAGGATGAACGGCTGTCGTCTGTGCTGGCGCCTGATACCATCGGTGCGGCAGTTGCCGGGTTGGCGTGGCTGGCGGCGCCTGCGCTTCCAGAAGCGACGCGGACTCGCCTTGCCGACACTGCGCTGCGAATCCGGCAGGGGTTGGCGGTATTGGGGCGCCGCTATTACCTTGCCGCCGTCTTTGTGGCGCTGATTGTCGTGATTCTTGTATTTGCTGCGGGGTAATCGATGCCCGGGTTTCAGATCAATTGGGCGATCATCGGTCTGACGGTCTCCAGCGGGGTTATCCTTCTGCTGCGGGATTGGCGGATTACTACGCCGGCGCTGTTTGCCAACTATCTGAGCGTTGCATGGTTTCTGGCGCAGCAACAATTTATTACCCCCGATCTCGCCATTGGCGGACTCGCGCTCAGCACGACGGTCGTGGTCAAAGCGATTACCGGCCTGGCCGCTAGCCTGATTCTGGGGATCACCGCGATTACGTTCTCACGCGAATACAACCTCGAAGATCTCGATGAATTTTCGCTGGCGGAATTGCGCCGAGCCGCGCGCCGCGCCCAACGGCAGCGCGTCAGCGAACCATTTCGCGTGTCGGAGTATGTGGTGCCGTTCTGGGCGCTGGTGCTGGTAGCAATTGCCGGCCTCGCGTTGCCACGCCTCTATCCAATCGGAAATCAGACGGTCGATGTCGTCTGGTACTGGCTGGGATTGACCGGTCTGTTTACAATCGTGATCGCCGGTGATACCTTGAAGATTGGTTTGGGGTTGCTCCTGGTCGTGAGCAGCATCGACCTGGTCTATACCGCAATTGCTGACACGGTGCAGGTCTTTCCGCTGGCATTGTTGAGCCTGACGACTATTGTGCTGTCACTTGCAGTTGCATATCTGAGCGGTCTGATGTATGGCCGGCTCAAGACGCTCGATCTTGGCGCCTTGTACAAACGGTGAGTATCGTTTGATATTCATCCCATCGCAGACGTATTGCGACAGAAATGTATGTCCTACGTGCTTCTCATAATCTTTCCCCTGGTTCTCGGCGCAAGTTGTTTTCTGATCCGAAAGGAAACGCAACTGGTTATCGGGGTGTCGGTTGCTGCATTGATCGTCCAGCTGGCGCTGGTGTTGACTGTGGCGGTCGATCAGCCGGTGCGGTTGCTTGGTTTGACCCTCAATCTCGATCCGCTTGGACGACTGTTTCTGGCGGGCTTCCCGGCAGTGACGGCGTTGATGGCGCTGGCGAACCGGCGTCTGCCGCACGGTGAACATTTCGTGTCGATTGCGCTCATCATCATCGGCGTTGCATCGGCAATCGTCGTGCTGCTCCAGGAACCATTCGTTGTGGCATTATTGCTGGTAAGCGCCGGGCTGCTCTCCGTTCTTGCGATTGTCGATCTTCCGACCGGCGCGCCAACCCTGGTAGAGCCAAGGGTCATTGCATCGGCGCTCAAGTATCTGGTGTTGATGGCATTTGCCGGGGCGCTGGCATATATGGGATTTGTGTTGATCACGATCTATCGCCCTGGCATTTCACCAGATCAGACGACTCCACGACTGGTGTTGGCGCTCATTGTGGTCGCATTTGGGATACGCATCGCGCTTGTCCCGTTCCATTCCTGGCTGCCCGATCTTGTGGAAGATGCCTCGCCGATGGTGTCGGCACTGATCATCGTGGTGCTGAACACCACAGGGCTGCTGTTCTTGATCAGCGTCTTTCAGTTCTTTCCGGTGCTGGTGGCGGACAATGAACGTGGGTTGCAGTTACTGACATGGGCGGGCGCGCTGGCGGCGCTCATCGGCGCATTTCTGGCGCTGGTGCAGAGTTGCCCGCGACGCACGATCGGGTATCTGGTCGTTTATAATGCTGGCATGATCCTGTTTGGATTGGCGACGACGACGACGATGGGACTGGCAGGGGCGGTTTTCGAGGCATTCAATCAGATGCTGACGGTTCCACTGTTGATGATTTCGCTGGCGCTGCTGGAACAGCCGGATGGCCGTCCGTCAAAGGCGATGCGGCGCGATATGCTCTGGCGCTGGCCCATCGCGGGGAGTGGACTGCTAGGGAGCGGCGCGGCATTGGTTGGGTTGCCGCCGTGGAGCGGTTTTGCGAGCAAGATGCTTCTATATGAAGCGGCAGCGCGCGATACTATGTTGTTGCTGTTGCTGATCGGTGCAACGGCGCTGGCGTTGCTGGCAATCTCACGCCTGGCGCGCGACTGGCTGATCGGGGCGCCAGATGATCAACCGGCGCCTGAAACGCCGTTGCTCCTGGGCACAACCGAACTCGATCTCCCGCCACGACGTCGCCTTGCGCCTGAGCCGTTCATTGCTGCGCTCGTGGTGCTGACATTTCTTGGTGGAAGCCTGGCGATCGGGCTATACCCGCAACCGTTGCTCGAAACGATTGCTGATGTTATTCGTGGGTTGACGTTTGTCAGAGTTGAAGGTTGAAAGGTTGAAGACCGAAGGGTTCTGAGTTCTTGGTTCTCTCAGTTCGCTCGGTTCTCAGTTCTCACATGACAAAGCGTATTATTCAGGTCTATCGACTCAACACTGGCTCGTGTGGCGGTTGCGATCTCGAGATGATTGCAGCCATCAGCGAAACGGCAGACATTGCCTGGGCAACATCGCCGCACGAAGCGGATGTGCTGTTGATCACCGGTCCGCTGACACATAGCGCAAAAACGGCGCTGGTTGCCCTGATGCAAGAGTTAGCGCATCAGCCTCCACTCCTGGCTATTGGACGGTGTGCGATTGATGGACATCCGTTTGGTCGTGGAGGACTCACCAGCGTTGCTGGATTGACGATGCAAGTATCGGTCGATGGTTGCCCACCAGAGCATGCACGGATTATCGAGTCAATTCGTAACGTTGCCCGCAATGACGATAGGTGAATATACGTAGCGTGTGAATGGCGGCGGATGGCTATGGATATTCTCATTGCAATCGGGCTGGCATGCGTGATGGCATCCGGCTTGAGCCTCCTGATCGCGCGAGCGATAACTGGCGTTAATATCTGGTCGGCGCCATCAGTGCGCCATTTCCCCCGGAGTATCGATGGATGGACTGCACTTGTGTGCATCGTGCTGGTTATCCTGGCGTTCGCTGTGCTGCCCTGGCCCCTGCACCCGGCGGGCGATCAGTCCTGGGTGGGTCATCCGGTCCTGATAGGGGGTCTGGTCGAAGGCGCATTTCTTGTGCCGGCGTTTGCCGGCTTGTTGGCGTCATCGCCACTGGCAGCGCGCGCTGTGAGTCGCGAGACGCAGGTGAATAGTGCAGGACGCCTGGCGCTCTGGGTGGCATCCGGCAGTCTGCTCTGGGGTGATGTGGGTTGGACAGGGCTTGAGGTGTTGGGACGAATCGTTCTGTTTGTTGCCGGTGCGGTGGCAGTTTCCGCTGCTGCCGGTCTTGGACCATTCATGCCCGACGCCAGCCTCTCGCCATCGGGCGCTGAGGAGGGTCTTGATGCGCATGAACGCTGGCTGGCATATACAGCGCGCCACATGCGTGCAAGCCTGGCGCTGGCGTTGTTCGTGGTCGGCGTCGTGCCTGGAGCGGAAGTCGTTCAACCGGGAATTGCATCGGTTATTGCCATTGCGCTTTTTGTCGTGCTGATCGTCGGGCTGCGCCGGGCGAGTCGGACGTTACCGCGTTTGACGCTGCACGCGGCGGTGCGCTGGTGTCTCTGGCGCGTGCTCCCTGTTGCGCTGATTGCGATTGTGTATCTGGAGTTGGTTGCGAGGGGTCAGGGGTCAGGGGTCAGGGGTTAAGGCTATCGAGACCTCTAAACTTATAAGCTTCTGACCCTTCCTCTCTGGGTTTCCGGTTCTTCCATGGACGTTATCGAACTCGACGAAGTCCACAAATCCTACGACGGTGTTCCCGTGTTGCGCGGCGTATCGCTGCGCGTTTCGCAGGGCGCTGTGTATGGTGTACTGGGACCGCACGGCGCCGGCAAAACGACGCTGATCCATCTGACGACCGGCTTTCTGCGACCGGATCGCGGCGTTGTTCGCATGTTCGGGAGCGACGACGTGCAACGGGCAGATGGTCGCGTCGGATACGTGCCGGAACGCTCGCGTTACCATACCCGGTACACTGTGCGCGAGTATCTGTGGTACGTGGGGCGATTCAGCGGTCTCTCCGGCGCAACGCTCCGCCGGCGAGTCGCTGCCGAGATTGATGCATGCGGTTTGACCGGCGTTGCTGATCGTCTGGTAGGCGCCCTCTCACGTGGCATGGTGCAGCGCGTTGGGTTTGCTCAGGCACTGTTGAGCGAACCAGAACTGTTGCTCATCGACGAACCAACGGCAGGGCTTGATCCAGAAGGACAGCGCGACATCATCGATCTTCTCGTTGCCATCCGTCAGCGTGGATGTGCGATCCTGATGACGACGCACTTTCTCGATGAAGTGGACCTGCTGTGTGATCGCATCGGCATCCTGCATGGCGGGCGCATTGTCGCTGAGGCGGAAACGCGCACACTGCATCGACCGGCGCGTAGTATTGCCATCACTGTGACAGACCTGCCACCGGCGACAGCAACTGCTCTGAGCGCCCTTTCGTCCGCTATCCAGTGCAATCGGCATGAGATCGTCCTGAACCCAAACACGCCGGAATTGCAGGCACAGGTGTTGCGCGTGCTCCTCGATCACGGCGTCTCCATTGTCACACTGGCGCCACGTCGCCATCCAATCGAGGAGTTCTATCTCGATGCGGTGCGAGGCGACACAAGGCGCGACGGCGCATCCGATGCGCCTCCTCCCGGTCCTTCGGGAATGGGAGATACGCTGCTGCGCGAACTGCTGCACCAGGAGGAGCAGCGGATTCACGCGAGTGAGGAGCGCACACGTCTATGAATACGCTGGTTCGGACGTATTGGTTTGCGTTGTTCACGCTGCACGAGTATCTGCGTTCTGGGAGGGTGGTTGTCGAAATGGCGGCGACGGCAGTGGCATACTATCTCTTCTTCCGTCGCTGGACAATGCCGATGACGCCGGAGTACTTTTTTTCGACTGCCGGGTTGTTCTCGCTAGGGCTGACGGTGTACACCGCTTCGACGGTGCTTGCGCTCGGTGATCGTGCAGTCGGGTACGTTGTCCTGGCGCGGCGTCTGGGGCGCGCTCCCTATTTACTGGGGTTGTATCTGACGGTTCTGGCAGTAGCATGGGGGATGTATGCCGTGCTCTGTCTGCTCGTTGCCGTGACGAACCCGCTTCAGGGTTCTGGCTTTGTGGACTGGGTACTGGGAACGATCCCGCTGTTGCTGAACATTGCACTGCTCACAGCGTTTCTGACGCTGCTGACACCCATGGTGCTGTCGGCGCCGTGGCGTCTGGCGGTGCTGGCGCTGGTGGCGCTGGCATTCTCCGGGAGTCTGATCGGCGGATCGACGCTGTCGTCATTGCCGGAACCAGTCGCTGTGGCACTGGATGTTATGCGCACGATTCTGAGCGCTCCGCTGCTGCCGGCGTTCACCGGTTTTGCCATCTCGGTCAGCCGGGACTATCGTGGTGCATCGGCGGTCGTTCCTGTTGCGCAGTTGTTTCTGGTGATTGGGGTACTGGCGTTTGCTGTGTACTCATTTGCGAAGCGGGAACTTGTGTTTTCCGGCTAGTCAAATATGTGTCGGGTGCAGTATAATTGTTCCGGTCAAGCGATGAAGCCCCTGGCATTGTCCTGGAAATGATACCAATGACGATTGACGATGCCGCATGCGTGTCATTCCGAGCCCTTCGCTTCGCTCAGGGTAAACGCAGCGAGGAATCTGCGCGGGTCGCACACGACCCCTCGCGCGGCTCGGGGTGACCATGCCGGATGGTCACAGGTCATTGGTATGAGCAGCAGCAGGTCTTCGGCGTTGAAAGAGAAGGCGCAAGCGCCTTTATCGACAGGCCACGCCTGGAAGCGCCGGTGCAACCTGTTGCGCGCCTGATGGTGAGTGAGCAGGCGCCGGTATCAGCGTTGCGACGACGCTGCTCATGGGTGGTCGCGCGATATGGCAGAGAGGTCTGCCATGGTCTCAGAATCGTTATCAGATGATGACCGATTGATCGGTGTGTGCCGGGCTTTAGCGCATCCGGTTCGCCTGGCGATTGTGCGCTATGTGCAACGCCACCCGCGCTGTATTGGCAACCAGATTCAGTTGCATCTGCCGGCGCAACTGGCGCGCGCTCAGTCAACACTGTCGCAACATTTGAAGGTCTTGTGTTCCTCCGGTGTGCTTCTTGCTGAGTCTGAAGGACCGGCAACGTGCTATACGCTCAATCAGACACAGCTGGACTGGCTCTGCCAGCAGATCGGGACGCTGCGCGATTGAGCGTCGGCGCCGACTCACGCCCTGCTTCTATGCCCAACATCCGACAGCGTGCTCTCCTGATCATCGTGACCGCCATCACTGCGCTGGTGACGGTTGCCGTCGCCTACCAGGCGTTGCCTGGTCGCGCATTCGCCGCCGATGATTTTCAGTGGCTGCTGAATGTGCGTGATCGGTCGTTCCTGGCGATTGCTGCGCGTGCGTTCGACGTGAGCGCCGAATCACACTTCTACCGCCCGCTTGTCTGGTTGCTGTTGTGGAGCGAATGGCGCCTCTTTGGCTTTGATCCGGGCGCGTTTCACCGGGTGTCGCTGACGCTGCACGTGATCAATGCGGCACTCATCGGTTGGTTGACCTTTCGGATGGTTCGAGCACAGTCATCTATCGCGCCGGTCATCGGATATGCAGTGTCGGCACTGGCAACAGCGCTGCACCCGGCGCCGTTCGAGGCAGTGGTGTGGGTGTCGGCGCAGAGTGAACTGCTGGCTGCATTCTTTCTCGTATTGACGCTGCATTGTTGGTGGAGCGCCGGTAGGATCGATACAGCGTCGCTGCGTCGCTGGTTCTGGTACAGTGCGGCTGCCGCAATGCAGACGTGTGCGTTGATGACCAAAGAGAGCGCTATCATTGGGTTGCCGTTGATCGTCCTGATCGAATGGGAATCGGCGCGCCAGATGCGGCGCCGTATGGCGCTCCTGCCTCTCGTTCTGCCCCTTCTGGCGACTATCGTCTATCTTTTCGCTGCGCTCGATGTCGCATCGCGCAACTATGTGGTGCGCGAAAGCGGCTACAGCTTTGGCGCGCAACTGTTGCTTAACCCGCTGCGGAGCCTTGGCTTGATCGTTGCGCCGCTGCCGGGTGTCGAGTATGGCAGAGAGGCTTGGTTGCCGCTTGCGGGCGCGTGCGTGGTGCTTGCCGGCCTCATTGCTTTGCCGATTGCCTGGCGATACGGAAGCGCCGCTTCTCTGCTGACTGGCATGCTGGCGCTGATCGTCACCCTTGCGCCAACGGCGCCTTTCGCTTCGTCGCCCGACTCGCGCTATCTCTATCTGCCGGTGATGGTGCTTGCCCTGATGACCGGCAGGTGGTCGTCTGCTCTCACCGACCGGGTGATGCCGGCGGATCTGAGCGGCATACGGAGCAACGATAGACGACATGCTGCGGACATGCGCACTCTTTCTTGGGTAGGGCGCCTGTGGGTTGGTATGGCTGTGATCCTGGTCGCTCTGGCACTTGGCGCACTGGCAGTGAACGAGATCCGTGGACGGGAAGTTCGCTTTGCAGCCGGTGCGCGTCCTGGCGAAGAATTGCGCCTGTTTGCGGCAGCGCAGTGTGCAACCGGGCGCCTGGATCGGATGCTGATCGTGGAGCCGCCAATCGCAGCCCCCCACGTTGAAGCGATCATTCGCCTGAGTTGTGGTTCCAACCCATACACGATGGTCATCGGTTCAGGCGACATCGAGCATGAAGTGCGCCCGAATACGCTGGTCGTCGTCTTTGATGGCGGGTTTCCACGTCCGCTCATGCGCACATCAACACCATGACGTTGAGTGGGCAATCGCGGCAATACAGTATAATGCACAGCGAAACCGATCCGCGTCACTTTGTTTTCCAAGCGTATGGTCCTGCATCAAAAGGCAGATGCTGTGCCTGATTCGACAGACATTCGGATGGTGGCGCCCGAACGACTGGCGCGCTATCTGCCGGTCGATCTCTCGGATCATCTGCGTCACACCTCCGGTGTGGTTGACATTCCTGCGGTCAGGCATCACCTGGCAGCCGTGCGCACCGTCATTGCGACGTACCTGCCTCGGCGGGTCGCCCGATGGGCGCTGCGCGAACGTCGCGCACCTCCCTGGCTGGAGTGGGTGGAAGGGTCGCTGCTCTTCGCCGACCTGTCCGGTTCGACGGCGCTGGCGGAACGTCTGAGCGTACTCGGGCGCGAGGGAACAGAACTCGTCACCGATTTCCTCAACAGTATCTTTGCGCGCATGATCGATATCATTTATGCGTATGGCGGCGATCTGATCTCGTTCGGCGGCGATGCGCTTCTGGTCTTGTTCGATGGCGCCGATCACCCCCGAACCGCTGTGTGCGCGGCGCTCGGATTGCAGCAGGCGCTCGACGGCTATGTGCGCCATGTCGCGGGAGTGGGCGATTTTCCGATGCACCTGCACGTTGGCGTCGAGAGTGGGCAGGTTGCCCTGATGAGCGCCGGTCATGCCGATACCTGGCACTATGCGGCGCTTGGCGCGGTGGTGAACGGTGTCGCGCATGCCGAGGCGCTTGCCGGACCGGGGGAGATCGTGCTTGGGCGCCGCACCCGTGAATTGCTCTCTGATATTGTCGGAGAACCGCTTCAGGATGGATGCTTTCGTCTCCGCGCCATTGCCGCTCCCATCGCGCCGTCTGGTCTTGAACCGGTCTATCCGCGCGATGAGATGCCTGATGAGACGCTGACCGATCTGCTCGCCGATCTGGAACGCATCAGCCCGTACATCCCTTCCGCGTTACTGAGTCGCATTATTGCCGTTCCAGACAAACCGCAGGTCGAAGCCGACTTGCGCCCGGTCACGGCAGTTTTTGCGCAGGTCGTTGGGCTTGAAGCGCTTGCGGAAGCATTGCCGCCGGTGCAATCGGCGCGTATCTTCGAGCGGTATATGATCGCCATGCAATCGGCAATTGCGCACTACGGCGGGGTGATCAATAAACTGGACGTTGCCGAAGAAGGGGTGAAACTGCTGGCAATCTTCGGCGCGCCGACGGCGTATGAGGATCATCCCGAACGAGGCGCGCGCGCTGCGCTGGCGATGCAATCTGCCCTGCAAGAGGTGAATGCAGATGTTGAAGCGCATCTGCACGGCGCCGACGATCCCGGCGCGCGCCCAGCGCTGCCTGCGGTCTTGCTCCTTCGCCAGCGGATCGGGTTGAACCCCGGCGTTGTCTTTGCCGGCAATGTCGGCAGCGCCAACCGCAAAGAATACACGGTGATGGGTGATGCAGTGAATATTGCAGCGCGGGTCATGAGCGCGGCGCCCTGGGGCGATATCTGGTGCGGTCGGGCGCTCGCTAAGGCAACAGTGCGCATCGTATGCCAACCCCAGGGGGTCATACCGCTCAAAGGGAAATCGGAACCGCTCGAAATCTGTCGCATCGTCGGTGAACGCGAGACCGGCGAAGCCACGTTATTGATGCAGGACGCGCTGCCGCCTCTGGTTAATCGCGCATATGAGATGGCGTGGTTGGGCGAGAAACTTGCAACAGCGCTCACCAGCTCAGGTCAGGCAGTGCGGCTTGTCGGTGAGGCAGGCGTTGGGAAAAGCCGATTGCTCGCAGCGTTGATCGATTTGGCGCGTGAGCATGGCATGCGCATCGTGTCGGCAGCGTGTCTTTCCTACACTGCAAGCATTCCATACGCCGCGTGGGGTGAGCTGCTGAAGTCACTCTGTGGCATGGTCGCCGGCGAGAGTAGCGAGGTTCGCGCGGGGAAAATCGCTGCCCATCTGGCAGCGCTCGGTGCGGGCATGGAGGAATGGTTGCCATTGCTGGGCGATCTGGTGCGCCTCGATATTCCCGATAACCGGTTGACTCGCGGTCTCGATCCGCAACTGCGGCAGGAGCGTCGGTTTGATCTCCTCGAACGTCTGCTGTTGCACGCTGCAACGGAGAGTCCGTTGCTGGTCGTCTTTGAGGATTTGCATTGGGCAGACTCGGTCTCGCTCGAACTCTGGCGTCGTGTCGTTCAGGCGATCCGCACCCATCCGATTTTGTTGCTCGGCGCCCACCGACCAACCGGCGCCTTTCTGAATGACGATCAGGCTGCGGTGCTCGAAGTTCAGGAACTTCCGGCGGACGATAGCGATCGATTGGTGACGATCCTGTCGGGCGATGTGCAGTTGCCCGAAACGCTGCGTCGTCAGATCGCGGCGCGAGCGGCGGGCAACCCGCTCTTCCTGGCGGAGTTGCTGCGCGCGGTGCTGGCACAGTCGAACCAGCCGCTGCTTCATAGTATCGATAACCTGCCCGACAGTCTGAACGGTCTGCTCCTGGCGCGTATTGATCGTCTCGATGAGCATACACGCAATGTGCTGCGCGTGGCTTCAGTCATCGGGCAGCGGATTCCATTCGGAGTGTTGCATGCGATCCAGAACATCGACCGTGTTGCGTTGCTGCGCCAGTTGACCCATCTGGACGAGCAAGAAATTACGATGCTCGAGCGGCTCGAGCCAGAACGGGTGCATATGTTCCGCCATGCCCTGCTCCAGGAAGTGGCATACCAGAGCATGCTCTATGCGCGCCGGCGCGAGTTGCACGGTCGGATCGGTGAGTACCTGGAACAGCGCTACGGCGACGATCTGGATGATTATTACGGTTTGCTGGCGCATCATTACCGCCTGAGCAACCGACGCGACAAGGCGATCCACTATTTACTGAAAGCCGGTCATGCCGCGCGCGCCGTCTTTGCCAACGAAGAGGCGTTGCAATACTATGCCTGGGCGCTCGATGCGCTGGCAGGCGATGAACACGATCCACGCCGCTGGGAAACGCACCTGTCCATTGCGGATGTCGAAGCGACGCTCGGTCGATATGACCGGGCGCTTGAACATATCGCGCGCGTGCTCGAAGCGCCCGGCATTTCGCCGAATGTGGCGCAGCAGGCATACCATCGGCGCGGCGCCGTGCTCGAAAAGCAGGGAGGGTATGCTGCTGCGCTCGATGCACTCGAACAGGCGATGAGGATTGTGCGCGCGCATCCGGCAGACGTGTCGCCACTGGCGGCGGCGCGTATCAGCGCCGATATTGCGCTCGTCCGCAGGCGGCGTGGTGAGTACGACCTGGCACTGGCGGCATGTGAAGAAGGACTGGCAATGCTGCGGTCTGATTCCCAGAGCGCTGAAGATGAAAAGATCGAGGCGCGGCTACATGCCGAGAGCGGGTCGGTATTGACCTTGCGTGGCGAATATGCGCGCGCCCGCGAATTCTTCGAGCGTAGTCTCCGGGTGCGGGAGGCGATTGATGATCTGCCGGGCATGATCGCATCGCACAACAACATCGGTTATCTCTGGCAGTTGCAAAATGATCATCAGCGCGCGCTCGAACACTATCGCGTGGCTGAGACGCTGGCGCGCAAGATCGGTTTGCGCTATGCGATTACCTATGCCCTGGGAAATATCGCCTACTCGTTGACGGTGCTCGGTCACTACACCGAAGCCGAAGCGCACTGCCGGGACGCGCTCGACCTCTCGCGCCAGCTCAATGCGCAACTGGAAACGGCGCAGTTGCTCAACACCCTTGGCATTATCTATTATCGCCGCGGCGACTATGCGCAGGCGCAGCAGATCTATCAGGAGGCGCTCGACCTGCACCGCGCGTTGGGCAGCACCGACCAGGAGGCGAATGTCCTGGTGCATCTCGCCCAGACGTACAGCGCACAAGACGACTATGCACGCGCGGCGGACCTTGCGCGCCAGGCGCTGGCGACGGCTGAGGCGCTTCAGGCGCCGTCGCTTCAGGCCGAGGCGCTCAATGCGCTGGTCGAGGCAATGATTGGACGGGGAGACGTGGAGGATGCGGCGGTCTATGCGGACCGGGCGGTTGAGGTGAGCCGCACTCTTGGCGCCGATGATCTCATGGCGATTGCGCTGCGGTTGCGTGGCGCCACGACTGTGGCGCAGGGACGCTCCTGGCAGGAGGACTTTACGGCCAGCGCAGCGCTGTGCGAAGCAGTGCAGGATCGCTTCGAACTGGCGCGCACCTGGAGCGCCTATGGCGCGGCGTTGCTGAAGGTGGGCAACCTGGACGAGGGAATCGTGTATCTAAAACGAGCCTATGATACGTTTACTGTATTGAGCGCCAGCGGGGAAGCAAACCGCATGCACGCGGCGTATCGTGATATGCTCGCAGCGTAGGATGTCTGTCCTTCAGAAAGGAGCGATGCCATGTCTCAGTCGGAAGTTGAACGAGTGATTGGGCGCGCAGTGACCGACCCAGAGTTTCGCCAGGCATTGATCGACAATGCGCGCGAGGCATGCAAGGAATACGACCTGACCGAAGAAGAACTCGACGCACTCGAGAAATTGGACAACACCAGCCTCCAGGCGTTCGCCATGACCCTTGATCAGCGGTTGTCGAAACGCGGCGGCACGGGGTTGATGTGAGATAAGGACAGACGCAGGGGCGCCCCTCGGTGGGCGCCTCCCGTGTGGACATCTTCTCCAGGGCGTCGGAAACGGTGCGCAGCGCGAGGAGTAAGGCGCGAAGTGTGCGGCAAGAGGAGTTGAAGATTGAGGGTCGCGGCATCAAAGGTAGAAAAGTAACGAAGCGGGCGTGTCCAACCCCGGAAGTGGTATTGTTAACATCAGGATGCACCCTTCGATGAAACATTATCCTGCCGTCTTTTTTGCCGCTCAGCGACAATGTCGTCTAGAATGCCAAACGGCTCGGCACGAAACGGGTCCTGAAGGGGCAAGGTTATTCGCATCAGCGTAGCAAGAAGATACTGTTGTTGAGCAGGGGTATACTTACGTGATTTTGTTCTTGGCAAGTCGGCGTTTTTCGCAAATGCAAATTCCCATCGATTGCTAAACTGAAAGATGTTAACCGCTAACAGATCAAATCCCTCAACGAGGCTGGGACGAGAAGAAAGAATGTCATCGATTTCATCTGGTTTAATACCCCAATCCTCGAGTATTCCCAATTTTATTCCCCCTTTCTTCGCGGATTTTTTCGTCAGTCTTAACGAATACCAGAAAATAAGAATGATTTTTTTCTTGCGTGTTCTTGCTTCTTCATGCGACTCACTGCCGGTTTGTTCGGACGGACAAGAACAAAGAGATCTTTTGTATAGAATCCAAGGGATTGATAGTTGATGATAATCTCGACATGAGTAAGGTGCTGAATATTCGCACTAACCTCGTCCTGGCACTTGACGATCAATATTCCATACGGACGTAATACGCGATGAGCCTCATTTCCCGCCTTGCAATAGAGATCGAGGACTGCTTCGTGGTACTTCGGACCCTCAACGGTCGGTTCTCCGTTTGAGTACGTCGAACGAAAGGCGGCATATGTGCCTGCACCTGCCAGGTGACGTTCCGATCGGCGAAAGAGACCTTCCATATAGGGCGGATCGAGCACAACGCAGTCGATAGAACCCGAATCATAGGGTAAATTTCGGCAATCAACGCCAGTCTCTATATCCGTTGCCAATACCTTATACTTGTCTTTTGGAACGTGTTTCCAAAAAATGCCCTTGCCATATGTGACACTATCGCACCTGGTGGAACGTGGAGGTCCAGGATTTGTGGGAATAGCTCTTCATTTGTGCCAACGTGCGCCGTGCAAATCAAGTTGCTCGTCGTCATTCCATCGGGGGATTTCCGTTTGCGCTCATCATCGGGCTTTGGAAACAATCTCAGTTGCTCTTCACAATTGCTCATCGTAAATCCTTTATCAATCGGATTGACGCCCTTTGATCTGCGTGGCGCACATTATACAGAACTGCCGTTCGGCTGTAAAGCAGCCGTGATACACGCGCTGCTCGATGCTTGTCCCTGGCGACGAGCGTTGGCTGAACCTGTCGAAGCCAACGCCGAAGGTGATACTAACTTGCGGTCAGTCAGACAATATGTTCGAGCGCCCGGTGCGCAAGGCGCACCGGTCAACGCGCACCAGCAGTCCGTGTCGTGGACGCATGACTGCACATTGGCATCGGCAGCCCCGACGGGGCTTTCACTTGCTCAGCGAGGGCTTTAGCCCGCAGCGATCCGGCAGTATTGTACGAATAACCGCGCATTAGTATAAGAAGCAAGGGGGTGGTTCTCGGATCGGGAGAAGATTCAGACCTCAGCGCTCTCTCCCGGTAAGTGGAATCATCGCCGCCCAATCGATGATCACCCCCAGTCGCCGTCCGTCGGCAGCCATGAATGTCGGGCTATGCACTTCGACAAGCGCCGGTGTGTTGCGTCGCTCGACCATCAGGGTGTACGTGCGCCACCCGGCATGCGCTTCAATTTGTCGGCACGTCCCTGTGATACAGATGCGCACAGGAATACTTGGTCGGTTCGGATGGGGCGCCGCCAGCCGGAGCGTCAACACTACCGGGGCGCGCGCGTCGAGTCCTCCCAGTCGCAGCAATGCCCGCCCGGCGCTCCAGCGCGCCTGTCTGCTCAAAAGTTCTTCGGCAGGGTACACGCCTCCAACGTACCCGAAATCGAGACCGTCGCCAACGTCCAGCGATGTTGGCGGATTCCGCCCAAGCATGCGCCACGACCAGTCGAGCACCCGCTGCTCGTCGGCATATGCTCCGGCAAAGGCGCGCCGCGCCTCGTCCAGGTTGCCAAGCGAACGCTCCAGATCGCCAAGGTGCGCGCTGGCAATATAGTAGGCGCGGCTCGCATCCCACGCCGCGCGGTAAGCCACCCGCGCCCGCTCGATGTCGCCGCGCGCCAGGTGCGCCGCACCCAAACGCAACCAACCGTCGGGGGTGGCTTTCGCTGCCAGCGCGCTCAGGTAGGCGTCTGCCGCTCGATCCGGCGCGCCAAGCGCCATCCAGACATCCCCTGCCAGCGCGCGGCTGCCGCGCGTCAGGTTTTCGACTGCCCACCCCCATGGGTAAGCGGTCAACACCGTCCAGAGAAATACCCCCATCAACGGTGCGATTGCAATCACCCGCCCACGCGCGAAACAGGCGGCGCCGCGCTTCAGTGCCGTGAACGTCCATGCTGCATATGGAATGAGCGCCGGAAACAAAAAATGCCGGTAGCGCGCTTCACCATGCGTCAGCAGCATCGTGGCGATTGCGTAGCCAATCCAGAGCAGGCAGAGGATGGCAGGAGCCACCGGCAGACGACAGCATTGATGCGTGTGCAATGCCTGTCGCCGCAGGCGCACCGCGTGCGTCAGACCGACGATTGCTCCAAAGGCGATCAGGACGTACAGCAGATCATCGAAGATCAACGCTGCAACGAACAGTGGCAGATCGACATCCGCGTAGTAACTTTCCATGAGAAAGCGATCCTGGATGGGCTTGATGCGCGCCAGAAAGACCCAGTTGGGCCAGAGTTTGCGCGCGATAATCATGGGGTCTTCGCGCAGACGCTCCAGCCCGCGTTCAGTGGCATCGTTCGCCCGCTCCACCGGGTTGCTGATGTTTTCAAGGATCCGATGGATAGTCTCACGATCCTCGTGTGGTTCGTTGAATACCCATAGGTTGTACGAGAGACCCGTTTCGATGAGAATAAAACCGCCATACGCCTGGTAGTTGCGGATTGTCCAGGGTGCGATAACCGCCCCTGCGCTCGCCAGAAGGACGACAGCCGCCAGCAACGGCGTCGCCGGTCGATGGGGAAGACCTGACCGCTGCCGGTGCAGGTGAACTGCCAACCAGCCTGCGGCAATTGGCAGAAACAGCAGCGCCAGCGATCGGGTGAGCGCCGCAAGCCCTAGCGCCACGCCTGCCGCAATGATCAACAACCAGCGTTTCGCCGTTGGTTGCCGGTCACCAGCCTGAACCAGACCGAGTAGTCCGATCTGGAACAGCACGGTAAAGAGCGTTTCCGACATGTACAGGCTGGCAAATGTAGCGTGTGTCCAGAGCGTCGCAGTGATCAGCGCCGCCAGGAGCGCCGCCCGTCGGTTCACCAACCGGGCAGTCAGCGCATATGCCAGGGAGACGCTCAGAACGCTCAAGAGGATATTGGGCAGCGCCGCCAAATGCAGGGCGCGCGTGGCGCGGGGCCAGCCGTCATCGCCTGCCAGCCCCCAGGACGCTGCCAGAAAGAGCGGATAGAGTGGCGCGCGTAGCCAGTGGTATCGGTCGTAGAACGACCAGCCGCGCCCGTCCAGCAGATCGCGCGCTACGGTAATGTACTCGACCTCATCATTGGCTGGTTCATGGAGCGGTTGGCTCCAGAGCAGGAGGCGCAGAACCAGCGCATATGCGAGAATGAGTAGCAGGACCAGGCGTTCCTTCGACGAAGCGTTCATTGAACAGGAAATCCTGCGTTTATGGCGCATCCACGATCCGCGCCTCATCAATGGCGACCCCAAGCGGGCGATTGTCTGGACTCGTCCGGTCGATGCTGCGTGGACGATAGATCGTGCTCTGGATGCTCACCAGTATCTGACCGTCATCGGCAGCGCCGGGCGGCAACGGAAATCGCGCCGTATGCCAGCCCCGCGACACCGTCATTCGACCGGACTCGATGCCATCGATGTGGAAAACGACCTCCGCAGGCGGAGCTCCGGGCAATCGGTCTCCGCTGAGCCGCAATTCGAGCAGACCATCGGACTGTGCCGCCAGCAGGATGTCGGCGTGGTCGGTCGTCCAGCGGAAACCGCCATTTTCGGCGAAATGGAACCCACGAACATACCCCAGATCGAGGTCGCCGATGTTCAGCGCGTTCGGCGGCGGCGCAAAAGGGCGAAAGATATCCCATGCCCAGCGTTGCAAGTCTTCGAGCGATGCCGTTTCGTAGCGCAGGTCTCGCCGCGCTGCGCGATCATTCCCTTCCAGGCGATACACAGCGCCGCGGAGCAGGTGGGCATAGGGATGATCAGGGATGGCTGTCAGGGCTGCATTCAGGAGTGCAAGCGCCGCCTCGGGACGACCCGTTGCCAGGTCGATGCGCGCCAGAATGACGCGCGCCAGGGCGGAACGGTCATCGAGTTGAAGTGCTGCCCCGGCTGCGGCGCGTGCAGTATCCAGATCGCCCCGATCAAGCGCGCGATCTGCCTGCCAGAGATAGATATGTTTCTGTGCCAGCATCCAGGCTTCCGCCACATAAGGGCGGTGTGCCAGTGTCATGGCGATGAGAGCGATGCATGTCGCTCCAGCCGCCATCATTGCCGGCATGCGGCGCTTCGTCGGCATCCGCCACATGCTCAGACGCACAATCAGCCAGGCGGCATAGGGAATGAGCGCCGGATAGATGGGCAGCCGATACCGCGGTTCGACATGGAAGATCAGGGTTGTCAGCACAACATAGAGCGTCCACGGTGCAGCTATGATAAGCGTCCAGCGACGCGCAGGCGCCAGCCAGAGACCCATGGCGCCGCCGAGCAGGATGACAAGCCAGAGACCATCGCCGAGGATCAGGCGCAGCCAGACCTGCAACGGCGGGACCCAGATTGCCGGACGGTTGCGCATATCGTCGAAGAACTGGAGCGCGGTAAAGCGACGCGCTTCGCTCCAGACTTTCGCGGCGACGTAGTCGGGATTGGCGCGAATGGCGGCAATCCCACGTTCAGTTGCCAGGCGCTGTCTCGCCGCCATGTCGTTGCCAAGGGCATACAACTGGCGCTTGACCACTTCACGACCGGCGGGATCATTATCGAGCCACAAATTTTCTGCACCGGTCGTGTCGATAATGATGAGCGCATCGTAGGTCAGATAATTGCGCAGCGTCCAGGGAGCAATGACCAGGATGGCGGTCAGCGCGAAGGTTGTCGCAGCACGCTTTCCAGCCTGCAATCCCAGCCAGATCGCACCCAATGCCAGCAGCGGCAGCGCAACCGAACGCAGGAGCGCCAGCGCTCCCAGGCATATGCTGGCGATGAGCGCTCGCCATCGAGAAGCGGACGTGCTGCACGACAGGAGTGCGAAGATGGTTGTCACCGCAAAGAGAAAAAGGGTTTCGGTCAGCAGTTCAGTGGCTGTGAACGCCAGCGTATAGTTCAGCGCCGCCAGCAACCCGGCGACAATGGCGATGCGCCGGTTGTCGAACAGGCGCATTGTCAGCAGATAGAGCGGCGCAATCGTGGCGGCGCTGATGATCGCCTGCACCAGACGCAGGTTCTGGATGAGCAAATCGAAGGCAACGATGCACGCCGCCAGAAAAATGGCGTAGAGTGGCGGACGCATCAGGCGCAGTTCGACATATTGCCGCGTCCGTAGCAGCGTCAACGCCTGATTCAGGTATTCCTGCTCGTCGCCTCCCAGAGGATACATCTCGTGCCAGCGCCATACCAGTAGCCGTAGCATCAGCGCAAGCGCCATGATCCCGATGACTGCCATGATATGGGCGATGCCTGCACGATCTGGCTGGTTGAAACGTCTGATTAGCGACATGGTAGTGTTAGGGGTTAGAGGTTAGGAGCAATCGGTTCTCAGTTCTCAGTTCTCAGTTCTCAGTTCTTCCCAATCTCGACCCGATCCAGCCGCACCATCAACCGGTGTACCTGTCCGACGGCTGCTTCGCCCTGCTGGCTCAGATAGCGCGCCGCATCAGGAACGAAAACCGGTCCGTGCAGTTCGACGACAACATCCGCGCCTTCCGTCATCGGCGGCAGAGTTACCTCGAAGGCGCGCACCCCGTCCGGGTTTGCCGGAAATGTGCCGACCTGATTCCCGCCGATCAGGACACGCACCGGTGAGTCGGGACGCAGATCGGCGGGCCATCCGCGCCCATCGACAATGAATGTCAGGCGCTGCGAATATGCGCGTCCGGCGCCGGGAAAGCGCAATAGCGCGCCATCAGTACACCAGCGATACGTTCTCCGTTCAGCGGCGTCGCCTTCGCCGAGGTAGCAACCCCGAATATACCCCAGATCAAGATTCCCTCCCAGATCGATGACGTGGGTTGGCGCCGGATGCAACCAATCCCAAGCCCACTCGACCGGGTTGGCGGCATCGACATGCCGTGGCGTGAACGCCGCGCGCGCGCCTGCCTCGTCGCCGATGCTCCGCAGCAGATCGCCGCGCACCACGCTGCCTTTCACATCCTGTGCATCGATGAGTGCATTGGGAGGCGGCAGCCGTGCCAGCGCCTCGCGGTACCGACCCTGATGAGCGGCAATCAGCGCGGCGCCCAACCGTGCCGTGTCGCGCCCTGGCGTCCCGCGCTGCAAAATGGCTTCGGCTGTCACAAGATCGCCGGATTGTAACGCCGCCAGAAAGCGCGCATCCTCCAGCGCGAACGGGCGCGCCGCAAGTGCGATGCGGGTGATCGCCAGACTCGACGGGTACGGTCCCAGGTACGACGCCCACTGTGAATCACTGCCCGGCGGGCGCGGCTCCAGGCAGGCATGCGGCGAGGCGGCGATCAGGGTCAGCGCCGCAGCAAGCGTTGCACAGGCAATGCCGTAGCGTGTGCGTAATGGAGCGAAGAACCGATCACGATGGCGAATGAGCGTATTGATCGTCACCGCCGCAAGAATGAACATGAATGGCAGCAGTGGCATGCGAAAACGGTTGATGGCAAACAGCAACGGCGCCAGCAGGACGTTGAAGATCAGCCAGACCCCCATCAGCAATACCGGTGCACTGGAAACGGACACAGAACGCCGCGCCAGCGCCCATCCAATGATTCCCAGCGGCAGGGCAAGCACGTACAGCGTATCGTCGAGCAAAAAGGTCATCAGAACATACCAGACCGGCAAACGACCGGTTGAGAAGCCATCGGTCAAACGTTCAGCGCCGGTGTAATTGATGCGGAAGAGATCAACGAGCTCGATCAGTGATTTTTGCACAAATGCCTGCGGTCGATCCGCAATCAGGCAGAGACCCTCGCGGACCATAGCGGACTGGCGCGCTGCCTGATTCGGTTGCGGTCCGGGGTGAGGCAGGCAGGTTTCGGCAGGCGGCGCTGTGCGCCGATCAGGAAACATCGCCAACACGAAATCGCGGGTTGGCGCGTCGCGTCGTTCTCCATCGTGCGCCGACCACGCGCCGATAAGCAGGTTGAAGGCGCCGCTGGTGTCCACCGGAATGAACCCGCCATAGATCCGTGAGTTGTATGCCGTCCAGGGCGCAATGACGATTGTGGCAGTCGCCAGGAATAACAGTGCGCGCCGCAGATCGCGTCTCCTGGTCATCACTGCCCAGCCGGCAATCACTGGCAGCGCCAGAAGTGTCTGGCTGCGCGTGAGTGTCGCCAGTCCGAACAGGATACCGGCAGCAATCGACCCGACGAGCGAGTGTGCCGACCTGTCGGGCAGCGCATGCGCTGGTTGCGCTTGGCTGTGAAGCAGCGCCAGCATACCTCCGAGCACAAGGCAGATATAGAGGGTTTCGGAGAGGAACATCTGCGGGTAGATGACGAAGGGAAGATAGATGCTGGCAAGCACAGCCGCAATCAACGGCGCAGATTTCAATTCAGGCGGCGCAATCCGTCGGGCAAGCGCAGCGATCAGCACAACACTGATCAAACTGAGCACGGTTTGTGTTGCGAATATCGCAGTGGCTTGATCGCCGAACAGACGAAGATGCGCTGCCAGAAAGATCGGATAGAGCGGCGCGCGCGTCCACAGGTATCCCTGGTGCCAGTCGAAACCGCGTCCGTGCGCCAGCCACCAGGCAGCCGACAGGTATTCGCCTTCATCGGATATCAGCCCCTGGCGGGGTAACGCTCCCCACAGCGCAATACGGAAGATCGCTGCTGTTGCCAGGATCGGCAGGAGCGGCAGATGCGCAACAAGGCGCCGGTCAGGACGATGTGCAGACGACGGTTTCATAGATGTCGGGATTATACCCGACATGATTGTCTGGTTGATCTGCCTGTCAGATTGCAGCCAGCGCACAGTCGATGGCGCCTTGGAGTTCGTATGAAGTGAACGGTTTTTGCAGAAAGCCATTCAACGCAAGGTGCGAGAAACGTCGGCTGGCAATATCTTCGGTATACCCGCTCATCAGAATGATCGGCGCATCGGGGCATGTCTGCCGGAAATCTCTGACCGTCTGATAGAGATCACGATCAGGCATCGTCAGGTCGAGCAGGATGCACGCCAGGTGTTCGCAATGTTGTCGCGCGAGAATGATCGCCGTCTCGACATCGCCGGTTGTGAGCGCTGGATGTCCCATCCACTCCAGCATGCGCGCCGTAACGGCGCGCACACTCTCTTCATCATCGACGACCAGAAAGATTTTTGAATAGCCCGAACTTGCCGCCGTGCGGGTCTGAGGCGACAAACCGGTGCGGATGGATGGTTGATGCGCTATCGGCAGAAAGACGGTGACGGTCGTTCCCTCACCGGGCGCACTGGCGACGTGGATGGCGCCGTGATGTCCGCGCACAATGCCCAACGTTGCAGGCAACCCCAAACCGCGACCGATAAATTTGGTGCTGAAGAAAGGGTCAAAGATTCGTTCAAGGGTTGCAGCGTCCATGCCGCATCCATTGTCGCTGACAGACAGCGCCGCATACGTTCCGTCGGTCAGATCAGGGGTTCCAATCGTTGTCACCAGGAACGAGCGCTCAACAAAGCGGGCATCGGTTGAAATCACAACTTCGCCGGGTCTGCCTTCGATGGCTTCTGCCGCATTGATGGTCAGATTGAGCAGGACCTGTCGGAGTTGGGCGGCATCCCCTTCCACCAACAGATCGTGGTCGCTCAGGCGATAGACCAGCGTGACGCCGGTTGGAATCGATGCCTGCAAGAGTGCTGCCATTTCTTCGATCAGGTCGTTCAAGTGTACGAGAGTGGTCTGCAATGGGCTATGCCCTACGTAGGTCAGCATCTGGCGCGTGATAACCGCCGCGCGTCGACCGGCGCAGACGATAGATTCGATCAAGAGCCGCTCCGGCGCCTGCGGTGAAAGCGTCGTGAGAGCCAGTTCGGCATTGTTCAGCATAATACCAAGCAGATTGTTGAACTGATGGGCGATGCCCTGCGCCATAACCCCCATGCTTTCGAGTTTCTGACGGTGTTGCAGAACAAGTTCGTTTTTGCGCCGCTCCGTCACATCGCGCGAAAGCGCCAGCAAAGACTCAACAGTGCCATTAGGACCAAGTTCAGGCACGATGCGCGTCTCATAAAAACGATGACCCGATGGCATTTGAAGATCAAACTCGATCGTCTGAACGGATCGGGTCTCGATGGCTGCCTGGAAACGGGAGTCCCACAGTTGGGCAATATGTTCGGGCACGCCGCGTTCGCGCTGCGTTTTGCCCATGATTTCCGCACCGGTTATCCCGGTTGCCTGTTCAAACGCCGGATTGACGTACAGGTAGCGTCCCTGGAGATCGTACCGCGAAATAATGTCGGGCGCGTTTTCGGCAATGGTTTTGAACTGACGCTCACTGCGAAACAAATGTTCTTCCATGCGTTTGCGCTCGGTGATGTCGCGCCCGACCAACTGGTACCCGACGCGGCGTGCGCCATTGTAGAGTGCGCGGACGGTCCATCGCTGCCAGCGCACCTCGCTGCCCGGTGGAATGACTCGAAGTTCAATAGTTCCCACCGGCGACTCAGAGGTGAGCGATTCGAAGTGATGATTGACGCGCGGAATATCATCGGGGTGGACGAACCGCCGCAAATCGCTGCCGATGATTTCATCGCGTGTCAATCCCCAGTAGCGACAACTGGCGTCATTGACCAGGGTAATCATGCCATCAGATTGTGCGCGGCAGATCAGGTCGGTCTGGTCTTCGACAACGGAACGATACCGCGCCTCACTCTCGCGCAAAGCGGCATTAGCGGCTTCGAGACGCACCAGTGTGGCGTGAAGGCGCGAACTGAAGCGCCAGAGGATCGCTGCCAGGAGAAGTATGGCGCCAACCAGTGCGGTGATGCGAAGGACAGGCGCAAGCGGCTCGCGCGTGGCAAACCACGGTTGCGCCGCCTCGCTGCCAATGGCAAGGACCACAGTGGCAAGACTGATGAGAAAGATCACGGGTCCAACATTGCGGCGTTCGAGATATTGCACCGTTGTGATCAGAATGAGCGGCGGAATAAGGACAGCAACCGGCGCACTGGCCGGTTCCACCCAGACACTGGCTATTGCGCCCAGCAAGAGAGTGATGGCGAACAGCATCACTGCGGCGTGGCTGTGGCGGCGTAGCGCCAGGCGGCGCACCAGCGCGAGGAGTAATCCGGCGATGGCGGCAATGACCGCAATTGCAGCACCGGTCAGGTTGCCGCTGATGAAGCAGATTCCCGTGCTGACAATGGCGAGGATCAGGGCAAACCCCAACAGCAGGGTGATCAGTGTGGTCAGTGATGATGGTTCATGCAGCCGATCCTGAGACTGTTCCGACACGCTCATGGTTCTCCCCTTTCGTGGGGAGGAACTCACCATGCTGTATCCGCAACATTGCGGTGCGATGGCGCCTCACTGGTCAGCATGCGCCATTGGATGCCGAATAATTGTGTCTCAACACGTGTGTGTTCTCCTCAACCGTACCACGGTCGAGTAGCACGTCCAGGCGATTCAGCGGGTCGTTGCCGACAGGTTCTCGTCAGTGGGGATGGCAGCAGATACGTTGGGTAGTGGGTTTCCAGTGATAAAAGATTAATCTCTATTGTAGCACGTTTGCCCAACAGTGCAACCGGTTCGGACAACTGAATCGCTCCAGAAAAAATGTGAGTTATCCCGGAGGTTGACCTGGGGTCAGGTCTCCTGGGACAAAATTGCTTCTCTGTCATGATGCCACGAAGCCAGGGTGAACGGAGCGGACGATCCACGAAGCACGCCAAGGCGCGCGAAGCATTGCCAACAACCTGTGACCCCCCTCCCACCGGCATTTCAGGGCGGACCGAACCCCCGCGCGAACACCGGCACGTCCACCGGGGGACTTCCGCGCGCGGCGCTGGTCTCCCCGCTGCCGCGTGTGGGAACGGGGCGGGGAGTGAGGATAAACGGCGCATCCCAACGCCACGCCTGCCCGCTATGCTCATGCGTGCTGTCCCCCCTTGAACCTACCTGCACCGTGCAACGCTCTTGCAACCCTTTCTCGTCTCTGACCACATGCCGTGAGCCGTGTTCAGTTGACGCATCTCGATGCTGCCGCTATACTCCCCGTCTGGTGAGATGGAGATCGCGCATGGTTCGTCTGCTACTGCGCGTGGCGGTCATCGGAGCATTGACCGCCGCGTTGGCCGTGTTTACCTGGTTCGACAATGAGGTCAATCGTGGCGTCACATATACGCCGCCTGCTCCACCAATCCCGTGGACCGATGTGCCGCAGATTGGCGTCAATGCGTACAATCTGCAATTTGAACCCGACGCCGCAAATGTCACACGCACCCTTGAACTGGCGCGCAGCATGGGGGCGCACTTTGTGCGGATTCAGATGCCCTGGGACGATGTCGAAATCCACGGCAAGGGCGATTTTGTTGATCGCCGCAACCCCGATCAGATGCGCAGCTCCTGGGAGAAGTACGATATCATCGTTGCCGAAGCACAGCGCCTGGGATTGGAGTTAATCGTGCGCATCGACCGGGCGCCTCAGTGGGCGCGCCCGAACGACGATACCGCCCCGCGTTTTCAAGCCGGACTGCTCGAAAATGCCAACTCGACCGGACCGCCGGAGAACTATGCCGACTATGCCGATTTTGTGGCAGCGGTCGCGGCTCGTTATCGCGGGCAGGTGCGCTTCATTCAGATCTGGAATGAGCCGAACCTGGCGTATGAGTGGAGCTGGCGGATACCGGAACCGGAACGCTTTGTCGAACTATTGCGCCTCGCTGCGACGGCTGCGCGCACGGCCAACCCGGATATCGTCATCCTGTTCCCCAGTCTGTCGCCGACGGACGGCAAAGAGCCACGCATCGCACCGATGAGCGAACTGGAGTATCTGGATCGGGTGTACCGTGCTGGCGGCGCACCATACTTTGATATTATGTCGGCGCAGGCATATGGGTTGGGGCAACCGCCCAACGAGAACCGCTACATCCGGCTGCGCTGGCGCCCGGATGCGCCCTTCCGCGATCTTGATCGTCCCATCGATACCCGCATCGATGTGTCGCGCGTTGTCCTGCTGCGCGAAGTGATGGAACGACACGGCGACAGCGGCAAGGCGGTGTGGATCAGTGAGTTCGGCTACAACAGCGCCCCCGATCACATCCCGGAACCGGCGCGTAGCACGTGGGGTCCGCCGGTGTCTGAGGAGATGAAGGGCGCGTATCTGGTTGGTCAACTGGAGCGTGCCCGCCGGGAATGGCCCTGGATCGGCGTGATGAATGTCTGGTTCCTGCGCTGGGGCGGCTATCGTGAGCCGGATCCTGCCGATCCAACGCCCTATTTCGCGCTGGTTGATCGCAATTTTCAGCCCCTCCCTGCTTACGATGCGTTACGTGCCTATGCTGCGGATGGCGCGATTGCTGGCACGGGCATGCATTCCTGGCGTCACCCGGCGGTCGAGACAATGGAAGAAGGGAAATGGCGCGTGCGCTTCACCGGGCAATCGTTTGCTGTTCGTTTGAATATGCCAGCCGAAGTTCGACTGGATGGCGGAGTGGCGCGTCCGATCATGCCGTCGGATGATGGAAGTCCTGTGATTATTGCTTCGGGGTTGCCCGATGACGTGCATACCTTCGAGATCCGAAGCGCCGCAGCGCCGGAGTATTTTGTTGTCGGGCGTGAGCAACCGCTGCCATGGGTATGGACGCTGACGCCTGCTCTCCTCACAGTTGCGTTGGCGTCTGTCGGGGCGCTGACAATGATCGAGATTGGGCGATGGGTCGTGCGAAGGTGACGACTGAGTTGCGAAATTGAGTGTAGAGGTATGTCGTCGTGCTTGCATCGAGCCTTTCTCAACGCCTGATGCGCCCGGCGCTCCTGCCGACCGCTGCGGTCACGGCGCTGTGTCTGGTGTGCTTCTCTGCTGGTGTGCTGCCGGTCCCGCTTCGTCTTGCTGCCCTGGCGCTCTTCGCGTTGCTAACACTCGCGCAGCCGGTTGGCGGCCTCGTCAGTGTGATACTCACGGCGCCGCTCTACCTGATGCCAGCCTCTCTCGATGGCGCTGGTCGAACATGGCTTTTTCCGCTCCATGAAATCGCGCTCCTTATCACAACCGCTATGGTGGCAGGTCGATGGACGATCCGGTGGCTCCAGAGAGGGAATCTTTCCGCCCAACAGGCATGGGGGCGACGCGCTCGCGCGACAGGCGCCGCATATGCACCGCATGCACTACTGGCACTGGCAGGGATCATCGGTGTGACGCTGGCGGTTCCCGAAGGGCGTGGCGCAGCGCTGCGTGAGTTTCGCTGGCTGATCGTCGAGCCGTTGCTCTTTTATGCGCTTGTGCGCGCGGTCGGCGTATCGCGCATGCTGCTGGTTGGTGCGCTGGCGCTAAGCGGCGCGTGGGTGGCGACCATTGGCGTGTTGCAGTTTGTCGGGCTGGATCTGACGCCGTTGATCGGCGAAAAACGCGCATTCAGTGAAAATATCATCGCGGTAGATGGCGTGCGACGGGTGACATCGGTCTATGGACACCCAAACAATCTGGGTCTCTTTCTCGAACGGGTCGGGTCCCTGGCTGCGGCGCTTGCGCTCGGCGTATGGAGCGGGCAGCGCTTTTCAACAACGTCCGGTGTACAAAGCGCAGAGCATCCATCGCGCCGTTCCGCAGCGGCGCCCCTCTTCTTCGTCATCTGCGCATCGCTTTCCCTGGCGGGAGTTATCGTCTCGTTCTCACGCGGCGCATGGCTGGGGAGCGCGGTTGCGGCAACGATCATTGGTATGGGTTGGTTTCTCTTCCGGTCACGGGATCGTCAGGCATGGCGCTGGTCGGCGCTGGCACTCATCGGGGTGGTGATCGCCGCAGTTATCGGGCTGGCGCTGACGCTGCGCGGCGGTCCTGGCGGCGGGAGCGTCGATGCGCGTCTGCTTCTCTGGCGCGAGTCGCTCGCCTATCTTCAGCGCCATCCGCTTGGTTTGGGACTTGACCAGTTTTACTACTATCACAACCCGGCATTCGGACGTAGCCTGATCGATCCATCACTCCTCGGCACGAGCGAGGAGTATGCCGCTCATCCCCACAACCTGCTGCTCGATGTCTGGATCAATATCGGTCCACTCGGTGTGCTGGCATTCGGATGGTTACTCTTGCGCTTCTATCGGAACGCTCTCAGCGCCTTGCTCGACCGTTGCGATCTGGTGGCGTTGGGCGCGCTGGCGGCAATGACCGCTGCGCTTGTCCATGGGTTGGTTGATCGCTTCTATTTCGTGCCGGACCTGGCGATCGCGTTCTGGGCGCTGATAGCCGTGGCAGAACGCGAGCATTGACATCCAGCAAACTGTTTACGCTCTTCTGGGGGGCGTAGGCGCTCTATGCGGCGTCCCGGGGCGGCAGGGCGCCGTGCGTTGACGCTTGCTGAGGCCATTCCGCCGCCGCTTTTCGGGGGCTGCCCCCAAACCCATGTTTTGGGCGACCGGCGGCATCGTTTATCCCAATCGTGACCGGTTATCCAGTCGGTTTGACCGGCCTGGACAAAAGAATTAAGATACGATGTCCTGAATTACTTATGACATGACATGAGTATAGCGGCAGTCTGGTCATTGATGTCGCTTTGCTGTGTGTTGGCGCTGTCTGAAGCGAACTCGCCGGCAACCGGCACAATGCTTTCGAAAGATAATGCGATTGAGCGCACGCAATCACTTGTCTGGAGCCATCGAATAAACAACGTAGATCTCTTGCGAGAGATCGCACAATCAGTGAGCAAATATTGAGTCCACTGCAAAAAGACTTCACCACCAAGGACCCGAAGCGCACGAAAGGGAATAAAATGAAGCGCATGTCCTTTGTGTCCCTTGGTGACCTTCGTGGTTACCGCTTTTTGCAGTAAAGTCATGGAAGGCTCAACCACCAAGGACCCGAAGCGCACGAAGGGGAATAAAATGAAGCGCATGTCCTTTGTGTCCCTTGGCGACCTTCGTGGTTGCTTGTTGCCGTGAAGTCATGGAAGGCTCAACCATCAAGGACCCGAAGCGCACGAAGGGGAATAAAATGAAGCGCATGTCCTTCGTGTCCCTTGGTGACCTTCGTGGTTGCTTGTTGCCGTGAAGTCATGGAAGGCTCAACCATCAAGGACCCGAAGCGCACGAAGGGGAAGAACCATGAAGCGCATGTCCTTCGTGTCCCTTGGTGACCTTCGTGGTTGCTTGTTGCCGTGAAGTCATGGAAGGCTCAACCACCAAGGACCCGAAGCGCACGAAGGGGAAGAACCATGAAGCGCATGTCCTTTGTGTCCCTTGGTGACCTTCGTGGTTGCTTGTTGTCGTGAAGTCATGGAAGGCTGAACCGCCAAGGGCACGAAGCGCGCGAAGGGGAATAAAATGAAGCGCATGTCCTTCGTGTCCCTTCGTGACCTTCGTGGCTACAGGCTGAACCGCCAAGGGCACGAAGCGCGCGAAGGTGGATACAGATGAAGCGCATGTCCTTCGTGTCCCTTGGTGCCCTTTGTGGAAGTCCTGGAAGGCTGAACCACCAAGGACCCGAAGCGCACGAAGGGGAATAAAGATGAAGCGCAGTTCCTTCGTGTTCCTTGGCGACCTTCGTGGTTGCTTGTTGCCGTGAAGTCATGGAAGGCTCAACCACCAAGGACCCGAAGCGCACGAAGGGAAATAATAATGAAGCGCATGTCCTTCGTGTCCCTTGGTGACCTTCGTGGTTGCTTGTTGCCGTGAAGTCATGGAAGGCTGAACCGCCAAGGGCACGAAGCGCGCGAAGGGGAAGAAAATGAAGCGCATGTCCTTCGTGTCCCTTCGTGACCTTCGTGGCTACAGGCTGAACCGCCAAGGGCACGAAGCGCGCGAAGGTGGATACAGATGAAGCGCATGTCCTTCGTGTCCCTTGGTGCCCTTTGTGGAAGTCCTGGAAGGCTGAACCACCAAGGACACGAAGCGCACGAAGGTGGATACAGATGAAGCGCATGTCCTTCGTGTCCCTTGGTGACCTTCGTGGTTGCTTGTTGCCGTGAAGTCATGGAAGGCTCAACCACCAAGGACCCGAAGCGCACGAAGGGGAAGAACCATGAAGCGCATGTCCTTCGTGTCCCTTGGTGACCTTCGTGGTTACCGCTTTTTGCAGTGAAGTCAAACATTGTCATGCCCAACACGCCGGAAGATACCGATGCATCGATCAGGGTGCACACCCACAGTCGTCCCTGCTATGCCTTCGGAGTTGCAATTCCGATTGGGGTATTGGGCGGGTTGATCGGGTTGGGCGGCGCAGAGTTTCGGTTGCCGATTCTGGCGGGACTGCTTGGCTACACGGCGCGGCGGGCAGTGGCGCTCAATGTTGTGATCAGCCTGATTACCGTCCTCGCCTCGCTCGCCATTCGTGGTCGAACGCTCACCCTGATGCCGATCATGCCCCTGCTGCTCCCGATGATGGCAATGATCGCTGGAGCGATAATCACAGCATTCATCGGCACAGCGTTAGTCGGGCGTCTCTCGAATGAACGGCTCGAACAGGTGATCCTGGTCTTTCTTATCCTGATCGGGGGCCTGTTGATCATCGAAGGATTTCTGCCGACACAACTCCCGGCGCTGATTCCTGATGATCCGGTCTGGCAGGTGATGACCGGGGTTCTCTTCGGATTAGTGATTGGTCTGGTCAGCAGCATGCTTGGCGTTGCCGGCGGCGAGTTGATCATCCCGACCCTGATCTTTGCTTATGGCGCCGAAATCAAAGTTGCTGGCTCCGCAAGCCTGTTGATCAGCCTGCCCACGGTGCTGATCGGGGTTGTTCGCTATCTGAGTCAGAGAGCATATCAGGGGCGGCGCGACCTCAACGACACAATCGCACCGATGGGCGTTGGTTCGGTTATCGGCGCTGTCATTGGCGGTCTGCTGGTTGGTGTTATCTCATCGGCAATCCTGAAAATCGGCCTGGGGATCATTCTGATCTGGTCGGCAAGCCGCATTTTTCACCATGGTCGGGATCGCACAATCGGTCCGGTGCGATAATCTGCCACAATAGGACGCTTTCAGCGGTCGTAGTACCAATGACGATTGAAGATGCCGCATTCTGGTCATTCCGAGCCCTTCGCTTCGCTCAGGGTAAACGCAGCGCGGAATCTGCGCGGGTCGCGCACGACCCCTCGCGCTGCTCGGGGTGACCATGCCGGATGGTCACAGGTCATTGGTATAAGAGCGCCACCAACGCGCTCAAAAAAGCAGAACCCCTGATCCCCGGTTGCTATGATTGTGTGTTAGTACTACAATACGAAGGCTGGAATCCGGCGATTGCCGGGTCGCACGAGGAGCGCCATGATGATGACTATTCACCCGTCCATTTTTCGCGCATACGACATCCGTGGCGTTGTTGATCGCGATCTTTCCGAAGAGGTGTATCGGACGTTGGGACGCGCCGGCGGCACGTTTTTCCGGCAGCACAAGCGGCGCCGTATTGTGGTAGCGCGTGATGCGCGCCTGACATCGCCAGGGTATGCTGCGGCGCTGATCGATGGGCTGCGCCGGAGCGGATGCGATGTCGTTGATATTGGCATGGCGCCGACGCCGCTGATGTATTTTGCCGTTTCCTTCCTGCGCGCCGACGGCGGCGCCGTTGTGACGGCGAGCCATAATCCGCCACATTTCAATGGCTTAAAACTGCGGCTCTCCGATCCGTTGTATGGCGGTACGCCGTTCAGCAGCGATCAGATTCAAGAGGTGGGACGGATTGCCATGAGCGGTTCGTTCGCTTCCGGGAATGGCGCATATGAGCAGGTGGATGTGACAGAAGAGTATGTGCGCGATGTGACCCGCCATATTTCGCTCAAACGTAAGCCCAAGGTTGTGCTCGACGGCGGGAACGGGGTCGCCGGTCCGCTCGGTATGCGCACGCTGGAAGCGATTGGCTGCGAGGTCGTTCCCCTGTTTATCGAGCCTGATGGGACATTTCCCCACCATCATCCGGATCCGCTCAAAGAGGAGAATGTTCAGGACCTGATTCGCGTCGTGCGCGAGACCGGCGCCGAGATGGGCATTGGGCTCGACGGTGATGGCGACCGCCTTGGTGTTGTCGATGGGAATGGTGAGATCGTCTTTGCCGACCGCTACCTGATCGTTCTGGCAAAACAGGCGCTGGCACGCAGACCGGCGCCAATCGTGTTTGATGTGAAGTGCAGTGTTGTGCTGATCGATGCCATCCGCGCCTTTGGGGGCACACCGGTGATGTGGAAGACCGGCTATTCAAATCTGTCGGCGAAGATGCGCGAGGTGGGCGCGCCGCTGGCGGGTGAGTTGAGCGGTCACGTCTTTGGCGCAGTCGAGCATCATTTCCACGACGATGGCATCTTTGCCGGGTGTATGCTGCTCGATGCGCTGGAACAGAGTGGGCAGACGCTTGTCGAGGCGCTGGCGCCGTTTCCGCCGTTGCCGGCGCTCTCGGAAGGTCGCCTGCCATATAACGAAGAGGCAAAGTTTCAGGCGATTGACTTCGTGCGCGACTACTTTGCGGCACGCTACCCGGTCGTTGATGTTGACGGCGTGCGCGTCGACTTTGGCGATGGTTGGGGGATTCTGCGCGCGTCGAATACTGAACCGGCAATCACGACTCGTTTTGAGGCACGCACCCTGGAGCGCGCTTATGAGATCCGCGACATAATGATCGGCAAGTTGCGCGAGTTTGTGCCAGCCCACAGCACCGGTGGCGCTGGGTCTGGCGGCAGGTAAGCGACTGTCGTTGAACGTGAACCTTGCTGTTGCCTGGTATGCACACCACGCGATACACCTACTGCTGGGAAGGCGTTGTCGCTGCCGATTTCACCCTTGGCGCAGTGCGTCGCAGATACCCGGCGCTTGCAGATCTCCTCAATGCGCGCGGATGGAGTTGTCTGGTTGCGTATGATACCCGCTTTCTTTCGGCGCAGATCGCCGCCGACTGCTACCAGGGATTGCGCGCGCTTGGAGCGCGTGTCGTGCTCAGCTCGACGCCACTGCCGCGTCCCGCTGTGGATGTTGCGCTCGATCAGGGCGTCGCCGATTGCGCGGTGATTGTGTCCGCCGGGAACCGGGACTACTGGAGCAATGGATTGATTATCATCGCTCCGGCGCCAGGTCTGGATCCATTTGTCGATGGCGACCTGCCGGCGGAGTGTCCGCCGTTTCCATCAGAACCTTCCGATGCGGACGTTATCGATGTGCGCCGAACGTATATCGAGAGCCTCCGTCAGACTGTCGACATTGATCTGGCCCGTCAAACATCACTGACCATCTTTGTGGACGCCATGAACGGCACGACCGGCGGAATTATCCCGGCAACGCTCGGTGATGGCGCACAGACGAAGACGATAGAGATCAACCGCGAGGCAGATGCCTGGTTTGGTCGTCAGGCGCCGCATCCGCACACTGCCTCGCTTGTGCGTCTGCGGAAACTGGTGCGCGAAAGCGACTCCCATCTGGGAGTTGCGCTATCGGCTGATGGTCGGGCGTTGGGAGTGGTGGACAATGATGGCGAGCTGGCGCCGCACCTCGATATTGCGCTGCTGCTGGCGCAGTATCTCAACCGTCAGTATCGCTGGCGCGGGCTCGTGATCGTTCCTGCTCCGGCGGCATCGGCGGCATGGGTGCGCGCCTGGGAAGCGCAAACCGGGTTGAGTGTTGAGTTTGCAGAACGATCTGCAACACGCATTGCCGAAGCGCGCGCAGCGCATCAATTGCTGATCGGTGTCACGGAAGACGGGCAACCGACTTTTGGGCGCAACGGCGGGATCGGTGATGCCCCCCTGGCTGCCCTCCTGCTCATCGAACTGGTGGCACGTCGGAACGTGAAACTGCGCGTGTTGCGCGAAAAGTTGCGTCAATCACCCGGGATGTGACTCGCCTGTCCAGGAGAGCAAGAGCAATATGCAACGCATTGTGCAACGCCTCAGTTCGCTCCAGCGCCTGCTCCGTCCGTTGGCGCTGACGTTTGTTGGCATCGTTCTCCTGTCGCTTGGCGTTGCATACTTTTTTATCTTCATGTATCGGACAGCGACGCTGCCGCCGATCTTCTCGTTCATCACACTCCAATTTATGCCATTGTGGGCACGCGGATTGGTGTTCGCCGTCCTGGGATTGATGGCGCTCGCGGTTGGCATCTGGCAGCTCAGCGGCGTGGTGGTCATCCCGCTCAATACGCAGGTCGATACCAGTGGCGAACTGGTGCTCGCCTATCAGCGTGACCAGACGCCTCCCCGGATGACGGTGCTTTCAGGAGGCGCCGGTCTCCTGATCACCGCCAGCCTTGGGCGATCGGTGCAACGGTTGACCTGTATCACTCCAGTGCAGGACCCGGTTGAGTATTACTACCGGGCATCGAGTCTGTTCAACTTCGAGAATGTCGTCTTTGTCGTGCCAACTCCGGAACCATACGAGGTCTTCGTTGAACTCGACGATGGGCAGCGGTTCAATGTCAAGCACAATATTGCGCACGATGAGCGACTGGCGGAGCGGCATGTCGTCAATATCTACATTGGCGATGAGCAGGGTCCGATCATCACGCCATTGCCGGTGACCCAGGTGGCGCTCGATGCCGTTGCGTCCGCCGATGTGATCGTCTTTGGTCCTGGCAGTCTCTATGAGAGCATTCTGCCCAATCTGCTCATTCCCGATCTGCGTGCTGCCATCCGTCGCAGTAAGGCGTGCAAAATCTACATTTGCAGTTTGATGACGGAACCCGGCATGACAACCGGTTATGGCGTCGGTGATCATGTGCGTCAGATTGTGCGCTTTGGCGGATTTACTCCTGATTATGTGCTGGTGAACACGCCGCGTATCGACGCCGAGGTGCGCCGGATTTATGCAGCCGCCGGACAGACGCCAGTTCTTCTTACGCCTGAAGAGTATGAAGAAACGGCCGTCAGCACGACCGACCGGTTGACGACGCGCGATATTCTCATCGAGGGCGCCAAAGTCATCGAGGCGGATCTGGCGACGGCGGTGGTGCAGTTGACAGCATCGCTCGACCATCCCGGCGAAGGGCGCACGGTGCGCGTGTTGCGCCACGACCCCGAGAAACTCGCAACGGCGATTCTGGAGGTCTGGAAACGCAGATAATACCCACTGATGGCAGGTCCTGCTATGGCTGATGAGATGATCGTCCTCTTTGAAGATGAGGGATGTCGCACATTCCTGCCGCTGACGTATACGCGCCCTGTGTGTGATCTGCGCTGCGGTATTTTCACGTTGCGCGAGCGTGTGCAGGCGCTGATCGGCAAGCCGCCGGCAGTCATCTGCCGCCCGCATCTGGCGCGCGCGTATGGCGCGGGCCGCTGGCCCCTGGCGTTGCTCAGCCAGAGTGTGCCGCTCACGTTTGTGAATGCACGCGCCATGGATGTGCGCTGGTTACCTGACCTCTGCGACGAACCGCCGGGAACGGTCTACATCACCGATGCCGGTCACGCACTGCTCGGCGGTCCGGTGCTGCTCGGCGCGCGCCTGACGCCATGGCTGGCGAGCGCGGTGTTGCCCTATCTGCTGGAACAACATGCCACGGCTGCATTGGCGGAGCTGCGACGATTTGGACGGCTTGTTGAAGTCGAGACGCGCCTGCTGACCTTTCCATGGGACCTGATCGCGTTGAATGGTGAGCAGATTGTTCGTGACGTTTCGCTGCTCGTCGAGCGTGATGGATGGTTCAGTGCGGCTGATCGTCCGCCGGATCATCCTTCGATCGTTGTCAGTAACCCGCGGCAGGTGTTCATTCATCGTGATGCGCGCCTCGAACCACCGCTGGCGCTCGACGCACGCGATGGTCCTCTCGTGATCGATGCCGCTCGAATCGAACCGTTTTCGTTTCTTCAGGGTCCCTCCTACGTTGGTTCCGGCTCGCTGA
The DNA here is from genome assembly GCF_000017805.1 of Roseiflexus castenholzii DSM 13941. GTDB lineage: Bacteria > Chloroflexota > Chloroflexia > Chloroflexales > Roseiflexaceae > Roseiflexus > Roseiflexus castenholzii. The sequence continues at coordinate 3,506,762 of NC_009767.1, read as the reverse complement.
TTGCCAGTGCGCGCATACGCGGTGAAACGAGCGTCGGTCCGGTCTGTCGCATCGGCGGTGAAGTCGAGGCGAGTATTGTTCAGGGGTACAGCAACAAGCACCACGACGGTTTTCTGGGGCATTCGTACCTCGGCGAGTGGGTCAACATCGGTGCGATGACGACCAATAGCGACTTGAAGAATACCTATGGATCGATCCGCATGGTGATCGAGGGGTTTGGGCAACTGGACAGCGGCATTCTCAAGTTGGGATGCTTCCTTGCCGATCATGTCAAACTGGGCATCGGCGTGCATTTGAACGGCGGCGCTGTGGTTGGCACCGGTTCAAACATTTTCGGCGTTCATTTCGCGCCGAAGAATGTTCCGCCCTTCACGTGGGGTGGCGAAGTCTTCCGCGAGTATCGCATCCAGTCGATGATCGATGTTGCGCGGAAGGTGATGGCGCGGCGCAAGGTGAGCCTGAGCGCCGCGCAGGAAGAGGTGCTGCGCGCCGTCTTTACGATGACGCGCGGCGACCGCATCGGGCTTGACGATGGCGGCGGGCGCGACGATGCAGCACTGCGGCGGGCGGAGGCGGACGCCGTGCGCGCGTTCGATCTGGTCGAGGCGTCGGGAGGATGAGAACGGAGAACTGGGGGTGGAGCGTCGGTTCTGGTTGCGCGCCTGCCCGATCCCGCGGTGTGGGAACCGCGCCGCTGACCCCAACCGTTCGCCCTCCCGGTTCAACAGCGTGGGAAACCAGGATCGATTTCAGGGGTGGATCGCTCTGACCATCTGTTGTCTGTAACGGTCGGTGCGGTGCGACCAGTCCTGTGTTGCGCGCAGCCAGGCTTCAATACTCTCAACGAAGCGCAGCACGACGTCTTCGGCGCCATTAAGGGTGTGTATCTGCTTTTTGAGACGCAAAAATTGCTGTATCGCCCGATCGTGCTGGGCGATGGTGAGAGATAGCGCCTCAGACAGAGGTATACGGTTTTCATGCGCAAGAATGTGCACGATGTTATGTGGCATCTTGTGCTTCTGTATCTCTTTCGGATACGACCAGAGATCGTTGTACCATAATACCGCCTGGGTTGCAGCGCGGATCAGTTCCTGGACGATGGCATGCTCGAAGATATGCGAGGGTAATACCGAACCCTGTGCCATGTCTGCGAGCGCGATCATTGGAAAAAATGCACCAGACCAGAGGCGCATATTTGTATACGTTTGACTGTCCGGTTGAATATCGGCAAGACGTGTAGAGACTTCCCAGAGATGCGCTTCCAAGGTTTGCGCAAGCGCTCGCAGGAAACGAACAAGCGTGACCGATCCGGCACACTGCTTGAGCAAGTCGCTAAGATCCGCTGCTGCAAGTATCAACGGATGATCATAGTCGTATGCTCTGCCTTCGGAGACGACAGTAAGTATACGCATCTGTAAGTCTGCCAGCTCCTCGACGGAAGGCAATGTATCCGTCAGATCATCGAGCAGGAAGAACCAGACTGTCCACAATCCAATGAGACGTAACATCGAGGGAGGAATCTCTGCATTGGCACGTGCTATGAATTCTGCCAGGAGCGCCGAGCGCAGGTGTTGCTCTTGTGCGTGATCTCGAATAAGTTTATGAACATAGCACCAGGTCACTATCTCATCTTCCAACCAGGATACTGCTTGATGCATACGTTGTGGAAACGGGTAGTTGATGGATTCGACCGCCTGCCAATACCATGGTTCGATTGTCATCATGGAAGTCTCCTGGACAGTAAGGTCCGAATGCTGTATAGGACGGAGACGATACCCGTCTCACTATATCTTATTTATATTTATACAATATCAATGCTCCCCGAAAACAGTATTGCGAAATGTTCACTATTTTGAACAGAGAGTGAGATCATCTTACCCTCTGTTTGAGGCATAATAGAAGTGGATTCATGTATATAGTCACCTGGAGAGAGGAACATCATGACGTCTGGCTCGGCGTTTGTTCTCAGTGCTCGTCGGCGGTTGATCCAGATTATCGCTCTTGCGCTCGTCATAAGTGGTTGCACTTCGTTTCTTCTTGTCAGCATTCTGATGATGAGTACCGGGAACATTGCCGGCTTTGCGCCCTATCTCGGCATCATCGCGTTGGGGCTTGGAGGAAGTCTTGCAACTCTGGCGCTGCTGGAGCGCTTTGTGCTATGGCAGGCAGTCATCCCGCTTGCGGTCGGTATCGATGGCGCTGTGGTTTCGAGCGTGTTCCTGTTGCCTGAGCAAACGCTCGTGGCGTTGCCATTCCTGCTGGTTCCACTCGTTCTGATTTGTCTGGGGCGTCACCGTCCATCAACGTTGGTGATCGTGGGGGGCAGCATTGTCGTGGCAGCATTTCTTGCAAGTCTTGCGCCACGGTCTCAGGTTGATCGCGTTGTTATTGGCGATGCATTGCCGCTCATCAGCGGTATAGGGATGGTCACGCTGCTGGTCATCATCTGGCTGCTGAGCGACCGGTTGCTCGCCATTTCCGATCAGGCTGTTGCGATGGCGGATAACCGCGCCGCAGAGGCGGAAGCGGCGCGGCGGCAGGCGGAAGAGGCGCAGCGCACCATCGAGCAGCAGTATGCTGAACAAAAACAGTTGCTCGATCTGGTGAGCGTGCTGGAGACGCCGGTCATTACTATTGGCGAGGGGGTGTTGCTGGCGCCGGTCGTTGGTCGCCTGGATAGCCGACGCGCTGAGCAACTCACGCAGCGCCTGCTCAACGCCGTTCATACGCATCGCGCGAATGCGGTAATCATCGACATTGCCGGGGTGCCGACTGTCGATACCATGGTAGCGCAGTTGTTGATCCGCACGGCGCAGTCCCTCCGATTGCTCGGCAGTCGGGTCGTGCTGACCGGCATCACCGCCGAAACCGCCATGACCCTGAGCCATCTGGGTGTGAGTCTGAACGAGATGTCAACTGTGCGTGATCCGCAGGAGGCGCTCCTGGTTCTGGGCGTCAGACCGTAGGGTCCGTAGGGGCAGGTTGGCGACCTGCCCGGTCGGCGGCCCTCCTCTGGACGCGGGGAACCGGCGCGACACGCCAGACGTTGGGGCCGGGCTGTGACCTGCCCGGTCGGTGGTCTCCGCCTGGACGCAGGGAACCGGCGCGATACGCCGACGGTTGGGGCCGGGCTGTGACCTGCCCGGTCGGTGGTCTCCGCCTGGACGCAGGGAACCGGCGCGATACGCCGACGGTTGGGGCCGGGCTGTGACCTGCCTGGACTATCGAGAGGGGGAGTGATGAGTCGTGTGTTCTCGGTTGGGTTGCCTTCTCCTGATGCACAATTGCTCTATCACTGGCGTCTTCGTCTTCTGAACCGACTGCTGTGGGTTCTGGCGGTTGTCGGGTTTGTGACGCTGATCGGCGCCAGGTGGTCGGATTATAAGGCGCTTGGGGAAGACGCCATCCCGCTGATGATCATCGATGTAGCCGGCGTTCCGGCATTCGACACGCTGGTGGCGCAAAGCCTGATCCGGACGGCGCAGGCGCTCGAGTTGATCGGGTGCCAGGCGGCGATCACCGGTATCTCTCCGGCAATGGCACAGACGATCACGTCCCTCGGGCTACAGATGGAATCAATCACGATTGCGCGTTCGCCGCAGGAGGTGTTGAAGAGGTGAACGCAGGTTGCGCGGCGGAGGTGACCGTCGCCGACGCGTTGAGGGTGCATGGTCGGAATATGGCAGGGCGGCGCGGATGGCGCTATGTTCATGGACAACCTTCGATCGTTCGCCCCTCTACTGTCCGTGATGGTGCGCCGTTGCGGTGCAATGGCGCTACCCGCGCGCCTCTTGCCTCTCGTCTCAACCCTTCCTCGAAACTGGTATAATACCGGGTGTGTCTCATTTCCGCGTTCACGTAACCTGACCGGGACTGGATCAGGTCTCGACGATGGATCGCCAAGCGCACGATCGGCATATCCACGTGGTCGCTCTTGGCGGCGGCGGCGGCGCTGTCCATGTGTTGCGTGCCGTTACGCCATTCGCTGCATCGCGCACGGCAGTGATCGCTGTGACCGACACCGGACGCTCGACCGGGCTGGCGCGGAAGATCGGCACAATGCCCGCTCCCGGCGACCTGCGCGCGACCATTGCGGCGTTCGCCGGCGATCAGGTAATGGCGGAGACGCTGAATCATCGCTTCGATGGTGCAGGAATCCCCGCGCTGGAAGGGATGGCGTTCGGCAACCTGTTGATCGCCGCACTGACTCGTGTGACCGGCGATTTCGCAACTGCTATCGAGCATACAGCGCGCCTCGCCGCCACAACGGTGCGGGTGTTGCCGGTAAGCGTCGCCAACGCGACGCTCTGTGCGGAACTCATTGATGGCACGCGGGTCGAGGGGGAGTTCGAGGTGCGCGCGCTTGGCAAACCTCCGATTGCGCGCCTGTTCCTGCGCGAACCGGCGGATGCCTATTCCCCGGCGCTCGACGCGATCCGCAACGCCGACCTGGTGACGCTCGGTCCGGGAAGTCTCTGGACGTCGGTGCTTGCCTGCGTCCAGTTCGCTGGCATCGCAGAGGCGCTCGCCGATTGCCGCGGAACGGTGGCATATATCTGCAACTCAACGACGCAACCGGGACAGACGGATGGCTATCGTTGCATCGACCATGTGCAGCGGATCGTCGAGGCGCTGGGTCAAGGTACGCTCGATGTGGCGCTGATCAATCGCAGCGACCCCGATCCGGCGGCGATTCGTTCGTATGCGGAAGAGGGGCTGCACCTGCTGCGCCCCGACGATGACGAAATTGTCGCTATCCAGGCGCTTGGCGTGACGCCGCTGGTGCGTGAACTGACCGAAGCAGTGGGACCGCGACGCGCGCTGTGGAACAAGCAGGATACGATTCAGTATGATGCTGAAGCGCTACGCGCAGCGCTCTATGAGATTGTCATCATGAAAGGTAACCATCATGGCTGATCCCTATGTCGAAAAAATGGCGCAAGTGCTGGTGCGCTATTCGCTGGCACTCAAGCCAGGCGATCTGTTTCGCATTATTGCGCCGCCTGCCGCCGCGCCACTGGTGCGCGCGTTGTACAAAGAAGCGTTGCTGGCGGGCGCCAACCCGTATCTGGCGATGACCCTTGAAGAGACCGATGAACTGCTTCTGCGCCACGGCTCCGATGCGCAGATCGGGTACGTCTCACCGATGATGCGCCAGGAGATTGAAGAGATCAACGCAACCATTCGCATTATGGCGAGTGAGAATACCCGTGCGCTGTCCGGGATCGATCCGCGCAAGGTTGCACTGCGTCGCCAGGCATTGAGTGACCTCCAGAAGCGTGTGATGCAGCGCTCCGCCGAAGGAACGCTCAACTGGTGCGTGACGCTCTTCCCGACCAACGCCGCCGCACAGGACGCCGATATGTCGCTGAGCGATTTTGAGGAGTTTGTCTACCGCGCCTGCAAACTCCACTATAACGATCCGGTCGCTGAATGGCGTAGAACGCTGGAGGAACAACAGCAGATCGCCGATTTCTTAAACACGTGCAGCGTCATTCGCCTGGTTGCGCCGGATACCGACCTGACCTACCGGGTCGCCGGGCGCACCTGGATCAACTGCGCCGGCGATCGGAATTTCCCCGATGGTGAGGTCTTCTCCAGTTGCGATGAAACGGCAACCGAGGGGTACATTCGCTACACCTTCCCGGCGATCTATGCTGGACGCGAAGTCGAAGACATCCGTTTGTGGTTCGAGGATGGTAAGGTTGTGAAGGCGACAGCCGCCAAGGGCGAAGACCTGCTGCACTCGCTGCTCGCTATGGACGAAGGAGCACGGCGGTTGGGCGAGGTTGCGTTCGGGACAAACTACGACATCACGCGCTTCAGTCGCAATATTCTGTTCGACGAAAAGATCGGCGGCACGGTGCACCTGGCGCTCGGCGCCGGCTACCCGGAGACCGGTTCGCGCAATACATCGGCGCTCCACTGGGATATGATCTGCGATATGCGTCAGGGTGAAGCATACGCCGACGGACGATTGATCTACAAAGAAGGGAAGTTTCTGATTTGACCGTGGAAGATGTGCTGGTTGTGGGCGCCGGTCCGACCGGGCTGGCAATTGCATCGGCGTTGAGCGACGCCGGTCTGCGCGTCGTGGGGCTATCGGCGACGGCGCCAACGAAGCCGTGGCAGAATACCTATGGCGTATGGCTCGATGAACTGCCGTCGCCGGAATTGCTCGCCACCGTGGGCTGTTGCTGGTCGGATGTCGTGGTGTATGCTGCGCGCCGGACGATTCCACTCCGGCGGGAGTATGGACTGTTCGACAACCGTCGGTTACAGCAGCATTTGCTCGAACGCGGCGAGCGCGGCGGGGTCGTCTGGCATACCGGCGTCGCTGCTGCCGTCGAGCATCGGGTGTCGCACTCGCGGGTGAGCACCCGCGATGGTCGGGTGTTCGCGGCACGGTTGGTGGTGGACGCCAGCGGGCACTCGCCGGCGCTGCTCCGCCGTCCAGTTGCACTGCGGGTGGCGCGCCAGGCGGCGTATGGCATCGTCGGTGAGTTTTCGGCGCCGCCGGTGCAACCTGGTCATATGGTGCTGATGGATTACCGCGCCGATCACCTGGCGCCGGAAGAACAGCACGAGCCGCCGACTTTTCTGTACGCGATGGATCTGGGTGGCGGGCAGTTCTTTGTGGAAGAAACGTCGCTGGCGCATGTTCCCGGCGTGCCCCTCTCGACCCTTGAACGGCGGCTGCGCCGTCGATTGGATTCCTGTGGTGTAGCGGTGCGCCGGGTGGCGCATATCGAGCGCTGTCTTTTCCCGATGAACAATCCATTGCCATACCTCGATCAGCCGCTGATGGGATTTGGCGGCGCGGCAAGCATGGTGCATCCGCCATCGGGCTACATGGTCGGTAAGGCGTTGCGTCGCGCTCCTGAAGTGGCGCAGGCGATTGCGCAGGCGCTTGGCGCAGCCGGCGCAACACCGCTCAGCGCGGCGCGCGCCGGGTGGCAAACGCTCTGGTCTCCGGCGCGGTTGCGGCGGCGACAGTTGTACCTGTTCGGTCTGGCAAGCCTGATGCGCTGTAATAGCGCAACGATCCAGGCATTCTTCGAGTCGTTCTTCAGCCTGCCGCGCCACGAATGGACGGGGTATCTGTCGGATACGCTGAGCACTGCGGAACTGGCGCGCACCATGCTGCGACTGTTCGTGCGCGTGCCGGGCAGCGTGCGGCGCACCCTGATCGCGGCGGCTGGCGCAGAACACGCCCTGCTGCGTCGTGCTGCGTTTGGGCAGGCATAACGCCTTCGCTCTCTTCCAAACGGCGTATGACCTTCGACCGATACCTTACCCTCACTATTCACCCGCACAATCCTCCGTTCGTCACTCTTGAACCGCGTTGATCGTCGCTATACTGTTGTTGGAAACGCGAAAACGTGCAACAGTTGACACTTTCCTGCGTCAAACAAGACGGAGGAGGTCTCAGCGGGCGTATCGCCGCGCGCTGGCTGCGTAATGACGGAAGGAGCGGATTGTGTTCAAAGGCTGGTTCCAGCGTACAACAGCAACTGTTGCTGCACATGTTGAGGGTGCATACCGGAACGGCAACACAACCCTCATCGAACTGCGCAACGTTAGCAAGACCTTCGAAACAGCAGCAGGACCCTTCACCGCACTCGATTCGATCACACTCAACGTGGATCGCGGCGAGTTTGTGGCGATTATCGGCAAGTCGGGCAGCGGCAAATCGACGCTTATGAACATGATCTCTGGCATCGACCGACCAACATCGGGCGAGGTGTTCATTGGCGATACCGCCGTCCATACCCTGAACGAGAGCGAAATGGCCGTCTGGCGCGGGCGCAACGTCGGCATCGTCTTTCAATTCTTCCAGTTGCTCCCGGCGCTCTCGTTGGTCGAAAACGTTATGCTGCCGATGGACTTCTGCGCCATGTTTACGCCGCGCGAACGGCACGAACGGGCAATGATGCTGCTCGATCAGGTTGGCATGGCCGATCAGGCGCACAAACTTCCCGCCGCTATCTCTGGCGGTCAACAGCAGCGCGTTGCCATTGCCCGCGCCCTTGCCAACAATCCGCCGATCATTCTTGCTGATGAGCCAACCGGCAACCTCGACTCAAAGACGGCGCAACAGGTGTTTGCCCTGTTCGAGCGTCTGGTCGATCAGGGCAAAACCATTCTGATGGTCACCCACGACAGCGACATGGCGCGGCGGGTCAGTCGGGCGGTCATTCTTGCCGATGGACGGATTGTTAACGAGTATGTCGCGCAGGCGCTTTCCACTCTAACACTCGACCAGTTGGGATGGGTCATGCGTCACGCTGAAACTCACACCTATGCCCCTGGCGCCATTATTCTCAAACAGGGCGAACCCGCCGACAACTTCTATATCATCACCAAAGGCGAGGTCGAGGTCTTCATCGATCATCCTGACGGCGGCGAGATCATCGTCAACCACTTGAGCAGTGGCGCCTACTTTGGTGAAATCGGGCTGCTGCGCGAAGGGTGTCGCACTGCCAGTGTGCGCGCCAGTTTTGTCACCGGCTGCGAAGTCGCCGTGCTCGACCGACAGGAGTTTCACACGTTGCTGGCAGAGTCGGAAACGACTCGCCACGTCATTGATCGGGTTGCACACGAACGTGATGCTCACACTCGCGCGGCAGAAGCCAGCGCGTTGTAGGTTTCCTGGTATGCGTCTCAAAGAGAGTGAGGCAGGCGCATGTTCCGGTTTTCCATTAAGAACACCGCTGTGGCGGCGGCGCTGCTTATGTTGACTGCCTGCGGCGGGCAGGCGAACACTGCTCAACCTACCCCCATTCCGCCAGTGCGCGCCGATGAACGCGTGGTTGCCGAAGGGCGTGTCGTGCCGATGCGCAGTGCTGCACTGGCAATGAACAGCAATGGCGTCGTGGCGGAAGTGCTCGTAGCAGAAGGCGATATAGTGCAGTCGCAACAGGCGCTCCTCCGGCTCGATACCCGCCGCCAGGAGGCGCTGGTGGCGCAGGCGGAAGCCGACAAGGCGCGCGCCGAGGCGGCGCTGGCGCGCCTGAAGGCGGGATCGAGCGAAGAAGAACTGATGGCTGCCGAAGCACAGGTTCGGCGTGCCGAAGCGCAGGTGCAGCAGGTGCGCGGCAGCGTGACCGATCGCGACATCCTGGCTGCTGAAGCGCGTCTCCAGCAGGCGCACGCGCGGCTGGCGGAACTCGAACGCGCCGATGATCGCCCTGAAGTCATTCAGGCAAAAGCGCGCCTCGACGAAGCGCGCGCGACGCTCGAAGCCGAAAAGGCGCGACTCTCGGCTGCCAAGACCGATGCCCGCCTGCGGATGGACCAGGCGGTTGACGCGCTCACACGTGCCCAGTCAGCCTGGGTGGTCGCCAGGAGTGAGTGGGATGCCGTCCAGTCCGATGGTCGGCACCCAACACTGGGGTACGGCTTGAACGAAGCCGAGAAGCGCAAGTTCCTCGATGCGTTCGTGCAGGCAGAAACGGCGCTGCGCAGCGCCGAGAGCAGTGTCGAGCAGGCGCGTGTGGCATACGACGCGGCTCGCCAGGCAGAGGCGGTCGGCGTCAGCGCCGCCGAGCAGCGCGTCATCGAAGCGCAGGCGGCATACGACCGTGTGCTGCGCAGTACGAACAACGACGAACTCGCTGCAGCGCGCGCCGAAGTGGCCGATGCACAGGCGCGCCTCGACAAACTCCGTGGCGAAGAACGCAGCGGGGCGATTGCAGTCGCTGAGGCTGCGCTGGCGGAAGCACAGGCAAATCTGGCGCGCCTGAAAGCCGGACCGACAACCGCTCAGATCGCCGAGGCGGAAGCCGAGGTGCGTCGCGCTACTGCTGCGCTCCTTGCTGCGCGGACACAACTCGACGAAATGACCCTGCGCGCGCCGTTCGGTGGACTGGTTGCTGCGGTCAATATTAAGCCTGGCGAATATGTGACTCCCGGCACGGCGCTGATCACCATCGGCGATCCATCAGCATGGCAGATCGAAACGACCGACCTGACCGAACTGAGTATCGTCAAGGTACAGCCTGATGCGTTGGCAACCATCACATTCGACGCACTGCCCGGCGTCGAAATGCAGGGGCGCGTGACGCGCATCCGCGAACTTGGCGAGAACCGCCAGGGGGATATTACCTATCGCGTGATCATTGCCCCCAACCAGCACGATACGCGCCTGCGCTGGAATATGACCGCCTCGGTCGCCATTGGTCAACCGTAGGCGACGATTCCATATGAAGGTTACAAAAGGGAGGGGCGCCCATAAGGGCGCCCCTGCTGGCGGGGAGGGCGGGATTTGAACCCGCGAGGGGGGAGTACCCCCTACGGCATTTCCAGTGCCGCGCACTAGGCCACTATGCGACCTCCCCGTGTTTGTGTCGGTAAAGGCGATGTTGTTGAACCGTTGCGATGCAATAGTTCTGCTCGTGCGCCTCGTACCTGGTATTATACACCATTCCCACCTGCATGCTACAATATCCCTCGTATGGCTCGTGAAATTGTTTGCGTCGCCGCTGCCGGCGACATTCCTCCTGGTAGCATGATCTATGTCGAAATCGATGGGTTGCCGATCGCTCTGGCGAATGTCGATGGCGTGATCTATGCCTTCAGCGACTCGTGCCGCCACGAAGGGGGACCGTTGTCGTCCGGCGTGCTCATTGGCGAAACCGTCACCTGTCCGTGGCACGGTTGGACCTACAACGTCCGAACGGGCAAAGCCATTGTTCCGCCGATTGGCATCCGCATCCCAACCTACGAAACCCGGATCGATGATGACAGTATCTTCGTCATCGTTGACTGGCCCGATTGACGGAGAACGCTATGAATGCCTTGGAGGAACTACCGCCGTCCTGGCGCGTCACACGCGCCGTCAATCGCGAACCGGAAGCGCCGCACCTTGCCACGCAGGTCATTGGCGATCAATGCCTCGCCGACCTTGCGCGCCCCGGTATGCGTGTAACAATCGCTTTCACCGACGCGACGCGCGCCTGCCCGGATGAACGGCTCGTTGGCAGTCTGCTCAGCGAACTTGACCGGTGCGGCGTCGCACCCGATCATATCACCCTGATCTGCGCCACCGGTTTGCACCGTCCTTCGACCCCTGCCGAACGCATTGCCAAACTGGGAACGGCAATCGTCTCGCGCTACCGGATCATCGACCACAACGCCCTCGATCCTGGTGGTCTCGTCGATCTCGGAACCATCGATGGCATCCCGCTACTCATCAATCGCCTCTGTGTCGAAACCGACCTGCTGCTTGCGACCGGCGTCGTCGAGCCGCACCAGTACGCTGGCTATTCCGGCGGCGCTAAAACTGTCGTCATCGGCTGCGGCGGCGAGGCAACGATCAGCGCTACTCATGGATCGGCTATGCTCGATCATCCAGGAACACGATTGGGAGCGATCGACGGCAACCCATTTCAGGCATTTGTGCGCGCTGGTGGTGAACGTGCCGGATTACGCTATGTCGTTAACGCCATTCTTGGCGATACTGGTGAACCCTTACTGATCGCCGCCGGTCCGCCAGCGCTCGTCCATGATTATCTGGTGGGGCGGGCACGCGCGATCTACGAGGTGCCGGTGGCGCAGCCGGTCCATATCGCGCGTGCCGGAGTCGACGGACCCAAGGCGGTCAACCTGTATCAGGCGAGTCGCGCAGCCACCTATCTGGCGCTGGCGGAACGCACTCCACTTCTCCCCGGCGCACCCATTCTACTGCCTGCTCCGATCCCCGAAGGCGCCGGTGAGGGCGCTGGCGAGCGTCGCTTTTTCGATGTCCTTTCAAATGCCGCATCGCCGCAACAACTGCTGGACCACTTACGACGCACGGGGTTCCCGGCTGGCGCACAGCGCGCCTACATCCTGGCGCAGGTGCTGGTGCACCATCCGATCATTGTTGTTGGTGCGCACCACCCGGATGTAGTGCGCGCCTGCCATATGCATGCCGTTCCCGATATGGCAGCGGGCTTTGCGCTGGCGGATCGCCTGGCGCGCGCCACGTTCAATCTGGCGCCCAATGCGCCGCTCGAATTCCTGGACGTGCCGCATGCATTGTTAACTTTACCGCGCCTGACTCCCACGGGTTAAGCCAGGTACAAGTACCAAGACTTCCACAAAGGTAAAGCGGCACAGAAGTGAAAGGCAGGAAGAAGGTTGAAGGTGTGAAGGGTGCAGGAGAAATGCAGGCAGGTTAAGGGTACAGGCAAAAACATGTCCCTGACCTCTCACCCATCGGTTCCTGGTTCTCAGTTCTTGGTTCTTGGTCCTCATACCCAGGAGCAACCATCATGGATATTGCACGCATGATCGATCATACACTCCTGAAACCCGATGCAACACCGCAGCAGATTGCACAATTATGCGCTGAAGCACGCGAATATGGCTTTGCTGCGGTGTGTGTCAATCCGGTGTACGTTGCGCAGGCGGCAGCGCTGCTCGCAGGCAGCGTCACAGTCGTGTGCTCAGTTGCCGGATTTCCGCTCGGCGCGAACGGCACAGCCGCCAAGGTCTTCGAGACGCGCCAGGCTATCGCCGATGGTGCGCGTGAGATCGATATGGTCATCAGCATCGGGCATCTCAAAAGCGGCGACGATGACCACGTTCGTAACGACATCCGCAGCGTCGTCGAAACGGCGCACGCAGGCGGTGCGATCTGCAAGGTGATTATCGAAACGGCATTGCTGACCGATGATGAAAAGCGCCGCGCGTGTACGCTGTCAGTTGAGGCGGGCGCTGACTTTGTTAAGACCTCCACCGGCTTTGCATCCGGCGGCGCAACTGTGGCAGATGTCACGCTTATGCGGGCAGTGGTGGGTGATCGCGCCCGCATCAAAGCGGCTGGCGGCATTCGCACCCTGGCGGATGCGCACGCGATGATTGCTGCGGGCGCCGACCGGATCGGCACGAGTTCCGGTATTGCTATCGTGCGTGAAAAAATGAGTGAGAAATAGCGCAAGTTCTGTCTTTTCTTTCACGTCTATTTGTGGTACGCTAGAAGCAGCATCATGTTGTACCTCTGACAAGCGACGGATAGCCGCATCGGCTATCTGGCTCTTTCTGGCAGTGTGGGCTTTCGCGACCGAAAAGGAGCGGGTCATGGTCCCACTGGATGAGTGGCTTGCGGTTCGAGGAGAGCAGTACGCGGCATTGCTCGATGTGCGGCGTGAGCATATCTGTCGTGCGGTAACGGAACGGCTCATGGGCGCATTTCCGTCGCTCTGTTACGATCCAACCCGGCCCGATGCAGCCGAGTTTCAGCAACTGGTATACGAACGCACACCTCGCCGATTTCACCGCCTGATACAGGTCGTCCTGCGGTTGCAATCCATTGCTGTGATCGAGCGTGAGTATCGTTGGGGATGGCCCATCCTGCAACGATACCATGTGGAACGAGTCCATCTGATTGCTCACATTCACTGGTATTTCGAGGCAGCGCGGAAATTCGCTCCTCCAGAGCGGAATGACCGCAAGCCCTTTGCGCTGCTGGAGGCGGCGATTGTTCGGATTGTTCATAGCATTGCGCAGACGACGATCGATGCGATTGGTGGAAACGGGCATCAGGGCAATCTTGGCTTTGCGATGTAACAGCCCAGGGCGTTGGTGATCTTGCGAAAATGGCATTGATATGCTATGATGATCGGCGACGCAGGCGGGTAGCTCAATTGGCAGAGCAGCGGCCTCCAAATCCGCAGGTTGCAGGTTCGATTCCTGTCCCGCCTGCCACCCCAATGATGAAGCGTCGCCAGGCGCTTGATTCAGTGGGAGGGGTGGCAGAGTGGTTGTAATGCAGTCGTCTTGAAAACGACCGGCCCTTCAACAAGGCCCGTGGGTTCGAATCCCACCCCCTCCGCCACCGGAATATACACTCCGCATGGGGAGGTCGCATAGTTGGCCTAGTGCGGCGGTTTGCTAAACCGCTAGGGGAGCAATCCCCTCGAGGGTTCGAATCCCTCCCTCCCCGCCACGAAACCTCCCGCAGGTTCCGAACCTTCGGGAGGTTTGTTACACCTTTTATCTCCTCCTCAAATGCCCTGAACATCTTCCTAACAATCTTTTTCTACTATAGGAGCAGCGGTGAACGGCGCCGCACAACGCTCGATACAATGGAGGAGATGAAGGTATGAACCTTTCTCGCTTACTCATCATTGGTGCGATAGCTGCAGGACTCGTCCTCGGCATCGCTATCGGTCCGCTCTTTTCCGCAGCACCGGTTCGTGCGCAGTCGTCACCAACGACGCCATCCGGTATTTCCAGGGCGTCGCTGTGGAACGATTTCCTGGACCAGCTTGCCGCTGCCTTGAATATTCAACGCGCTACGCTCGATAGCGCCATTCAGTCGGCGGGCAGCAAAACTATCGACAATGCCGTGCAACAGGGGACGCTGACGCAAGCGCAGGGCGATGCGCTCAAGGCGCGCTTGCAGTCGGGCGACATCGGTGTGCTCTGGGGTCGTGGGCGTGGTAAAGGACCAGGTATGCAGGCGCTGGTGAATATTCGCCAGGCAATGCTCGATGCCGCTGCGCAGAAATTGGGGATGACCACGAGCGATCTGCTGACTCAACTGCAAAACGGACAAACGCTGGCGCAGATTGCGCAGTCGAAGGGAGTGGCTGAACAGGATGTGATTAATGCTGCTCTGGCGGCCGCCAAGACTCAACTGGATCAGGCGGTTGCAAATGGGAGCCTGACCCAAGCGCAGGCGGATGCGGTCTATGCGAACCTTCAGCAGAAGGGTTCGTTGCTCTTTGCTCCGCGCGGTCGTGGTTTCCACGGTCGTGGCTGGTGGGGGGCGCCGGTAACGCCGACGCCTTCCCCGTCGAGCACGACGTAAAGGACCTCCACGGGGGCGGTATCCCACGGGGGCGAATCTCACGGGGGGCGGGGCTGGGACCCGCCCCTGCCTTTTTCTGCGACGGGGGGCGGGGGCGAATCCCACGGGGGGCGGGGACGAATCCCACGGGGGGCGGGGCGAATCCCACGGGGGGCGGGGACGAATCCCACGGGGGGCGGGTCTGAGACCCGCCCCTGCCTTTTTCTGCGACGGGGGGCGGGGGCGAATCCCACGGGGGGCGGGTCTGAGACCCGCCCCTGCCTTTTTCTGCGACGGGGGGCGGGGACGAATCCCACGGGGGGCGGGTCTGAGACCCGCCCCTGCCTTTTTCTGCGACGGGGGGCGGAGGCGAATCCCACGGGGGGCGGGTCTGAGACCCGCCCCTGCCTTTTTCTGCGACGGGGGGCGGGGGCGAATCCCACGGGGGGCGGGGACGAATCCCACGGGGGGCGGGGACGAATCCCACGGGGGCGGGGACGAATCCCACGGGGGCGGGGACGAATCCCACGGGGGGCGGGTCTGAGACCCGCCCCTGCCTTTTTCTGCGACGGGGGGTGGGGGCGAATCCCACGGGGGGCGGGTCTGAGACCCGCCCCTGCCTTTTTCTGCGACGGGGGGCGGGGACGAATCCCACGGGGGGCGGGTCTGAGACCCGCCCCTGCCTTTTTCTGCGACGGGGGGTGGGGGCGAATCCCACGGGGGGCGGGTCTCAGACCCGCCCCTGCCTTTTGCACGGCGCCGAAACACGTGTGTTACACTGGTGGCATGACTGCTGAATTGCTTGCCGATGTCGCCGTGGGCGCCGATGCGGTGTTCACCTACCGCGTGCTGCCGCCGCTGCACTCCGTGATACAGGTCGGGCATCTGGTGTGGGCGCCGCTGCGCCAGCGGCATGTGCAGGGTATCGTTCTCGAACTGTACACATGGGGCGGCAGTCTGTACAACCCAGACGATCCCCTCAGTCCGCCGCGCCTCCGATCCGACTCGCTCAACCGGTCAAATGCGCATCCTCCCACATTGCGCGACCTGATCGATATTGCCGATCCAGATGTGTCGTTGACGCCAGCGCAGATCCGGCTGGCGCGCTGGATTTCCGAGTATTATCGGGTGTCGTTGTACGAAGCGCTGAGCCTTATGCTGCCGCCTGGCGTCACCCGTGAATCCGAAACCTCCTGGCGCGCAACGGTGGAAGGGCATAGCGCCACGCTGGGCGCGTTGCCTCCTGGCGAGCGGGACGTGCTCTACCTGTTGCGTCGCAGTGGCGAAATGACCGAACGCGATCTTCGCAGGCGGCTCCGTGGCAGCGATGCTGAACTTCAGGCAATCTACGCTGCCCTGCGCGAACGCGGCCTCATCGAGCGTGGTATGATCCTCAGCCGGGCGCGTGCGCGCCCCCGCATCGAACGCCTGGTGCGCCTCGCTGTGTCGCCAGATGAAGCGCGTGCTGCGCTGGAAACTCTTGCGCGCGCACCCCGGCAACGCGCTCTGGCGGCCTATCTGATCGACCACCCTGAGCCTGCACCGGCCTCCGAGGCGCTCGCTGCCGCTGCCGCCGATACCGGCGCACTGCGCGCCCTCGAACGCCGGGGATTGGTCGAGGTGATAGCGCATGAGGTGTGGCGCAACCCGCTGATGCACATCAGCGCCTTGCCCGATACGCCGCCAGCGCTCAGCCCGGCGCAGCAAAAGGCGTGGGACGAGATTGCGCGCGTGATTGATTGTCTGAAGGGGTCTTCACCGAACGATGATACTGATGCCGTTCAGAGGCGCTTTCTGCTCTACGGCGTCACCGGCAGCGGCAAAACCGAACTCTACCTGCGCGCCATTGCACGGGTCTTGCGCCTGGGTCGGCAGGCGCTCGTGCTGACTCCTGAAATCGCCTTGACGACCCAACTGGTGCGCCGCTTCGCCGCCCGCTTCCCCGGTCGCCTGGCAGTGCTGCACAGTGAACTTGCAACTGGCGAACGGTATGATCAGTGGCGTCGGTTGCGCCGGGGAGATGCGAGCATCGCCATTGGATCGCGCTCTGCCGTCTTTGCGCCGCTTCCTGACCTGGGTTTAATCATCGTTGATGAAGAACACGAGCCGTCGTACAAACACGATGCCGCGCCGCGCTATCACGCGCGCGATGTGGCGCAGCGCCTTGCAGCGATCACCGGCAGCGTGCTCATTCTCGGCAGTGCCACTCCATCGGTCGAGAGTTACGCTGCCTCACGCACCGGTCACCTGCGATTGCTAGAATTGCCGGATCGTGTTGCGATGGCCACCGGTCCTGATGGATTGCCGTATACCCGCAGACTGCCCCTGCCACAGGTGATCGTTGTCGATATGCGGCGGGAACTGGCGGAGAATAACCGTTCGATTTTCAGCCGCGCGCTTCAGAAGGCGCTGGCGGAAACGCTCGAACGTGACGAACAGGCGATACTCTTTCTCAACCGGCGCGGCTCGGCATCGTTCTATATGTGCCGCGATTGCGGTCACGTTATCACCTGCCCGAATTGTTCCTCGCCGTTGACGCTACACCAGGAGGCGTCCGGTCAGCCCAGCAGCGACCGATCGGCATCGCCAGGGCTACTCGTCTGCCACACCTGTAACCATCGGGAGTTGCCGCCCGCTATCTGCCCACACTGCTGGAGTTCCCGCGTCAAATCGTTTGGCATCGGCACGCAACGGGTGGTTGACGAGATCGCAACGCTCTTCCCTGATGCGCGCGTATTGCGCTGGGATCGCGACAGTGTTGGGCGGAAAGGGGACCACGACCGCCTGCTCGATCAATTTCTGCACCACGAAGCAGATGTGCTGGTCGGCACACAGATGATTGCTAAAGGTCTCGATCTGCCGATGGTTGGACTGGTCGGCGTGGTTGTCGCAGACACTGGGCTGTACCTGCCAGATTTTCGCGCCGGTGAGCGCACCTTCCAACTATTGACGCAGGTCGCCGGGCGGGCAGGGCGGCGCGCAGAAGGCGCAAAATCGATCATTCAGACCTACACGCCCGAACACTACGCCATTCGCGCCGCGCAGGAGCATCATTACCACGCCTTCTACGAGGAGGAAATCGCCTTTCGCCGCCAGACCGGCTATCCGCCGTTTACTCGCCTGGTGCGCTTCGTCTATAGCGCTGGCAGCGACGTGCGCGCACGGCGCGCCGCCGAGTCGCTGGCAGACGAGATTCGTGTACAGGCAACAAAGCGCCTCACGACCGACTGGAGTCTCATTGGACCGGCACCTGCCTTCTTCCACGTTCAACGCAATCGCTACCGCTGGCACCTCATCCTCCGGGCAGTTGACCCGACGCCGCTTCTCAACGCGCTGCTCCTGCCGCCGGGATGGGTGATCGATATCGATCCCGTTCATGTGTTGTAAGAGGCGTGAGGCGAGAAGAGATGTGAAAGCGGTGATAGGTGGTGCGTTCCACGTTCTCTCTCACCGCTCTTGACTTCTCCGGGTGTTGGGATGATGAGAAGGCGACCAACACCCTAAAGCAGCGCCCCGAACCTTCCATCACCAACACATCCAGAACGCCTTGCCGCGACCGATCGGCGGTTCTGCGGGGAGGTCCGTCCGGCGAAAGCCCTGCAATTCGAGGAAGGAAATTCCCTCCTCATTATGGGTCGCAATCGCGCACAGGGTAGTGACATATTTCGGAATCAGCCAGGACTCGATAAGCGCCAGACACTCCTGCCCGTACCCCTGACGCTGAAACCCACCCCAGATCAGCAACCAGACCGCCGCTGTATCTGATCGTGGCGCACCGATCTGAACGTCTGCCGCACCGATCAGCAGACCGGTGACCGGATGATACACGCCAAATAGCACTCGATCTAGCGACTCTTGCGCCCGTTGCCATTGGGTGCGCACATCATCGAGCGTCAGGCGATCCGCGCGGTCTCCCAGACCGTCAAAATAGAGCGGCGTTCCCTGGTATACCTTCAACAGATGGGGCAGATCGCGTTCAGCAAGTGGCCGCAATTCGATATACTCACCGGTCAGCGTCGGAGCGAGATCATCGGTCATACGCACTCACACAGATTTCTGCAGAACATAAAAACGGCGCGTATACGTCACCGTCCGCACATGCGTGCGGAATCCGAGCGACTCGTACAAAGCGCGGGCGCTCTCATCCCCTTCGTACCGATCGATCAGCGCAATCATCGCACCGTGCGCCTGCAATCGCCACAATCCTTCGAGCAGCACAGCACGCCCAAGTCCCAGCCCGGCGAAGTCGGGATGGACGCCGAGCGGCTCGATGTACCCCTCACCTTCTTTCGGCCCGAGCCAGCAGATGCAGAACGCTGCCAGGCGTCCATCTGGCGCAACTGCGACGACATCGAGTTCCGGGATGTACTGCGGCATGCACAGGGTGCGTTTGCGCCATTCAATCGTCATATCGGCGGTGCCGAACGCAGCGCGGTGCAGTGCGACATACTCCTGCACCTCGCGCATGCCATTAATCGGGCGCAAGATGAACCCATCCGGCAGAACCGGCGCCGGCAGCACCCGATCGAGTGAACGCGCCATACGGATCATCGACGGATAATCTGGTGCGAACCCATGTGCCGCAAGCAGCGCCACCCGATCCAGATCGTACTCGAGCGCATCCACGTACAACGTCAACGCGCGATTCGTCTGGTCGACAATTTCTTGCGCCCGTTCTGTCGCCCACACCAGCATCAACTCTTCGATGCCTGCTTCGCATGCCGCAGGATGCGCACAGGTGTCGAGCGAATGCCACGGGAGTTGGATCACCGCGAATCCCAGCAGACCTCCCGATTCATCCTCCCATAGACTGGCATTGCGGGAATTGTCGAGCGTCCATGATGCCAGGCGGTAGGGGAGATCAACCGCGCGCAGACACTGATCGGGGAACGTCTGCGCCAGTTCGATCATCCGCTCGATGTCGGCAGCACCGGTAAAGGGGCGTATCGTAATGATCATGGCTCGCCCAATGTGAATACGGGGCGCGCTGTGCGACGCGCGACATCCGCCAGATATTCGACAATTGCCGCCAGATCGCGTTCGCCATACCCGGCGGCGGTGGCGGCGGCAAAGTGCGCGAGCGCCGCTGCGGCTACCGCCGCTGGCACGCCGGCGTCCTGCGCTGTTGCAACCATGGAGCGCAGGTCTTTGCGCACACCCGCAACATCGAACGCCACTTCACTCGTTTCGCCAAGCAGCGTCGGTGTCTTGCTGCGCAACGCTGGTGGCGCCACCGGCGAGTCCAGATACACATCGAGCATTGCATCGAGACTCAGCCCGAACTGCCGCCCTATGGCAAGCGACTCTGCAAGCGCACCCCAGAAGCATGCCATCGTCATATTGAGCGCCAGTTTCATGGTTGTGCCGGCGCCCTGCCCGCCAAGATGAATGATGCGCCTGCCCAAAACCTGGAGCGCCGGTCGGGCGCGTTCGACATCCGATGCTCTGCCGCCGACCAGTATCAGCAACTGCCCGTCGCGCGCCGGGGCGACCGTGCCGGAGACCGGCGCGTCGAGCAGATGTGCGCCACGTTGTTCGACTGCCTCAGCCAGCGCCAGGATTGTGGCGGTGCGGATGGTGCTCATTTCGATGAACAGACGACCAGGAGCATCTGTGGAAAGCAACCCGCCCTGACCGCGGTAGACCGCTTCGACTGCCTGCTCGTCGGTCAGAATGGTGAACACCATGTCGCTGCGCGCGGCGACTTCTGAGGGAGTGTCCGCCCAGACCGCACCTGCGGCAATCAGCGCATTCGCGCGCGAGCGCGTCCGATTATGAACCGTTAGCGGGAATCCTGCCGTCAGCAGGCGCCTCGCCATCGCCTGACCCATGCGCCCCAGCCCAATGAACCCGAGACGTTCCATGCACGGACCTCGTGATAATGGCGTACCCCACGCATATCATACCATGTCTGAGGGTGCAGGTAACGGCCGCGTAAGGCGGCAGCGTCGTCGGGGCACCTATCCGTGGGTGGTTCACGAGCGGGCGTGCCGGTGTTCGCTCAGATGCTCTGTCCGCCCTTAAACCGTGGGTGATAGGGCGCGCCCCCCGTGGGCGCCCGACGAGGTCCGGCATGGCGGGAACCTGTCCCCGCAACCGGCGCCCGGAGATTCCGGGGACGCTCACTGTCCACTGTCGTCGGCGCCGACGATTTCGAGAAAGAGTTGTTCAAGGGAGACGCGCTGTGGTGTGAGAGCATAGAGGCGTGCGCCACTCGCAACGATATGCTCTGCGATCTGCGGCAGCGTGTCTTCACCGGCGACTTCCAGTTCGATCATTCCTGGCGACGTTTCCTGCGGTGTGCTGCCGTTGGCGCAGAGCGCCGCCAGAGATGTCAGCAACCCGTTCGACGCGCCTGCGACTCGCAGCGTCACCCGTACTCTGCCGGCTGCGGCGTCGTGCAGGCTCAGGGTGCGTAGCACACGCCCTTCGCGGATGAATGCCGCCCGATCACACGTCAACTCGACTTCGCCGAGCAGATGGGAGTTGAGGAACACTGTCGTGCCATGGGCGCGCAGGTCGCGAATGATATTGCGCACCAGCATGCGCCCAAATGGGTCGAGCGCCGACGTCGGCTCATCGAGAAACACCAGTTCCGGTTCGTGAATAAGCGCCTGCGCCAGACCGATGCGCTGGAGCATGCCTTTGGAGAAATTGGCAAGCGGACGCTGCGCGTGCTCAGACAATCCAACGAGCGCCAGCACCTCGAGAATGCGCCGCTGCCGCACCGATGCGGGGAGGCTGCTCAGGCGGGCGTGCAGATCGAGGAATTCATGAGCCTGCAACCATTCGTGAAAGCGGAAGTGCTCTGGCAGAAAACCAATCCGCGCCATCGCGCGAGGATCGGCTGGGGCGAAGCCCAGCACGCGCGCGTCGCCCTCTGTTGGCTTCACCAATCCGAGGAGCATCTTGACTGCTGTGCTCTTCCCGGCGCCGTTCGGTCCCAGGAAGGCGAAGACTTCGCCGCGTGGCACCTGGAGTGTCAGGTCGGCGACGGCGACTTTCGCGCCGTAGACCTTGCGCAGACCGGTTGTTTCAATCACGTAGTCGGGCATGATATGTATCCATGAAGAGCACGAAGGCGCACGAAGGACGGCGCCTATGGTTTTACCGTATCTGTCCGCCTCTTATACCAATGACGATTGAAGATGCCGCATGCGTGTCATTCCGAGCCCTTCGCTTCGCTCAGGGTAAACGCAGCGAGGAATCTGCGCGGGTCGCGCACGACCCCTCGCGCTGCTCGGGGTGACCATGCCGGATGGTCACCGGTCATTGGTATTATTTCGCACCACCGAGCCACAGAGAGCAACGCCTACGCCCATCCACCCTGCTATCGGGCGCCCACAGGGGGCATCCCGATAAATGTTTGCCCGTTTCTGCCGTGCACCTGCGAGCAAGGCGCAGCGCCCGACATGCAACAAACGTGAAACGGTTACTTCTATCGCACCGACTCCGCCATCGTCAGGAACGTCTCGACGGTCAATCCGCTCCCCGACAGCACATAGAAACGCTCACCACGCTGCCAGTAGAGACTCTGGTATCGCTCTCCGTCGTGTTCACCGCTCACCAGCAATCCCGGCGAACCGCCGACCGTCACCTGACGCAACGAGTTGATATCCGCCGGGAAGGGGAAGACCAGCGTGGTGCGCCAATCGATCTGCGCGGCAAGCGTTGCTGCCTGACGCGGCTCCATACCGAGCATGCGCAGCGCGGCGTACCCCAGTTGTTGCATCTCCACACCATCGGGCAGCGTCACCTGCGGACTGACGCCCTGCACCAGCATCGCCTCGTAGCCGTCGCCGACGTAGCGGGCGCTGACAGCGGGGGACATCTCGGCGACAATCGGCGCTGCGCCGAGCGCATCCGGCAGCGTGACATCGTTGACGCCGGCCAGGCGGAGCAGTTCACGCGCCGACTCGACATTTACCTGAAACTCGAAGGTCGCGCGGTCAGTTACGGCAAACTCTGCACTCGATGATGGGCGGGGCAACACAGGTTGCGCTGGTGTGAACCCAACGAGCGCCGCCGCTTCACTTAAGGATGCGACCGCGCGCACTTCGGACGAGCCGCCAGTCTGCTTCGGCGGGGCAATAAACAGTGTTTGCTCATCGAAGTTGAGCTGCTGCAACTGCTCTATCCGTTCGCCCGTAACCGGAACGAAAACTACGTTTTGGATGCGGAACACGTTCAGCAATTGATCGGCGATGGCGCGCACCGGCGGAAATGCCAGCAGCGCAATGACGACTGCCAGCGCAGCCGCCCATCCCATCCAGGGACGCCATACTCGTGTTGAGGTCATGGGAATACTCCTTTGCAATGATTGGGGGTGCGATGAGCGACCGCCACCCGATGCCGGTCGCTCATGGTCGAGATGCTGACGCAGCGCAGCCAGTGCGACGGGGACATCCGGCGGCGCTGCGTTCAACAGCAAGGACGCCTGATCTGCCAGGGACTTCAACGCTGCGCGACGCGCGCGGCACTCCGGGCACGCCGCCAGGTGTTCATGCTGCGCGCGCAGCGCCTCCGCTGGAAGTTCGCCATCCAACCCGGCGCGTAATGCGCCATCATCGTAGCACCTGGTCATGGCTGCACCTGCTTTCCAGACGAATGCTCTTCCGTGGCGGCGGTTTGTTCCTTTGTAAATGCCGCAACAAACGCGCGTTCGGCGCGGGCGAGGAGTGTGCCGACCGAACCCGGTGCGAGGTTGAGCACGGCGGCGACTTCAGCATACGACAATCCGGCATGGCGCAGCAGCAACAGGTGCGCCTGGCGCTGCGGCATGGTCGCCAGGGCAGCGCGCACCTGATCGCGCTCCTCGGCGCGCTCCGCCGCCTCAGAAGGGTCTTCGGCAGCGGGCGCCTGAGCCAATCGTGCGATGCGCATGGCATCCCGCCGTTCACCGCGCAGCGCGTTGCGTGCGGTGTTGAGCGCCACGCGACAGAGCCACGGGCGTAACGGTTGATGGGGCGCCGGCGGTCGCCGGTAGAGGATGAGAAACGTCTCCTGCGCCGCATCCTCCGCCATCTCGCGCTTCCCGGTCAGCCCATAGAGCACGCGGTACACCGTGGCATAGTGGCGCGCGAAGAGTTCCTCGAACGCCGCCTCGTCGCCGTGTCGAAGTCGTTCGAGCAGCGCGCCATCGCTTTCGTGTTCCGCCATCTTCCGGTCGCTCGCTGTCGCTATCATCGCTCCCGCGTCATTGTTTGTTATAATCATACCTGAAACACCGCTGCGGCGATTTTTGTGACAGAACCATCTGACCGGCGTCAGGGGAGACGGAAAATCATTTGTGTCGATCATCACCGTCAACAATCTCACGAAATACTACGGCGCTGAACTGATCTTCCGCGATGTCGGATTTCAGGTTGCGCGCGGCGAGAAAGTGGCAATCGTCGGGGTCAACGGCGCCGGCAAGAGTACCCTGCTGCGGATCATTGCCGGACAAGAGATGCCAACCGTCGGGAGCGTCCACATGGCGCGCGGCGCACGCCTGGCGTATCTGGCGCAAGAAGTGCGCTTCGACAGCCAGCGCACGTTGCTCGAAGAAATGCACGCCTCGCTCGCGTATCTCAACACGCTGCGCGATGAAATGACCGCTCTCGAAACCGCGCTCACGGACTCAGCCCGCCCCGACCATGATGACGTGATGGAACGTTACGGCGAGGCGCTCCACCGCTTCGAGCACGCTGGCGGCTACGACATCGACCGGCGGATTGCCATGATCCTCGATGGTCTGGGATTTACCACTGCGCAACGCCACGAACCGGTGGCGCGTTTCAGCGGCGGGCAGAAGACGCGCACCGCGCTCGCGGCTGCGCTCCTGTCCGATCCCGACGTGCTGCTGCTCGATGAGCCGACCAACCACCTCGATCTGGCGGCGCTTGAATGGCTCGAACGTTTCCTGCGCGACTGGGACGGCACGCTGATTGTTGTGTCGCACGACCGCTACTTCCTTGATCGGGTGACAACCCGCACACTCGATCTGGCGTTCAACCGTCTCGATGGCGATTACCCTGCGCCCTACCAGCGTTATCTGGAACTGAAAGCCGCGCGGCTCGAATTGCAACTGAAACAGTATCGCGCGCAGCAGGAAGAAATCGCCCGAACCGAGGAGTTCATCCGCCGTTTCAAAAACAGCCAGCTCAGCAAACAGGCGCGCGGGCGCGAACGACGCCTGGAGCGCCTGAAGACAGGGTGGGAAGGCGGTTCGGGGCGTACCGAAGGGTTAGTTGCCCGACCAGAGCAACAGAAGAAACTCGCGTTCAAACTCGGTTCGAACCTGCGCGGCGCCGACCTGGTGTTGAAGATCGAAGAGTTGACGGTGGGGTACGAGCGCCCTGCCGCCGTTGCACCGCAACCGGCGCTGCTCCACATCCCCGACCTCGAAATCTGGCGCGGGCAACGGGTGGCGCTGATGGGACCGAACGGCTGCGGCAAGACGACTCTGCTGCGCACGATTGTCGGCGACCTGCCGCCGCTGCGGGGGCGGGTGCGCCTGGGAAGCAATATCAAACTCGTCTACTACGCTCAGGCGCACGAAGGGTTGCAGATGGATCGGACGATTCTCGACGAAATTCGCCGTATTCGACCGGAGATCAAAGAGACCGAAGCGCGCACCCTGCTGGGGCGCTTTCTCTTCAGTGGTGATGAGGTCTCCAAGCGCATCGCCAATCTTTCCGGCGGGGAACGCGGCAGGGTGGCGCTGGCGCAACTGATGCTGTTGGGCGGCAATTTTCTGGTGCTCGACGAACCGACGAACCATCTCGACATCGATGCGCGCGAGGCGCTCGAGACGGTGCTGAATGAATACGATGGCACGGTACTCTTCGTGTCGCACGACCGCTACTTTGTCGATGCCGTCGCCGATACGATCTGGATGGTGCGCGATGGCGTCATTGAGGTATTTGATGGCGCATATTCCGACTATAGCGCCACGCGAGACGCTGCACCCGCCACAAACGCACGGCCGGCGAACAGTGTGCAGAAGCGTGAGACGGCGCGCGAGTCGCGTCCTGCTTCGTCTGCAAACGATACACGGGCGTTTAATCGTGAGCCGGAGCGTGAAGAACGTCGGCGGCAACGTCGCCTGGCGGCGCTGGAAGAGGAAATTGCCGGTCTCGAAGCGCAACTCCGCGATCTCGCAGCAGCGCTGAACGCCGCCAGCGCCACAGGTGACGTCCCGCGCGTAACATCGCTGGGCATCGAGATGGTCGAAGTTCAGGCGACGCTGGACGCGCGGTACGATGAGTGGGCGACAATAGCAGTTTAGCGGCAGGAACTGTGACATAAAGAGAACGAGTCGCTGTTGAGATGGTTCATACCAATTACGATTGAAGATGCCGCATGCTGGTCATTCCGAGCCCTTCGCTTCGCTCAGGGTAAACGCAGCGAGGAATCTGCGCGGGTCGCGCACGACCCCTCGCTTTGCTCGGGGTGACCATGCCGGATGGTCACAGGGAATTGGTATGAGAGGCGAGAGGTGAGAGGTGAGAGGCGAGAGGTGAGAGGCGAGAGGCGAGAGGTGATACCAATGACGCTTGACGATGCCGCATGCGGGTCATTCCGAGCCCTTCGCTTCGCTCAGGGTAAACGCAGCGAGGAATCGGCGCGGGTCGCGCACGCCCCCTTACGATTGACGATGCCGCATACTGGTCATTCCGAGCCCTTCGCTTCGCTCAGGGTAAACGCAGCGAGGAATCGGCGCGGGTCGCGCACGACCCCTCGCGCTGCTCGGGGTGACAATGCCGGATGGTCACCGGTCATTGGTATCATACGCTGGATCTTTGCGCATTGCGCTCTCGCGCGCACCTCTGCAAAAGGCATGGGGATGAGAGGGAGATCGTGAAAGGGACCTACCTGCTCATTCTGCGGCTTGACCGCGATATCGCAGGGTTGCCCGTCGGTAAACTCGGCGCGCTGGACTTTCCTGCCGGGTATTATCTCTATGTTGGCAGCGCCTTTGGACCAGGCGGATTACCGGCGCGTCTGGCGTACCATGCTCGGAAAGATAAGGTGCGCCCGCACTGGCATATCGACTATCTGCGCACCCATAGCCACCTCGAGGAAGCCTGGTGCGTCGCCTGTTCGGCGCGACTCGAACGCCTGTGGGTCGATGCGCTGAGCGCTGCGCCGATGGTTCAGCCGATCGCCCCGGGTTTTGGCGCAAGCGACAGTCGCTGCACAAGTCACCTGTTCTTCTCTGCCGTTCGACCGCCGCCGCGCGTTTTGACCGATACGCTGCTTCAGTGTGTCGAACGGATGCCGGTTTGTGTGCAGCAGTTGAATATTGAAATTCACACGTTCGACAGCCCATGACCGATAATCGACCACAACCTGTCGATGGCGCACCCGACGTCGCCGCCATCCTCGAACAACTGCGCGCTGCGGTGCGCGCGCAGCACGAAGCTCGCCGGCAGATTGGCGACGACACGCTCCATCGCGCCTTGCAACGCAGCCTCGACGACCTCGAAATCACACGGGTGGTCAGCGCGCACTGGCCCCTCATCGGGCGCACCCTACCGCAGAAGGTGATGGCGCTGATCAACAAAATCGTGCGGCGCTACCTGCGCTGGTACATTAATCCAATCGTCGAGCAGCAGAATGCGTTCAACGATGCCGCTGCACGCACCCTGCGCCTGCTGGCGGAGGCCTACCAGGAACTGGCGCATCAGGTGGCAGAGCAGCAGGAAACCGAGACGCAGACACGCAACAAAGGGAACGAGACACAGGGCGACAATGGCGCCAATGAGCGCGCCCCGGAGGAGCATTCTGCTGCTGAGATCGATCCTGCGAGTGCGCCAAACCATGCCGATCTCATGGCGCAGGTGCGCGAACGCGCGGCTTCGGAGCCTCCCGCGCGCTTTATCGAACTGGAATTGCTCGATGCGCTGAATCACGCACAATCGCGGCAAACCGTCACAGCCCACTGGACTCTTACCGGGCGCACTGTCGCCGAAAAGGTGATCGCACTGCACAACCGGGTAGTGCGCCAATACCTGCGCTGGCTGATCAATCCTATCGTTGAGCAGCAGAACGCCGCCAATGAAGCGTTGACCGCTGCGTTGCGTGCGTTGATCCGCGTTGATGCCGCCTCGCGCGCTGAGATCGCTGCGTTCCGCGCTTCTCGCCCGGCAGTTCGCAGGTAGTGGACTGTGAGCATTCCCCGTGTTGTCACGCCGGATGTCGCCTCTTTCCCGCGAGGGAGCGCCGTTGATGCTCTTCGCCTGCGGGGAGCGTTCAAGGGCGGACAGCACGCCCCTCATACCCTGCCCCTCTCCCGCGCGGGAGAGGGAAGACCGGCGCCACGCGCGGACGTTCCACGGTGGGAGTCCCACGGTGGGAGTGCCGGTGTTCGCTCGGATGTTCTGTCTGCCCTTAAAGCAGGGAGATCAGGGGCAGGGGGCGAAACCGACTCGTGGCAGGCGCTCCTGGATGGCATGTAGGATAGCGCGGATAATTGACTTAAGTCGTGGATGACTGCCCGGCAACAGCCTCGGTGCGCGGGCGGCGCTGTAAGTCGGCTCTCATTCAATAGTGCTATGTCCGACATCATGACCATCGTTGTACCCTGGTTTGGTCCCGATACGGCAGGCGGCGCCGAGACGCAGGCGCGCCAACTGGCTGCGGCGATCCACGCGCTCGGCGCGCCGGTCGAGGTTTGGACGACCGACGGGCGCGATTCGTTCAGTCCGCCGGCTCCATACTATCGCACAGGCCCCGACGTCGTCGATAGCGTGCCGGTGCAACGTTTTCCCCTCACACCGCCGCGCCCCGCGCCCTGCGATCCGTACATTCCCGCAGCCGTGCAGCGCGCCAGGCTCCCTGCCGACTGGATCGACTTTCCCGATCACGAACGGCGCTTGCTGGCGTCGCTGCTATCGAGTGATGCGCTGCTCGACGCTATTGCCGCAGAACGTGACCGGCGGCGATTCATCTTCATACCCTATCCGTTTCCAACGACCTTTTGGGGAACATTGCTCGCCGGAGAACGCGGCTATCTTTTGCCATGCCTGCACGATGAACCGTATGCCCGGTACAGCACCTATCGCTGGATGTTTCGCCACACCCGGCGCGTGCTTGCGAACAGCCCTGCCGAACGTATGCTTGCGCTGCGTCTCTACGACCTTCCGCCTGATCGGGTTGTCATGGCGGGTGAAGGGATCGACCTGACGCCGCGCGGCGATGGCGCGGCATTCCGTAAAAAATATGGACTACACGGTCCGGTGCTGCGCTATGCCGGTCGGCGCGACGTCTCAAAGAACTTTCCCATGCTGCTGATGTACCTGCGCGAATACTGGGCGCGCCGGAAAACACCGCTGACCCTGGTGCTGACCGGACGCGATCCGGTGGACATTCCGCCGCCGCTCAGGGCTATCGTCCTCGATCTGGGGGACGTGAGCGTACAGGAGCGCCACGATGCCTATGCTGCCGCCGATGTCTTTATTCAGCCTTCGACTTATGAAAGTTTTTCGATTGTGCTGATGGAGTCGTGGTTGCAGGGGGCGCCGGCGCTCGTCAATGCGCGCTGCGACGTTACTCGCGAGGCCGTCGAGGCAAGCGGCGGCGGGTTGAGTTTCGACGGCTTCGCCGAATTTGCTGCTGCACTTGATCTGCTGCTGGAAAATCGTGCGCTGCGGCGCGCGCTCGGAGCGCGTGGACGCGCCTGGGTGTTGGAAAACTGCCGCTGGGAAGACGTGGCGCGGCGAACGGTGGCAGCAGTGATGGAAGATGGAACCTGAACATCCGCGCAGTTATCGAAAGCCGTACCACTGGAAGATTTGTCATGCAGGTTGAGGCGAAGGCGTAAAGAAGGAAGGCGTATCGATTGCGGATGTTTGCGTCAACCTTTTCGAGAAGTGTGACATGAACCAGACCGTCCCCCCCGTCGCTATCGGCTTCAATGCGCGCCTGTTCCCGATCAACTGGCGCCCGGTGTCGCATGAGATCGCGTTTGCACGCGGGCTTGGGTGTGACTGCATCCAGATCCACGGGCGGGAGCAGGGTATCGATGCGGCATATCTCGGCATGTCGCTTGCAGCCGTCGGCGACATGCTTATCAGCAACGATATGTCCGCCGTGATGGAAATTGTCGTGCGGGTCGGGGCGAACGGGCGCACCGCTTCCGGTGTAACGCCGCTCGACGTGCTGCGCAATAACCTGGATGCTATTCGGCGGTTGGCGATTCGTCATGTGCACTGGCACTTTGCACCGGCAACGCGCCTGACCGACGCCGAACTGTGCGCGCTGGAGGCGATGTTGATCGACACCCTGATCGTGGGAGCCGACATGGCGCGCGCCAACGGCTTTACCCTTGCGTTGGAACACAACGAACCGGATGTGCCGCTCTTTGCGCGGATCGAGGCGATCACACAGGCGCTCGAAGCGGCGCCCGAACTCGGTTTCGTATGGGACCTGAACCATACCCCAACCAATGAACTTAACGACTGGCTCGATCTCGCGCCACGCATGACGTTGCTCCACGTCTCTGATACACCGCTGCCGGCGGTCAACCATCATCTGCCGCTCGGTCAGGGCAGCATCGACTTCGAAGCGCGCTTTTGCGAACTAAGGGAACGAGGATATCGTGGGGCAGCCATTCTCGAAATCGGTGGCGTTCCTAAATCAGGCGGCTTCGGGCGCGACACCGACGAAGCACTGTGCGACTCGGTCGCGCGGTTGCGGCGTGCAGTGTGGGGGCGATACTCTGCTATGATATAGGAAGAAACGTCGTTGTGGCGGGTCTCAGATCCGTCCGACGAAGAAAGGAGGCGCCCGTGAAACTATCACCCGCCAAAGTCGAGCAACTTGCGGCGGCGCTCGTCGATTACCTGGCAGAAGTGGACGGCATCATGTTTCGTGGCGACGACAGTCAGTTGCGCCTGGCGGTGCAGCAGATCATGACCGACGAACTGATGGTCGAAGAACTGCTCGACGCCGAGATCCACAAGATGTTGCAGGCATACAAGTACGAGATTACGATGGGCCGCCTGAGTTACGACGATCTGTTCAAGAAGACCAAGCAGCGCCTGGTGCGTGAGCGCCGCCTGGTGCTGTGATCATTCCCCGCTCCAGCGGTAGAGCCGCCGGTACACGTCGTACTGGGCAATCACAGATTTGACATAATTTCTGGTCTCGAAAAAGTCGATCCGCTCGGCGAAGAGGTCCGGGTCGATGATCGGCGCGCCCCCCGACCAGCGCCGCGCGTTGCCGGGTCCGCCGTTGTATGCCGCGAGCGCCCCCTCCAGGCTCCCGTTCATCGCTGTGATCTGGCGGCTGATATAGAACGCGCCAAACCGCACGCTGAGATCGGGCCGGTAGAGGTCTACTTCGCGGAAGCCGGATACCCCCAATGCCTGCGCGATCCCCTGACCGGTAGCAGGCATCACCTGCGCCAGCCCGCGCGCTCCAGCCCATGAGGTTGCCGCCGGGTCGAAGGCGCTCTCCTGGCGCAACAGCGCGAACATGAACGCCGGATCGACGCTGAACTCACGCGCGCGCGCCAGCACGACCGGCGTGAACGGCACGGGGTAGAGGAGCCGCCGGAGCGCCAGAGGCGCACTCGCCGAATCACCGCCGGGCGCCAGGCGCACCAGGCGATTAGCCGCGCGCAGCGCCACGCTGGCAGCGCCGTGGTCGTGGGCATAGCGCCCCAGCAGATAGAGCGCGTAGGGGTCGTCGTCGCGCGCGGCAAGGGCAACCGACCATTCCGCCATTGCTTCGACCCGCAGGTTAAGCGCGTCGAGTTCGAGCGCGCGCTGCACAGCAGGATCGCCCGCCGGGTCCGGCACGTCCGGCGGCGGCGCGCCAGCCCATGTGGCAAGCCACTCCTCGACGGCGCGCCAGTCGTCGGCGCTGATCGGCGCATCGAGCGGTAGCGCGCCAGTTTCCTGGCGGTTGAGGAGGGCGCGCGCGCGCGCGGCGGGATAGGAATCTGGCGCTGCGATAATGATCTGTTCCAGCGCCGCGCGACCCGCATCCGTGTCGCCGGTGGCAAGCGCCGCGCGCGCTGCCCAGTAGCGCGCGCGCAGCGCCACACTCCCCGACGTGGCAGATGCCAGTTCTTCCCATACCTGCCGCGCTTGCACCGTTTGTCCCGACACGAACAGATGCAACCCTCCGGCGAACCAGGCTTCTTGCGCCAGCGGCAACGCCGGGTAGCGTCGTCCCAGGTCGATACGCTGCTGTGCCGCAGCATCCGCATTGCCAAGCCGGTCGAGCAACAGCGCTGCGCGACGCAGCGCCTCCGGCGCGCGCGGGTCGTCCGGCCACGCTGCCGCAAAATCACGATACCCCTGAATAGCAGACTCAGTGGCGCCACTCTGCCCGACGGTCTGAATCCGGTCGAGGCGCGCCTGCACACCGGCGTCGCTTTCGCCAGCGGCGGCAATTGCAGCGTCGAACCCTTCCAGCGCCGCCGTAAAGTTTCCCAGTTCCCGCAGCGCCAGCGCCCGTCGTCGCAGCAGATCGGCGCGCTGTGTCGCATCGGCGCCGGCAAGCGCCGCATCGAGCGCAGCCAGCGCGTCGGACCAGCGTCCGTGCGCTTCGTAGACGCGCGCGACCAACTCAGGCGGAAGGGCAATCTCAGGATCGGCGCGGAGTCGATCCACTGCCGCCAGCGCCGCCGGCAACCCCGGCGCACGTTCGAGACCCTCGACCAACCACGTGCGCGCCGTTGCCACATCTCCCTGGGAGCGGGGCAGATCGGCAAGTTCGATCAACAGGCGCGCGCGGTACTCCGGCCGCTGTGCCAGCGCCAACAGTTCGGCGGCCAGTTGCAACGCCGCATCGTTCTGCCCCAGGGAGCGGCGCGCGCGGATCGCTGCCTCATACGCCGCAGCGCGCTGCCCGCGTGCAATCGCGCTCCGCGCAACCGTCTCGTACCCCGCTGCGGCATCCTCAAGACGACCGAGCGCCCCTTCCTGCGCTGCCTGACGCATTCGCGCATATGGCGCTGCGGGGGGATCGAAGGCGCGGTACTGCGCATACGCTGCAACCGCCGCTGCGTGCGAACCAGCCTCCTCGTGACTGCGCGCGATCCAGAACCATGCCCGCGTCGTCAACGTATCCTGCACGCCATCGGCAACGAAGGCAGTGAATGCCTCGAACGCCGATGTCCAACGTTCACGGAGGGCAAAACTTTCCGCCAGGTAAAAGCGCGCCTCCCTCCCGACCGGCGTCCCCGGCGCAGCGTTCATGGCAGCGAAGAATGCCTGGGCAGCCGCGTCGTAATCACCGGCAGCGCGCCGCTCCAATCCGCGCGCAAGCAGGTCATTGGGAGAAGCGGCGGGGAACACCGTGGCATCAGGCGCCGACGTCTCAGAGGAACGTGTACCATCGGGTGTCGCCACCTCTGACGCGAGCGGCGTCGGGATCGACGTTTCCAGCGCAGGTATGGGGGCTTCCGGCGCACAGGCAACCAGCGACACTGCCAGCGCCAGCGTGCAGCATAGGCGATGCATAATGGTATTGTACCACACGGGTTGGATAGGGAGGAGAGCGTAGCGTGCGGAGATGTCTCACCTTACTCCGCTCCGCCATTCATTGGTGACCATCACCTCTGCCACTTGACCAGGCTGCTTTGTTATAATGCCCTGGACGGTCATGGAACGAAGGAGCAGATAAAGATGGGCTGGACGCAGCGCAGGATCAATACGTTTCTGTTCGT
The DNA here is from genome assembly GCF_000017805.1 of Roseiflexus castenholzii DSM 13941. Taxonomy (GTDB): domain Bacteria; phylum Chloroflexota; class Chloroflexia; order Chloroflexales; family Roseiflexaceae; genus Roseiflexus; species Roseiflexus castenholzii. Next base: position 3,473,319 of record NC_009767.1, on the reverse strand, counting down.
GCTCATCCTGATCGGTTCACTGGCGGCTCTGGCTGATGTGCTGATGCGCGATGCTCTCCTGATGACGCGCGTGGGATATGCCGTCGCCGCCGCATCTACCGGGATATTGCTGATCGCCTACAGGCGCGGCTGGGAGTATGCTCGCCATCTGATGGCGCTTGGAATCGCGCTGGTGATTGCTGCGTTTATCAACGAACCATACATTTCACAGCAGATGGACCTCTTGCACGCGGTTCCCATGGTGATAGCGCTGGTGCTCACCGGTCCGCGCTGGTTGCTGATCAATGCGGCGCTGCTGCTGGTCATCCTGCTCGTTCGCGGCGAGTGGAGCGGCGTGTACACCAAACCGGTCAACCTGGCAGCCTATGCGGTGCTTGCCGGCGGCATGGCGCTCAGCCGGCTGGCGGTGGACAACGCACAGCGTCTGGAAGCGGCGCGTCGGATTGCCGAGGAAGAACGAGAGCGCGCGGCGAATGCGCTGACGCTCGCGCAGCAACGTGCCAATGAACTGGAACGACGCAATGCCGAACAGGAGCAGTTGCTCCGGTTAATCTCGGATCTGGAAACACCGGCGATCACGATTGCCGATGGCGTGCTGTTGGCGCCGGTGGTGGGTCGTCTCGATGCGCGTCGCGCGCAGGCGCTGAACAAACGGTTGCTGGAGACCGCCGCGCGCCAGCGCGCGCGACTGGTTATCCTCGATATTGCCGGCGTCTCGCATGTTGATGAGTCGGTCGCCAATAGTCTGATTCAGACGGCGCAGGCGCTGCAACTGATCGGCTGTCGAGTAGCGGTCAGCGGCATTTCCCCTGCGGTTGCCGCGCTTCTGGCGTCTTTAAGTATAACGCTTCCCGACCTCATCACCTGCCGTTCGCCACAAGATGCACTGACATTGCACCTGTGAAAAATGGTATAATCCGTGTAACCTTCATTGTAGCGAGATGCTTTTATGCGGATTGCCATTTTTACCGAGACCTTCCTGCCCAAAATCGATGGTGTGGTCTCGGTGCTCTGTCTCGCGCTGCAACACCTGTACGACAAAGGGCACCAGGTGTTGCTCTTCGGTCCTCCCGATATGCCCGAAACGTATGCCGGGCATCGCCTGGTGCGCACCGGCGGACCCCGGTTCTGGCTCTATCCCGAACTTCGGATCAATTTGCCAAGCGGCAAAATTGTGCGCGAGCTGCGCGCATTTCAGCCTCATCTCGTCCATGTTGTCAATCCCGCCTTCCTTGGTCCTACCGGCATCACACTCGCAAAGATGTTCAATCTGCCGCTGGTCGCGTCGGCGCATATGGACATCACGAGTTATACGACGCACTATGTCGGCGCCTGGGGAGTTCCCATCGCCTGGTGGCTCTTTCGAACCGGTCACAATTTTGCCGATCTGAACCTGGTGCCGTCAAGCGCCATGCTCCAGCAGGTGCGCGAACGCGGGTATCGGCGGGTGCGCTGGTGGCATCGCGGCGTCGATACGGAACGGTTTCGTCCCGATCTGCGCAGCGATGCGATGCGTGCGCGACTGAGCGGTGGTCGTCCCGATGACTTCCTGGCAGTCTATGTCGGGCGGATCACGCGTGAGAAGAATGTTCACCTGCTGCGCGACGCCATCTGCGGAATAGAGGGGGTCCGCCTGGCGCTGGTCGGCGGCGGACCTGAACTGGAACAGATGCAGTCGCACTTCGCCGGCACAGGAACCGTGTTTACCGGCTATCTGCGCGGCGACGATGTGGCGGCTGCGTATGCCTCGGCGGATGTGCTGGTGTTTCCATCAACCAGCGAAACATTTGGCATGGCGCCGCTCGAGGCAATGGCGTGTGGTCTCCCGGTCGTTGGCTCAATGACTGGTGGCCTGGTCGATACCTTGCGCGATGGAGTCAACGCGCTGGTTTACGATCCGAATGATCCGATGCAAATGCGTGAGCGGGTGCAGTCGTTGCGCGACTCGCCCGACCTGCACGCGCGGCTGCGTCAGGGGGCGCTCGCTCATGCGCGCAGTCGCCGCTGGCAGGCGACCATGGATCAACTGGTTGGGTATTACGAACTGGGAATCCGCTACCATCGCCAGGCGCAACTGCGGCGACGGTTGCGGTTGATTCGTGCGCCGGTATGAACGAGACAGAACAGGTCACGCTGGTCCGGGTGCGCGGAAGGTTGCGCGATATTGCGTTGCCGTCGCGGTGCCCCGCCTGTGGCGCCGCCGCAGGCGTTCCGTTGCGTGTAGAGCGCGTCTTTGTTCGTGAACATCGTCGTCAAGGCGTTATCACCCACACAACCCGCGGTGTGACAACATATCACGTCGCTTCGATCAGTGTCCCGTTTTGCACCGCCTGCGCTGCACGTCATATGGCGGAACGCGCGGCGACAGAATCTCCACCGTCTCCCTTGCGAACAACTGTTGCCATGTACGGCGTCGTGGCGCTTGTCGCACTTGCGGCTGCGCTGGTTTTCGCTGCATTTATCTGGAACGAGATTGCCGGCGGATGGCGGCCCACACTGACCTTCGCTGCCGCAATTGCGTCAGGTTGTGCGGTTTTCGCCGGTTGGTTCGTTGTGCAGGCGGTGAATGCATGGCGCGCCAGCACAACGCCGCCGCCAACGTCCATTACGGCGGCGTTCGATTTCGGCGACCGGCAGATGCGCCGGTTTGAGCCAGAATGGCGCGAATATCGTCTGCGCAACGCGGGTTATGCCCGTGCCTTCACTCAGGCAAACGCCGCTCGCCTGTGGGACGACGAAGGTCCGCTGGCGCTGCGCGCTGCGCGCTTTCGCCGCATCGCCGGTTCGCTACGGATTGCGGCGGCGGCGGCGCTGATTGTGGTGTTCGTGCTGCTTGTGCTTCAGGCTGGCGCCCCCTGATCCTCAGCGCACAGGGCGGCTTCCGCCAAACAGCGCATGGCCGGCGCGCACCCAGTAGACATCAACCCCCGCAAAACCGGCTTCCTCCAGCCAGCGTAGTTGATCGTACAACCGCGATGGGGTGTCGTATGGGATGGGATCGCTGTCCGGGTAGCGGTACATGTTCCACTGCTCACGCTCGAACGCTTCAAATCCCGCCAGATTGCCATCGAGCGCCAGCGCGCGCTCACGCACTGCATGATCCCATTCAGCAGCTGCAAGAGCAATACCGCGTTCGTCGGCGGGTTGCACCAGGTCGGCAATGATGAGCACGCCGCCGGCGCCGAGCATGGCAAACAGATCATGGTAGAGTTGCCGTTTGCCGTCATCGCTCAAATGATGAATTGCCAGTGATGAGACGATAGCGTGCGCGCGCGTCTCAGGATCGCGCCAGTCGCGCGCCGCCAGATCGAACTGCCGGACGCGAAAGCGTTCGCCATATGCCGCGAGGCGTGTTGCCGCGCGCTCGAGCATGGTCGGCGACGCATCCATCCCGACGATGCTGGCAGCGGCATGGCGTGTCAGCACTTCTTCACAGAGCAGCCCTTCGCCACAACAGAGATCGAGCGCCAGCCAGGGTGTGGCGCGTGGCGGGATGAGACTGCCTATCATGCGAATCTGATCCTCACGGTTGGGAACCGCGTAGCGCCCAAGATCAAGAAAGACGGCCGAGTCGCGTTCACTCCATCCTTCGGCATTGTTCATGCTCCCCTCCTGTAGTGTGGCTCTGATTTATTGACGTGATCACAGAAGCCAAAGCCCTGAGCGTAGCGCAGGGGCAGCATCTGCCTCCTTGGACCCTTCGCTGCGCTTCGCAACGCGGGCGCGGGCGCGGGGTGCGGCACCGGCAGCATCTGCATCCTTGCCAAGACCCTTCGCTGCGCTCAGGGTGACACTTCACCCCTCACCCCTCACCCCTCTCGCCTCTCGCCCCTCATCCCTCTTGCCTCCCCCCTCTCGCCTCTTGCCTCCCCCCTCTCGCCTCTTGCCTCACCCCTCTCGCCTCACCCCTCACCCCGTGTCTCTCCACAAATGCGAGATAAATCTCGCGCTACGCTATTGCCGGGCTTCTCTCGCCGCTCGCCTCCCCCCTCTCGCCTCTTGCCTCCCCCCTCTCGCCTCACCCCTCACCCCTCGTCTCTCCACAAATGCGAGATACATCTCGCGCTACGCTATTGCCGGGCTTCTCTCGCCGCTCGCCTCCCCCCTCTCGCCTCTTGCCTCCCCCCTCTCGCCTCACCCCTCACCCCTCGTCTCTCCACAAATGCGAGATAAATCTCGCGCTACGCCATTGCCGGGCGTCGCTCGCCGCTCGCCCCTCGCCTCGCGCCTCTTGCCTCCCCCCTCTCGCCTCTTGCCTCACCCCGCGTCTCTCCACAAATGCGAGATAAATCTCGCGCTACGCGATTGCCGGGACCCTCTCGCCGCTCGCCCCTCGCCTCGCGCCTCTTGCCTCACCCCTCTCGCCTCTTGCCTCACCCCGCGTCTCTCCACAAATGCGAGATAAATCTCGCGCTACGCGATTGCCGGGACCCTCTCGCCGCTCGCCCCTCGCCTCGCGCCTCTTGCCTCCCCCCTCGCGCCTCTTGCCTCCCCCCTCGCGCCTCTTGCCTCCCCCCTCGCGCCTCTTGCCTCCCCCCTCGCGCCTCTTGCCTCACCCCGCGTCTCTCCACAAATGCGAGATAAATCTCGCGCTACGCGATTGCCGGGACCCTCTCGCTGCTCGCCCCTCGCCTCGCGCCTCTTGCCTCCCCCCTCGCGCCTCTTGCCTCCCCCCTCGCGCCTCTTGCCTCCCCCCTCGCGCCTCTTGCCTCCCCCCTCGCGCCTCTTGCCTCACCCCGCGTCTCTCCACAAATGCGAGATAAATCTCGCGCTACGCCATTGCCGGGCGTCGCTCGCCGCTCGCCCCTCTCCCCTCCCGCTGTCACGCCGAGCGCGTATAATACCACATGCTATGAACAGACATGTCTCAACACTCACGATTACGCTACCCGACTGGCTGAACGCGCGACTGACAGCGCCAATCCGGTTGCCGAGCGACGAAGACCGAATGCGGTTCGTCATCGACTTGGCGCGCACGAATATCGCTCAGGGCACAGGTGGACCGTTTGCAGCAGCGGTGTTTCGCTCCGATGATGGAGTGCTTGTGTCTGCCGGCGTCAATAGTGTGACGCGCCTCACCAATGCGGTGCTCCATGCTGAAGTGGTGGCGCTGATGTTTGCTCAGGCGCGGGTGGGCGCGTACACGCTGCGCGCTGCCAATACATCGTATGATCTGGTCACCTCCTGCGAACCATGTGCCATGTGCCTGGGCGCGATCCTCTGGAGCGGTGTACAACGCCTGGTCTGCGGCGCCACGCGCGACGACGCCGAACGCATCGGTTTCGACGAAGGACCGGTCTTCCCGGAGTCCTATGCCTACCTGGAACGACGCGGCATCACCGTCGTGCGCCAGGTGCTGCGCGCCGAAGCCGCCAACGTGCTCGATCACTATAGGCGTAGCGGTGGAGTCGTGTACAACGGCTGACGTTATCACGACACTCCCCCTTACTTCCGAAAACTCTGGCTGTGCGAGGAACAAATTCTGTCCCTTGCTTTGGAGGACCGACAGAGTTGTCGCGTTTGTGACGTATTATCGGGTTATACTGAATAGGAACGGTCATATGGAGCATGGAGCACAGAGCGTATTGGCGCTATTCCCGGTCTCTATCAACCGGGGAGGAGGAGCGTTTGATGGCACAGCCAACCGAAGCGTTGCCATTCCCAGACATGTTTCAGCGTTTTCGCAGCACCATCGGCGATCATGCATTTCGTGGTCTGGTGCTGGTTGGCACATTGCAGGCGGATACGCCATCGTTATTGATCGCCGGTCTCAACCCGGAGCGGGTAGCGTTTTTGCTCACCGATCAGTCGCGTGAAAAGGGGTTGGTCGCCCAATGCCGTGCCCGGCTCGAACAGGTCGCCGATCAGGTGTCGCTGCGCTGTTTGCCAGACGCATGGTTCTGCCCGAATGGTGACCATTCCAACGTGTTGAGCGTCTACACCGGGTTGCGGGCAGTGCTCGATCGGTGGAACGACCTGGAGCGCCACGAGATCGCAGTGGACCTGACCGGCGGCAAGGCGACGATGACAGTCGGGTTGGCGAAGGCGGCGCACGTGCTGCGCCTGGCATCGGTCTATGTCGATAGCGACTATGCCGATAATCGTCCGATTCCGGGAACACAGCGCCTGGCGACGCCAGAAGACCCCTATCTGGTTTTCGGTGATCTGGAAGCGGCAGAGGCGTGTCGTTTGCACAATCATCACGATTACGCCGGCGCCGAACGGGTCTTTCGCGATCTGGCGCGCCGCGTGCCGGACAAGCAGGACTATGCGATCTACGCCGATCTGTCGGCGGCGTACCTGGCGTGGGATAGTTTTGTGCCACAGCCGGCGGCTATGGCGCTCGACCGGGTGCTAGCGCACAACGTTCTGCCCGACGCGCTTCAGGCGAGGCGCGTGACGCTCGAAGCGCAGCGGCAGGCACTGACACAGTTGACCGCTATCAATCAGTGTCTGACCAATCGCCACTCACAGGCGGCTGATGCGCTCGCCGCGCTCAATGACCTGGATCAGGTTCTAGCGCTGCTCGGATCACTGCATGGCGCGGCGCTGCGTCGCGCAGCACAGGAACGCTACGATGTCGCGGCGCTGATGCGCTACCGCTGCCTCGAACTGCTCTCGCAGCATCGCCTGGCGACGTATAGCGTCTGGACGGCAGCGCCTTCATTCGATGCAGCATTGCAGCGCGTTCCCGATCTCAACCAACAGTACCGTCAGGCGCAGTGCGAACAAGGGTTTCGCAAGGTGTACGACCTGCCTGAACGCTCGATTGCGCTCTTCGAGGGGTATATGCTGCTCCAGGCACTCGACGATCCGCTGGTGCGCGAGTGGGACATTGGACTGGTGCGCCAGCGATCCTATGTGCGCAACACCAGCATTCTGGCGCACGGGTTCCGCGCGATTTCACGCCATGAGTATGAGCAATTCGCCGATATTGTCGAGAACGTGCTGGATCGCTTCTTCACGATTGCCCAACTGCCGCGCTACGAATGGGAGCAGACATATCACTTCGTGACACTGGCCGTGTAATACCAATAACGATTGACGATGCCGCATGCTGGTCATTCCGAGCCCTTCGCTTCGCTCAGGGTAAACGCAGCGAGGAATCTGAGCGGGTCGCGCACGACCCCTCGCGCTGCCCGAGGTGACCATGCCGGATGGTTACAGGTCATTGGTATAAGGAGGCGCCTATGACGGAACAACGTCGGCGTGGCGGCGATAAGCGCAGTTCCCTCCTGATCCATCGCCGTCGCCTTTTTCTGATCCGTCGCCTCATTCGTGGGTCGGCGACGGCAGAGGAACTGATCAATGAGGCGAATACGACGTTCACCGATGTGCCGGAGGGGATTTATCCGGCGGACGCATCCGCTGCGCTGCGCCGCGACATCGCAGCACTGCGCGTGGAATATGGCTGCGCAATTGAGCGTGACGACGATGGGGTCTACACGCTGAAATCGCCGGGAAGTCTGGCGCTGATCGATCTGCCCGACCATGAGATCGAGGCTGTCGCATTCTTGCTCGATGTCTACCGGGAAAGCGATCTCCCGATTGCGGCGCCGATTGGCACATTTCTGGCGCGCATCGGGGCGCTCATGCCCGAAGATCGCCAGAATCGCTTGAACAGTTTGACCGCCTCGCCGAAGGTAGAGCGTCCCTATGCGCCAATCGAAGGCGTCACCGAGATGATGCGCGCCTTGAAAGGTGTTCTGCGCAAACGTGAAGTTGAGTTCGACTACCGTTCGCCGCACACGCCGGATGGCGCTGCTTTGCATCACCGCGTCGCTCCACTCGAATTCGTTTACCGCGAGGGGCACACCTACCTCGATGCCTTCTGCCTGGCAAGCGACGTGCCCGAACTCGTCGGACAATTTGTGTTCTACCGGCTCAACCGCATTGTTGCCAGCAGCCTTCGGCGGCTGCCGCAGGCGCTGCGCCGCGACTACCGGCGACCGACGTATGCGCTACGCTACCGGCTGGCGCCCGCCGTGGCGCGGCAGCGGGATGTGGCGAAGTGGTTTCCAGAGACTGAGATCGACTATGCGGCTGACGGTTCCGCGACCGTCACCGCAGTGACCAATGATCTCTGGCGCGCCCATCAAATTTTGATGCGCTACCGCGAGCACTGCCGCGTGATCGAACCGGCGCCGCTCATCGAGATGATGCGTGCCAGTATTGAGCGCATGGCGGCATTGTACCTGACCGATGCGGTGATGCAGATACATGAGGACATACGATGAAGTCTCGTCGCTTAAGCGAGTTTCTGGCGCAGTTTCTCGACTCGCGCGCGCCGTTGCTGTTCATTGTCGCCTCGCTTGTGCTGGCAATGCTCGGCAATGCACTCTATGAACTGGTGCTGCTGACGTTCGGTGAGCAGCCGGTCACACTGATCGGCATCATTCTCGGCGCTGCGCTGATTTTTCCGCTGCTCTTCTGGGGGCTGCGCCGGGCGATCGAGACAATTGCCCGACGGAACCCGATCATTGATGTCAAGCCGGCAGAGCAGATCGAGCCGCACGCCGGGTTGATCCTGCCGGTCGGGTTGAGTCCGTCGGGCCCGGAGCGCGCGATTCTGGCGTGGCATCTGCGCAATGCGACGCTGCGCGATTGCTGGCTGATCGCGTCGCCAGAGGTGCAGAATAGCGCCAAATTGAGCGATCTCAGACAGTGGCTGATCGAGCAGAATGTCGATGTGCATACGGCGCCTATCGCCAATGCCACGTCCCTGGAGGACATATTTCGCGCAGCAATGCAGGCGTTGCGCGAGGCGCAGGCGTCGTCGCGGGCGCAGCCGGTTGCAGTGGACATCACCGGCGGCACGGCGGTGATGAGCGTCGGGCTGGCGCTTGCGGCGCGCAACTGGAATGCGCCGTTGCAGTATTATCCGGCAGTTTACGGGAGAGATGGCTCGCTCTTGATCAACAGCGCTACCGCGCCGAAACAGATTGTCTTTGCAAGCACCGGAGGAACAACACCGTGATTCTGATCAATTTTTCGCATCCATTGACGGAGCAGCAACTGGCACAGATCGCCACGTTCGTTGGCGCGACGCCCGAGGTTCGCGCCATTGATGCGCAGATCGACCGGGAACGACCGCTTGCCGAGGTTGCCGTCGAACTGGTGGATCGCGTCGGTTTATCCCCCGACGAGTGGCAAACTATTCCGCTCCTGATCAACCCGCCGGCGCTGGCGCCGCTGGCAGTCGCCGTGCTGTCGGAAATCCACGGGCGCGCCGGCGGCTTCCCGGCGATGGTGAACGTTCGCCCGGTCACGGGGACGGTTCCCACCAGGTATGAAGTGGCGGAGGTGCTCAACCTGCAAGCACTGCGCGAAGCGGCGCGGAGGCGGAGGTAGAGGGGAGAGGGGAAAGGGGAGCGGCGAGAGGGGAGGGGTGAGAGGGGAGCGGCGAGAGGCGAGAGGTGAGGGGTGAGGAATGACTTTCAACCTTCACTCTCTGTGTCCTCTGTGCCTCTGTGGTTCCCACCAGGTATGAAGTGGCGAAGGTGCTCAACCTGCAAGCGTTGCGCGAAGCGGCGCGGAGGCGGAGGTAGAGGGAAGAGGGGAGAGGGGAGCGGCGAGAGGCGAGAGGTGAGGGGTGAGGAATGACTTTCAACCTTCACTCTCTGTGTCCTCTGTGCCTCTGTGGTTTTATCGACGAGTCAATGTCTACGACAGATGTCTGTTGGTGACGGTCAGGTGTCCGCAGATCACTGACCATCGCCTTTACCTGGGCGACCCGCCGGGTCGCCCCTACATCGCCCTTCCGCCTGCCCGCCTGCGCCTTTCCACCTTCCAACCTTCCAACCTGCAACCTGAACCCATATGACGATCAGAGACGTTGCACCGCAACGTCTCTGCCGGAAACGTTTGACGCCGGGAACGTGCAACCTGACCCCATGTGACGATCAGAGACATTGCAGTGCAACGTCTCTGCCGGGAACGTTCTACGTTCAACGTGGAACATTCAACGCCACACGCGATCAAATCCGGCACCTTTCGTCACGTTTGTGACGGTCTCTTCTGCTATGCTCAAGGCAGGAGCATCTTGATCACCTCCGCGACTTTCCCCGCTCCGCGCTCGATGTGGGCGATGGAATAACCGGTGCTTCGACACGAAAGGAGCAACGGCAATGGTTTGGTGTCTGGCGATTCCCGCGTGCCTGGCGGCGGTGCTGGCGCTGGCGACGCTGTTCGCGCCGCCGCCACGGATCATCCTGCCCTCTCCAGGGCATATAGCGCGCGGCTGTGTGGCGACGGCGCTCATGCTGGTCGCTGCGGCGCTGATGGGACTGGCAGTGCTGCTACAGGAGGCGCAATGATGACTTTGTTGCTGTTACAGGTCGATGGCACGCCTGGCACGATGCCGCGCGGCATTGCCGGGCTGGGGATCGTTGTCCGCAGCGCGACCGGCGCGGTGCTGGCATGGTCGTGCGAACGCGCTCCGGCAATGTCTAATAACGAGGCGGAGTATCAGGCGGTCATTGCAGGGTTGATGTTCGTGATCCGGCACTATCCTGGTAGCAGGGTACGCTGCCTGACCGATAGCCGGATCGTGGTTGACCAGCTGGCGGGTCGCCACGCGGTGCGCGCTGCGGTGCTGCAACCGTTGCATATGCGCGCACAGGAACTCGTTCGTCAGCACGGTCGCGTTACATTCCTCGCTATCCCGCGCGAACTCAATCGCCTGGCGGACGCGCTCGCCTGGGAAGCGCTCGACGGTCGCGACTGGCTGGCGTGTGCGGTCAATCGTCATCATGCGATGTGAAGGAGGAGAGCAGCGTGAACACCGACATTGTTTCAACGGTGCAGGAGAAGGTCGGCGATGCGGTCGGCGAGGGAGTTTCCGTACTGAAAGGGGAAACGGGCGCGATAAGCGGCGCACCGCTGGCGAATTTTCACTTCGTCACCAGACTGGCGACGGTGCCGCGCGCACTGCTGCGCCAGGCGTTCGGCCTGGTGGCGCATCTGGTTGTGCCGCCGGGAACCGTGGCAGTGACCCACCTTCCCGGTGGGGAACGGCGCATCTATCAACCCGGCAGTTACACCCTCGTCGGCATGCAGCCAGGAGCAGCGCTGGTGCAGTGGATCGATATGCGACGACGTCAGATGACCATCGGACCGGTCGAAGGCTGGAGCCGCGACAAATGGCGTGTTCGGCTGTGGCTTGCGGTGGATGTCGAGGTGAGCGATCCGCTGAAGATCGCCGCGCACCGCGAGCCGCTGACAGCGTTGGTGTCAGCGGTGCGCAATGGTGCACTGTGCTGCATCGAACAGCACACCCACGCGGCGCTCACCGGCGCTCCCGGCGATCAGGGCGGGATAGACGCGCCCGCAGCAATCATTCTAGAACGCCTGCGGAATGACCCGGCGCTCGATGGACTGGCGATCATCAATGTGCGGGTGATCGAACGGCAGGGTGACGAACGGCAGATCGAAGCCGCGACCGCGGCGACGGTCGCAGCGGCGCAGATCGACGAGGAACTACGGGTTGCGGCAGCGCGTCACCGCGCTCATTTGCAGGAGATCGAGGCGGCAGCAGCATTGGCGGCGCGCGAACATAACATTCGTCTGGCGTCGGCGGCTGCGGCGGCGCGCGAAAAATTGCTTACCCAGCAGGCGGAGGTGCAGCAGGCGACGCTTGCAGCGCGGTTGCAGGTTGTTATGGCGCAGATCCAGGCGCAGGTGAGCGAGATCGCGCGCGAAGAGCAACTGTGGCAGGCGGAACAGATGCGCCTGCAAGCAGAGTGGGAGCGCGTGCAACAGCAATTGCTGGAAGCGCACCACACCGATCAGCAACTGCGCCTGATGGAAGGGCAGCAGGGCATGTTGCGCGCCGAAGGCGAACTGGCGCTGGCTGCCGAAGAAAAGCGGAACGCACACGCGCTGGCGCTGGCTGAGATCCAGCAGCAATTGGCGGAGCAGCGCGCTGCGCAGGCGCAGGCGCAGGCGGAACGTCGCGCGGCACACGAACGCGATCTGCTCGAACTGCACCTGCGGTATGAGCAGATGGTCGCCGAACAGATGCAGCGGCTCGAACAGTGGCGCACCGAGCACATCCAGATCGGTGTGCAGCAAAAACGTCAGCACGAGCGCCAGATGGCGGCCATCGCCGGCACAGCGCAGATCGCCGCGGCAGCGGCGGCGGCAGTCGTGTCTGCAACCGGCAACAAGAGCGGCGCGAATCCGGGTGAGGTCGCCGATGCCGGATTGCGGGCGCTGCAAGAATTCGTCGAGGCGTAAGAAAGGAGGGATCGCATGCCGCTTTTTCCCCGTTACAACGGACCACCGTTGCTGCCGCAGATTTGCAGCGTCGAAAATCTGACGCTGGCGTGGCGGCGGGTGCGCAGCAACATCCATGTCGCCCGGCGTGGGCGCAGCGCCGGACCGGATGCGGTGACGCTCCGCGATTTCGAGGCGGACTGGACGCGTCAGATGGCGCAACTGGCGGATGAATTGCAGCAAGGGACGTATCGACCGCTGCCCGCAAAGCGGATCGCCATCCCCAAGGCGAGCGGCGGCGAACGCGCAATCGCCATCCTGTCCGTGCGAGATCGGGTGGCGCAGCGCGCCGTTCAACAGGTGCTCGATCCGCTGTTTGATCCTTGTTTTCTAGATTGTTCCTACGGCTGCCGTCCACACGTCGGCGTACCGGAGGCGGTGGCGCGTGTGCAACGCTACGCCGACCAGGGGCTGGGATGGGTGGTCGATGCCGATATCGCCGGCTACTTCGACGCCATCGATCAGCGGGTGCTGTTGGGGCTGGTGCGGCAGCGCATCGACGAATTGCCGGTGCTCAAACTGATCGCGCAGTGGCTCGAAGCCGGAATGCTGCCTGGCGACGCGGCGCTGCCCGACGAGGCGCCGGCGACGCCACTGCAACACGGTGAAGCCGTACTTCGGCAGGTGATGTCCTGGGGCGCGGAGCGCCTGCCTCCACCGCCGACCGGTCCCTACGCCGCAGCGGCGTGGGAAATGCCGGGTGGCAGTGTAGACGACGGCTGGACGGTGCGCCGGTCGGGACTGGAGTCGCATCTGTGGACGGCGATGATGCTGGCGCGACCGGCGATCGATGGCGCACGGCGAGCGTTGCCCTACCTGCAACGGATCGGCGCACGTCGGCTCGCTGTCGTCGGCGCGGTGGCGGTCGGTGCGCTGGCATTGAGCGAAGCGGTTGCGCGCATGCACACCGCGCAGAGTCGTGGCACGCCGCAGGGCGGTGCGCTCTCGCCGCTTCTGGCGAACATCTATCTCCATCCGTTCGATGTGGCCATGACCAGCCAGGGATTCCGCCTGGCGCGCTTTGTGGACGACTTCGTGATCATGTGCGCAACGCAGGACGAGGCGGAACGGGCGCTGAACTTCGCGCAGCAGCAACTGCGCGTCCTGCGCCTCGAACTGAACGCCGAGAAAACGCGCATCGCATCCTACGCCAATGGGATCGAATTCCTCGGCGCATCCCTGGCACCGCGCGCCAAAGGGCAGCGCCTGGGCGAAGGGCTGGTCGATTTCGCCGACGCCGAACGCGTCCTGCGTGACGCCATGCGCAATGCACGGCAACGGGTGCGGCGGAAGATCGAACGTGGGAAAGTTGAAGGTTGAACGGGGGAAGGTTATAAGGTAGAGGCGACTCGGCAGGTCGTCCACGCGAGATCGCCCACCGGGTGCAACCGGTCGCCCATCACGGATGCAGCGGGTCGCCCGCGTTTGCCCGTGATCGAAAACCACAGAGGATACAGAGGTTGAAAGTGGGAACAGGTGTAACAATGCATCCCTTCCGTGCCCTCTGCGTCTCTGTGGTGCAAACGACCATCAATAAAACCACAGAGGCGCGAAAGATACAGAGGTTGAACGGGGAAAAGCAGATGAACCATCCTTTCTCTTCCGGTTCTCTGCGTCTCTGTGGTTCAAAACCGCAGGCAAAAATAAGGAGCCAACCCATGCCAACCCTTTACATCCAGGAACAGGGCGTGATGGTGCGCAAACGCGATAATCAGGTGCTGGTCACCAGAGACGGTCAGACGCTCCACGATGTTCCGCTGGCGAAGATTGACCAGGTGGTACTGATGGGGCGTGGTGTGCAGATCTCGACAGCGCTGCTCATCGACCTGCTCGAACGCGGCATTCCGGTCACGCTCACCAATCAGCACGGTAGTCGCCACTACGCCACGCTCACGGCAGGACCGTCGCGGTTCGGCGATCTGCGCACCGGGCAGATGCAGTACGTCAACACTCCTTCACGCGCGCTGGAACTGGCGCGCGCGATTGTGATCGTCAAGCTGACGAATCAGCGCCGCCTCCTGGCGACGACCGGCTGGCCCGCTGCGGCATCCGCCATGCAGCAGATCGACGCAGCGCTGACAGCGGCGTCTCAGGCGCAGAATGTGGACATATTGCGCGGGCATGAAGGCGCTGCCGCCGCCGCCTACTTCGGCGCCTGGCGCGCATCGCTGCCGCCTGCCTGGGGATTCGGCGGGCGCGCCTTCTACCCGCCGCCCGACCCGATCAATGCCATGCTGTCGTTCGGCTACACCCTGGCGCTCCATGATGTCATCACCGCCGTGCAGATCACGGGTCTCGACCCTTACCTGGGCACATTCCACGTCATCGAAACCGGTCGCCCATCACTGGCGCTCGATCTGCTGGAAGAGTTCCGCCCGGTGATCGTCGACCGCATGGTGCTCGACATCGTGCGCACCAATGCCATCGGACGCGAGCGCTTTCACCGTCCGCAGGAACGACCCGAAGCGGTCTACCTCGATGCTGAAGGGCGCGCCTTCCTTGTGCAGCGGTACGAAACGCTTCTCCAGACGAAGGTGCGGTTGCCCGGCGGCGAGCAGACGCCGATGCGCCGGGTCATCCTGCTGCAGGCGCAGGCGATCGCGCGCGTGCTGCGCGGCGAACAGGAGCGATATACCGGATTCAGTCTCAATTCTTGAGATAATTGATGCATTTGTGACAACGCTCTGCGCTATGCTGAACATGCCTCGTGCGTTTCCGCCTCGATGCCGCCTCACGAGGGATGGTGACATCTCATCGTTCACAGGAGGAGGCAATCCATGGTTTTCGTTCGGTCGATGCGTGTGGGCATGGCAGTGATGGCATTGTGGGTCTTTGGGGTATGGATGGTGTGGTTGCCCGGCGGCGCGCATAGTGCGACAGGTTTTCCGCCCTCATCGAGTTCGGCGTTTGTTTCACCGGCAACAGGTGTGAGCGAGAGCGGCGCCTCGACTCCATTCAGGATTCTGCGCCCCTCGACGCGACGACCGGTTGACGCCGGTTCACCGTTCCGTCCATCGAAAATCGTCGTTGAACTCATATACCGAGGGTATGCTACGAAACAGGACATCACCGTGACCATCGGCGGCAAACCGGCGACTATCATCAGTCTTGTGCCGGTTCGCTATCTGATCGAAGTGCAGGCGCCGCAGCAACCCGCGCAAGGACGCTACGATCTGGAAGTGACCGTCAAAGGCGTCACGGTGCGGGAACCGGGGGCAGTCACGTACTTTGGCGTCAATAATGCCAGCGTTATTCTGACGATCGACCGTTCGGGCAGCATGGGGACCGCCAAAATGGCGGCGGCGCGCGAAGCGGCGCGTCAGTTCGTCGATCTTATGCAGGCTGGCGACGGCATTGGCGTCGTCAGTTTCGACCACGTGATCGAAACGCCCCTATCCCTGACAACCATTGCCGAAGCGCCACTGCCGTCGGCATTCCTCTTCAGCGATAGCATGGAGACTGGCGCAAGTCGGTGGATTGCGGCGCCGCCGTGGGGGTTGACATCGGTTGCGCGCAATAGCGCACAGGCATGGACCGATAGCCCTGCCGGAAATTACGCGAACAACACGAACAGCGCGCTCGAAATCGCCACGCCGATTGCCATTCCCGCCTCGATGACTGCGCCCGCTCTGATGTTCTGGCATCGCTATGATATTGAAAACGGCTTTGATCGCGGCGAGGTCGAGATTTCCGCAAACAACGGCGTCACCTGGCAGCGTCTGCGATCATTTACCGGTACAGCCTTAGGATGGCGGCGCGAGATGATCAGTCTCGACGCCTACCGTGGTCAGACGGTTCGGGTGCGCTTTCGGTTGGTGACCAACGCCTTCGGCGTTCGCGATGGCTGGTATATTGATGATGTCGCCCTTGGTCCCGCGTGGGACGACGTGCGCGCCAGAGCGCAGGCGGCCATCGACACGCTGAACAGTCGCGGGGCCACCTCGATCGGCGGCGGATTGCAGCGCAGCCAGCATCTGCTCACGAGCGCCAACCCCGCCATTCCGCGCGCGATTGTGCTATTGAGCGATGGACAGGAGAATACGTCGCCCTACGTCGCCGATGTGCTGCCGCCGATCCGTGATGCGCAAACGACGGTTCACACCATCGGGGTGGGGCAGGATGCCGATCAGCGGTTGATGCTGTCAATTGCGGCGCAGACCGGCGGAACCTACAATTATGCGCCAACGCCCGATCAACTTGCGCGGATTTACAACACGATTTCCGGCAACGTCAGCAACCGCCAGACGCTGGCGACGGCGAACGGAAGCGTTGCGCCTAGCGCCGTTGTGACCCAGGAGGTGACGATTGATCCGTCGATCGCAGAGGCGACCTTCTGGGTCGGCTGGACAAACCCCGGCATCGGGGTTGCCCTGACGTTGCAGATGCCTTCCGGCGTCAGCATCGATCCCGCCACGCCGACCACAAATTCGGATGTTGTCTACGTCTCCGGCGACACCTATGCCTATTACCGCGTGCGCACACCGACGCTTACGCCAGGCGTATGGCGAATGCGCGTCAGCCGCGCCGCTTCGTCGCCGGGCATCGTTGCAGCAGAAGCGCTGCCATCTGAGGTCGCAGGGGAAGAACACCTGGAACCGGAGGTTGAAAACGGGATTGCGCCGGTTGATTCATTGCGAGAAGCGCGCAGCGTCGAACCTGACGAACCGGCTGCGCCACCGGCGTTACCGGCGTCAACCGACGAACCGTTTGTGGTACGTGCCACGGCGCGTGCCGACCTGACGCTCGGCTTCTATCCCGACAAAACCGAGTATCTGACAACCGAACCGATTATCGGCTTCGTCACCCTGGCAGACGATGCGCCGATAACTGGCGCGAATGTGTTGCTCAGCGTGCAGTATCCTGGCCAGACGACGCCATTCACCGTGCCGATGCACGACGACGGATTGCACGGCGACGGCGCGGCCGGCGATGGGGTCTATGCGGTGTTGCTGCTCGGACCGCGTGAACCTGGCACGGTGACATTCACCGTGACCGCGAGCGGATCGTCCAGACAAGGCGAACCGTTTGTCCGACAGGCGGAACTTTCGACCTTTATCGTCGCCAATCCCAACCCGTACACCCTGGTGCATCTCCCGCTGGTTGCGCGCTAGAGGGGTCCCAAACTCTTTGAACTATCATTGACTCTCACTGTGCTGGCGGTGGCTGAGCCGGTCGAAGTCACCGCTGGCCGCCCGCTGAAACAGACGACGACAGGGCTGGCGGTGACTGAGCCTGTCGCAGCCAACGCCAGTTGCACGAGAGCAACATCGAGGACAGGTATGGAGCGCTTATGTTTACCATTATCAGTTACGACATCATCGATGACCGGCGGCGCACGAAGGTGATGAAATACCTGAAAGGATGGGGAACGCGCGTTCAGTACAGCGTCTTTGAGTGCGATCTGGATGCACGCGCCTTTACGAACGTGTTGCGTGAACTGCGCAACCTGATCGATCCGAACACCGACAGTGTGCGTTGCTACCGCCTCGACGAAGCGTCCGTCAGGCGCATCCAGATCGTCGGTATCGGCGTGGTCAGCCGCGACCCGACCCACTATTTCGTCTAGCGTCTATATGGTTCAAATGAGCACACACAAAAGCGCAAAGGCGCCTCGGCGCGGGCTGAGCCGGTCGCAGCCCACGTCCACGCTTGGTGGACGGTCCCTCGTCAACGAACCGTGTCGCGCCTCGGCGCAGGCTGAGCCAGTCGCAGCCCACGCCGACCGCTTTCCAGACGCGGTTTCAACGTCCAGGTGTATAGTGATCTTATGAAATTGTCCATGCCCGCACCCGGTCGAGCCGAAACGTCCGTTCTGCCTGACGGCGCAGGCAATAGGCGCGCAGATACCAGGCATCATGGCGTCGTTCCAGTTCCAGCGGGCGAACCGTCCGACGCTCGACCCGCCCCTCGCCGCCGGTGTCGTACTCAATCGTCACCGTGCGGCGTTGAGCGATGGCGCGGCACAGCGTTTCCAGTAGATCGTGTTCATTCACGGCGGATTGCCGCAACGATCCGCTGAACGGAGCGTTTTCCACAGCAGAGATATGACCATTCCCAGAGGAATCGATCCATTCCGTCGCACTGCACGAATGAGCGTCGAGATATGCCAGCGCCTCTTCGACTGCATCACGCAACGGTGGCGACAGTGGGCGCCACAACGCCGATTCGAGCGTCTCATCGACAATCAGCGGCATCCCGGCAGGCGCGTGGCGACGATAGAACGCACAGGCGACCAGCAGCGCCGCACAATCGCCGGGGCTCAGCGCATCGAGCGGCGGCGCAGCGGCGGGTATTGGCGCACGCCCGGCGACTGCAATGCCCTGACGCGCCAGCGCGCGTTGCAGCGCCGCGACGTGTTCCGGTCGCACCAGCGCAATGCCCGGCGCCAGGCGCGTTTGCACATACCGCTGCACACTTCGCGTGCGCAGCGCAAATTCCAGATCCTCCGGCGCATCCGCCACAAGCGCCACACTGTCAACCAGTCGCAACGACGGCGCCCGATCGGAGCCTGGCGCTCCCCATGCGGCAGGCGGAGTTCCTGCGTGGCGCAGCAACACCTGGCGCACTGCCGCTTCCTGCGCGCGCGGGGTGTGCATCATTCGCCACGTCAATCCATGTGCCTCTCCCCGAATCCAGCGCCCGCTCCACGCCAGATGCAGCGCATCGGCATCGATCCCATCAAATGGCACAAGCACCTCGCCAGCCGTACTATAGCGCCAAACCCTATCCGGCGCAGTACATTCCAGCGGACGATAGACCAACCCATCGTGCCAGGCAACCAGACCCAGCCAGTGCAGCGGTTCGTGCAGCGCCGTCAGCAGCGCGCGAGTCTGGCTTTGCACTCGCCACGGCGAGCGTTGCACGACGCGAAACCCGTGGGTATGCGCATCCGCCAGCGGACCAAACGAGTCGATCAACGACATGCACAGGCGTTCCGGATGCAGCAGGCGTCCCGGTGGAACGGCTTCGATCCACCGCATCAGACGACGGCGCAGCACCGGCCAGTCGATACCGACGGACGCCAGTCGCAGACGTTGCAACCAGGGATCGGGAAGCGGGCTACGGACCCAGGCATCGATCAGTCGGCTCAACTGAATATCGAGCGGCGATGCCAGGAACGCAGCCGCGCCAGGCGCAAGCGTGCAATGCCTGCGCTGTTGACCGATCAAACCGAGATCATACAGATGTGGCAGCACAAACGCATACACACGGCCAACCTCATCCAGGGATGCAGGCGACAGCAGCGGCAGCAATACCCGCAGCGCCACCCGACGCAGCGAACCATCGGCGCGTGCAGGCAGCGGCGTGGCGGCGCAGACCAGCAGGAGCGCCACGGTTGCGCGCAATGCCAGCGGCGGCGGCGCAACCGGCGCCGTTCCCTCTTCCTCCGCAAAACGCAACGCTTTCGGCAGCCAGCGCCGCACTTCAGGCGCCAGAAGATAGCGTTGCGGCGAATGTGGCGCAGGCGGGCGCGGCAGCAACCAGCCGAGCAGAATCAACCGTTCGGCAACCGAACGCGGCTGCGGGTCGCGCGACATCTGGCGCAGCGGGCGAACGATGCCATAACGCAGCGCCAGTTCATTGGCGGAGATGCCGCCGCGCTGCTGGCGCAGATCGGCGAGCGCCGCACGGGTTTCGGCATCGAGCGATGCATACACGGAACGGACGACGGCAGCAGAGCAGAGTGCCGCGCGCAGGCGGCGCAGGCGTTCATCGGCAGAACAGGAACGCGGCAACGCAATACGCTGTGTGCGCGCAATCAGGCGTTGCAGTTCAGACGGAATCTCACCCAGCAGCGCAGCCCAGCGATTCATACTTGACCTCAGAGGCAATGACCTGCTATACTGTTCGTACCGTGTCATGATACCTCTCACCCGCCAAAATCACAAAACGGCGCAGGCAAGCCGGTCAGGAGCATCGAGCGTCGAGCGCGCGCAGATGCCGTGGATGGCAGGAGGAGTCGTGAGAGGGGAAAAAAACAAAAGCCCCGCCATGAAGGGGATTGAAACGCGAGCTGGTCAATCAAGCGGCGGCTCCGCTCCTCCCAAAAAAACAAAAGCCCCGCCATGAAGGGGATTGAAACGCGCGCCTCAGGAACGTGTTTGAGAAGGAGCCGCGCCTCTTAAAAAAACAAAAGCCCCGCCATGAAGGGGATTGAAACGCATGGGGCCGGCAAACCACCCGGCGACCTGTAAGGAAAAAAACAAAAGCCCCGCCATGAAGGGGATTGAAACTCGGCGTCCCGTTCGATCCGCTCGACCGCTTCCCGCGAAAAAAACAAAAGCCCCGCCATGAAGGGGATTGAAACCTGAGCAACCGCCGCGCCAGGTGGGCGGCGTCCCGTTAAAAAAACAAAAGCCCCGCCATGAAGGGGATTGAAACGGGATGGGTGGGTCGCACGGATAGCCGGCCTCCCCGGAAAAAAACAAAAGCCCCGCCATGAAGGGGATTGAAACAAAATCATCCCCATTCCACACGGCGAACTTTTCGCCGAAAAAAAACAAAAGCCCCGCCATGAAGGGGATTGAAACGCGCCTTCCCTCTCCCATTCGGGAGAGGGAAGGAATGGAAAAAAACAAAAGCCCCGCCATGAAGGGGATTGAAACTTGGCGGTGCCGTTCAGGCTGCAGTCGGCCGTGCCGAAAAAAACAAAAGCCCCGCCATGAAGGGGATTGAAACGCGGCGTCGGCGTTGCCCTTCTGCGTCTCCAGCGTGGAAAAAAACAAAAGCCCCGCCATGAAGGGGATTGAAACCCCAACTCCGCCCGCATCGCACGGATGCGGGTGGAGGCAAAAAAACAAAAGCCCCGCCATGAAGGGGATTGAAACCGGCCTGGTGCGCCGCCCAGGCCGCCTCCGTTTCGAGCGAAAAAAACAAAAGCCCCGCCATGAAGGGGATTGAAACACGACGGCCACGCGGCGGTGGGAACGAAGCGCCCCCAGAAAAAAACAAAAGCCCCGCCATGAAGGGGATTGAAACGGAGCGCCGCTTCCTCCTCGGGAGGAAGCGGAAGCGGAAAAAAACAAAAGCCCCGCCATGAAGGGGATTGAAACTTGTTGCCGAAGACCCGGCGGAGGGCCTCCTCATCTTAAAAAAACAAAAGCCCCGCCATGAAGGGGATTGAAACGCGAACCATCTCCTCCACCACATGCTCCCTCCTTCCCAAAAAAACAAAAGCCCCGCCATGAAGGGGATTGAAACACATGCTCCCTCCTTCCCCCGCCTCCGGCGGGGGGATAAAAAAACAAAAGCCCCGCCATGAAGGGGATTGAAACGCCGTTCCCCAGCGCTGGAGGCGCGCGCAGGCGTCCAGAAAAAAACAAAAGCCCCGCCATGAAGGGGATTGAAACATCACGCGTCGGCTCCGCTCCTCCCCCAGGAGCGGAGCAAAAAAACAAAAGCCCCGCCATGAAGGGGATTGAAACCCGCGATAAACGATTCAGGCGTCACCATCTCCGCCTGAAAAAAACAAAAGCCCCGCCATGAAGGGGATTGAAACGCGATGCCGGCGAGCAGCCGCGCAAGCGCCTCGCGCCAAAAAAACAAAAGCCCCGCCATGAAGGGGATTGAAACTGGTCCGTATCTCCGTATCATTGATGGAGTCCCCCGCAAAAAAACAAAAGCCCCGCCATGAAGGGGATTGAAACCGCTCCTCCCCCAGGAGCGGAGCCGCCGAGACCAGAAAAAAACAAAAGCCCCGCCATGAAGGGGATTGAAACGTCCTTCCGGGAGACATGCCACCATCTGCATGACTCCCAAAAAAACAAAAGCCCCGCCATGAAGGGGATTGAAACCTTCTGGCGCTTGATCTCATCGCGAAGCTGCTGAGCCTTGAAAAAAACAAAAGCCCCGCCATGAAGGGGATTGAAACGTCCGACAGGCGAACGTCCGACTGGATGATCTGAGACAAAAAAACAAAAGCCCCGCCATGAAGGGGATTGAAACCTGCACGGGTCCGGGGCTACGCAGTACCGGATGATCAAAAAAAACAAAAGCCCCGCCATGAAGGGGATTGAAACACGATGAGCGCGTAGCCCGTCAGCTCGCGGGCGCCCGGAAAAAAACAAAAGCCCCGCCATGAAGGGGATTGAAACAACGAGACGTTCCATCGTCTCGCCAGGAATGCGGCGAAGTAAAAAAACAAAAGCCCCGCCATGAAGGGGATTGAAACACGCGCCGCGCCGCCGCCCGCCCCGCCGCCGGCGCCGAAAAAAAACAAAAGCCCCGCCATGAAGGGGATTGAAACGCGCCATGGGCAGCGCCTCGGGACGCGAAGCGCTGCACAAAAAAACAAAAGCCCCGCCATGAAGGGGATTGAAACCAGCGCCTTCTGCTGCACGCGCGCGGCGTGGGCGCCTCAAAAAAACAAAAGCCCCGCCATGAAGGGGATTGAAACACGCCAGCTCCACTTCGAGCTGGCGCACATGGCGCCGAAAAAAAACAAAAGCCCCGCCATGAAGGGGATTGAAACCGCGCTGGTCTGCGGCCCGCTCGACCGCGGCCACCCAAAAAAACAAAAGCCCCGCCATGAAGGGGATTGAAACGCGCGGCGCTTCCGCGCGCGGAGTTCCGCTTCCTCTTCGGAAAAAAACAAAAGCCCCGCCATGAAGGGGATTGAAACATCTCATGGCTTCCTCCTTCCCCCGCCTCCGGCGGGGGAAAAAAACAAAAGCCCCGCCATGAAGGGGATTGAAACGATGCGGTGGCCGGAGCTTTAGAGAAATTCTCTCTACGAAAAAAACAAAAGCCCCGCCATGAAGGGGATTGAAACTCCCAGTACCCCGTATCCAGGATGCCGGAGCCGGGGAAAAAAAACAAAAGCCCCGCCATGAAGGGGATTGAAACCGGTCGGGGCCTCGCCGTTGCCCTGGGGGGCGGTGGCAAAAAAACAAAAGCCCCGCCATGAAGGGGATTGAAACCTACGGAAGTGAGTCCATAAGATGTCAAATGCAGCCCAAAAAAACAAAAGCCCCGCCATGAAGGGGATTGAAACGCGGCTTGGGCGTCTCGGTCGGCTTGGGCGTCTCGGTCGGAAAAAAACAAAAGCCCCGCCATGAAGGGGATTGAAACGTCACGCTGAACCTCACATGGCCCATCGTGATCACGTAAAAAAACAAAAGCCCCGCCATGAAGGGGATTGAAACCAGTAGACATCAAGTAGAGGACATACGGCGGCGAGGGAAAAAAACAAAAGCCCCGCCATGAAGGGGATTGAAACACTAAAGATACTGTCATCACCGACGCAATGGATACGGAAAAAAACAAAAGCCCCGCCATGAAGGGGATTGAAACTCGCCCTTCTCGCCATCCTGGCCGCCGTTGCCGCCGTTCAAAAAAACAAAAGCCCCGCCATGAAGGGGATTGAAACATGGTGCCCTGGAAGCAGTCCAGGTCGATGGTCTTGGAAAAAAACAAAAGCCCCGCCATGAAGGGGATTGAAACTCGAGGGTTCTTCATGAATATTACAGAGAATACAATATAAAAAAACAAAAGCCCCGCCATGAAGGGGATTGAAACTTTCGTCCCGAGTGGTTACACCGCACCTGACCATCAAAAAAAACAAAAGCCCCGCCATGAAGGGGATTGAAACAGGTCTACCTCTGGGTCACCGCGTTTACCACTGCGACCCAAAAAAACAAAAGCCCCGCCATGAAGGGGATTGAAACTTTCGTCCCGAGTGGTTACACCGCACCTGACCATCAAAAAAAACAAAAGCCCCGCCATGAAGGGGATTGAAACAGGTCTACCTCTGGGTCACCGCGTTTACCACTGCGACCCAAAAAAACAAAAGCCCCGCCATGAAGGGGATTGAAACGCGCCGCCTGCTCAGCCTCCGCGATCGAGATGATCCAAAAAAACAAAAGCCCCGCCATGAAGGGGATTGAAACGGGTGCTCCTTTCAATGAAGCACGACACGCGGCGGGATCCAAAAAAACAAAAGCCCCGCCATGAAGGGGATTGAAACGAGCTCGATGGTGCCCTGGAAGCAGTCCAGGTCGATGAAAAAAACAAAAGCCCCGCCATGAAGGGGATTGAAACACCGCCGGGTCGCCTCCAGGTCCTGGTGCTGCGCGCAGCAAAAAAACAAAAGCCCCGCCATGAAGGGGATTGAAACACCGGGGCGGCGGTGGGCTCGGCCGTGGGCTCCTCCGTAAAAAAACAAAAGCCCCGCCATGAAGGGGATTGAAACACTGCGATACGAGAGCAGTGCAAAGGGAAGAATAATCAAAAAAACAAAAGCCCCGCCATGAAGGGGATTGAAACGAGCTTCTCGAGGCCGACGATGGCGGCGGCGATGATCAAAAAAACAAAAGCCCCGCCATGAAGGGGATTGAAACACGTCGCCGCTGCGAGCCGTACGCGCAAAAAAACAAAAGCCCCGCCATGAAGGGGATTGAAACCGGGTCTCCTCGAAGTCGAGGGCGAGGGCGGGACCGGAAAAAAACAAAAGCCCCGCCATGAAGGGGATTGAAACCCAGCGTACCATCGCCGCGCGGCGGCGGTCGACCCGGCGCAAAAAAACAAAAGCCCCGCCATGAAGGGGATTGAAACTTGTCCAGCCAGATGACCCGCTCGATCTCTGGGCGGAAAAAAACAAAAGCCCCGCCATGAAGGGGATTGAAACACGCCGCGCTGCCGCCAAGGGTTTGGCTCGTTCCACAAAAAAAACAAAAGCCCCGCCATGAAGGGGATTGAAACACCACGAACGCCACCAACCTCTGATCATGGATCCCTCAAAAAAACAAAAGCCCCGCCATGAAGGGGATTGAAACACGCTGCATGGCGCCACGGCGGAACCCGACCAGACGCACAGAAAAAAACAAAAGCCCCGCCATGAAGGGGATTGAAACCTGGTCGGCGGCCTGCTCGACGCGGGCCACCCCTTCCCAAAAAAACAAAAGCCCCGCCATGAAGGGGATTGAAACTCGACGTGCTCGGGGAGGAATTCCAGCCGAACCCGGTAAAAAAACAAAAGCCCCGCCATGAAGGGGATTGAAACATGCGGTTTATTTCACCCGCACCCGCGCGCCAAGGCGAAAAAAACAAAAGCCCCGCCATGAAGGGGATTGAAACCTGAGGGTGGGTCAGCAGGAGGAAGTGGGATGCAGGCAAAAAAACAAAAGCCCCGCCATGAAGGGGATTGAAACACCGCGAGGTGCAACCCGACCACCATCTCGGCTGCGGTAAAAAAACAAAAGCCCCGCCATGAAGGGGATTGAAACACATGGCGCGGGCGCTGTGCTCCTCGGTCTGCCGGTCAAAAAAAC
This sequence comes from Roseiflexus castenholzii DSM 13941, assembly GCF_000017805.1. GTDB lineage: Bacteria > Chloroflexota > Chloroflexia > Chloroflexales > Roseiflexaceae > Roseiflexus > Roseiflexus castenholzii. Next base: position 3,447,775 of record NC_009767.1, on the reverse strand, counting down.
AAAAGCCCCGCCATGAAGGGGATTGAAACGAGCGCTGCCACGCTCGGAAGCTTGTTTTCGCGGGCTAAAAAAAACAAAAGCCCCGCCATGAAGGGGATTGAAACGTGGCCATCGCATTCATGCGCCCCCCGTGCATCGCAAAAAAACAAAAGCCCCGCCATGAAGGGGATTGAAACAGGTAGTCGAGGTCGACCTCGCCCGCCGGGTGTTTAAAAAAACAAAAGCCCCGCCATGAAGGGGATTGAAACACGGGGTGGGTGTAGGAAGGTCTACCTAGGGGCAGATCAAAAAAACAAAAGCCCCGCCATGAAGGGGATGACCGCATCTAGACGAGCGGGGTGCAGCCCTGCTCCGGCCTATCTCCCGCCCCACGGAAGGGCGGGGCTGCGCCCCGCCCCAACTAGCCCCGCTCCGGCCTGGAGAGGTGATCCACCGGCTATCCGTATTTTCCTTTTCGCCACTGAATTTGCTTTTACTGGGGGCGCAAACCGTCTGCGGGATTCGGCACTGATGATGAGAGGATTAATACCAATGACCTGTGACCATCCGGCATGGTCACCCCGAGCAGCGCGAGGGGTCTTGTGCGACCCGCTCAGATTCCTCGCTGAGTTTACCCTGAGCGAAGCGAAGGGCTCGGAATGACACGCATGCGGTATCTTCAATCGTCATTGGTATTATGGCGTTGCCGTGGCGCTGCGAGGCGTCGGAGTGGTGGTGGCGACAGACGAGGGTGTCGCAGTTTCGGTTGCCGTCACCTCTGGTGTTGTCGTGACCGTTAGAGTTGGAGTAGGCGTGGTGATTGGTGTTGGTGGCGCCGTTGGCTCGACAGGCATCGTAGCCGTCGGTGCGACGACCGGAAGCATCGGCGTCGGTCCGCGCAGGTCGAGCGCGGCATCACCTGCAATGTCGCTCAAGCGCTGCAAAAAGCGTTCAATCCGCTGGGAACGTCGGTCGAGTTCCTGGAGCAGCGTAGCCCGCCCTGCTTCCGCCGTTGCAAATGCTATAACCTGATCGCGACTGGCGCGCGCGTCGGCGACCAGTGTCGCGTTTTGTCCGACGATGGCGGTCAACTGTTCGCGCACCTGCTCACGCAAGACACGCACATCATCGATAGCGCTGCGGATGTCGCTCAGCGCTTCTCGATCATCGCTGGCGCGGCGAGCAAGATCGGCAACGTCAGTTGCCACTGCATCGGCGCGGCTGATCAGGGTTGCGTTGCGCGCCTCGAGCGTTGCCACCTGCGCTTTTGCAGCAGTGAGTTCTATCGGTGTAGACGGTGTGAACCCCAACCAGAGAAGGGTTGCGCCGGTCGCCAGTAGCGTGATAGTTGTCGTGATCAGGATGACCAGAAAGGCAGCCAGCAGGCGAGCAAAAAATCCGCTCCCCCGGCGTGTTGGAGGCGACGCTGGCGGCGTGGCAGGCGCAGACTCTGAAGCGTTGGTCATTGAGCATTATCCCGCATATCAATCACCCGGCACGCCAGGTGATGTTTCACCGCCGCGATTGGTCGTAGCGGCTGGAGGTCCTGCGTAGATCGAACGTTCCACCACCACCGGCTGCGTCGCACGCACCGTTGCAGAAATGATCGTCTGATCGGGGAACAGTTCGTGAACCGCCATCGTATACCGCGAACCGGCGGGCATCACCAGCGACCGGCTCGCGCGTGAGCCGTCTGCCAGAATAAAGGCAACATCGATGCGCGCCTGGCTGCGCGATGGATTGCTGATCAACAGATACTGCTGATAATCGCCGCCGGTGCGACCGTCGGCAAAGCGCCACGAGTAGGCGGGCGCCATCACTCCTGGTCCCGCTGTTCCTGCTGCATCGTTGCGCCAGTAGAGCGCCCGCTCAGCCGCGACCGGGCGATCAGCGATGATGGTTGTTGCGACTCCCAGTTCTGGCACAACGTCGTTGACATCGATTGACAGGCGCGCGAGCGGCGGAATAGCGTAGCGCCGCGCCAGCGATGTGCCGTCGGGGGTCAGGAAGCGCACGGTAACATTCGCGCGGTCGCCATTCGGATTGAGCACCAGCAGCGACATCCGAAATGGTGGCGCCGTCGTTCCCTCTGCAAAGTGCCACTCCCGCGAGAGTTCGGTCATCCCCGGCGATATGTGCATTCCCCCGCTGGTAAGTGTGCTGCCAGGACCAAAGATCATCGTGCGTTCGGCAACAATTGGCTGGCTGGCGGTGACTCGCATCCCAAACGAGGCATTCGGCAGCAGATCGCCCATCACGATGACCGTCCGCTGCCGGGGCAGCAGCACCACCGGCTCGCTATCGAACGGCGGATACACAAACGTCGTTCCATCATTCGTAATCAGCAACACGCGCGCGCCGACCGGCTCGGATTGCGGATTGAACAGCACCAGAAACGTGCGTTTATCACCTTCGGTTGAACCTTCGGCGAAATACCAGACGCGCGACGGGTGCGCCACACCTGGCTGAAGGCTCAGATCGGCGCCAAAATTCATGAAGCGTTCTGCAATAATCGGGGCATTCGACTCAACGATTGCAGGAGCATCGGATGTATCGTTGAAGACCTGGTTGATCACGAGGTTAGCGCGCGCACCCGGCGCAACCGTCGTCTCGCGGATAACCTCGACGCCTGGCTGTCGCACAATGATGAAACGCACCGTGGCAGGTTCGCTGCCAGGATTGAGCACTGCCAGTCGTTCTTCGTAATCGCGCGGATTTCCCTCGGCAAAAAACCAGCGAGAACGCACCATCGCAGCACTGACCGACTGTCGAATCTGAGGCAGGGCGTCGCGCAGCGCATTCGAGGGATCGCCAGCAGAAGGCGCCAGGTCACTGTGCGCGGCGATGGTGGGACCGACAACGCTGGACCCATTGAGCGTGATGACTCGTTGCCCGGACGGTTCGAGACGGTACGCATCACACAGCCATGCCAGCAAGGCGCGGAGCGCGTCGAATTGGGCTGCGGGTGGCGCCCCTTCACCGATCAGCGCAATGTGTACTGCGGCGCCACCGCTCAATTCAGCGACTGAGGCGGTTGGTCCACCGCTCCGCCCCTCAAAGATTGCGCCATCACGCCCGATGATATAGTGATAAACCGTATCGTTCAAGCCGAGTGTCTGTTCGTGGTACACAGCGAGCGCGCGCAGGAATGGCAGCGAATCGTCGAGGGCATCGGCGCCGATCTGATGAAGCACGATCCCCTGCGGCGCCTCGCGCGGTCCGCGGTACGCGCGCGGGTTGCCGCCTGCCCACGAGGTACGTGGAAACAGTTTCGGCGGCACTGTCAGCGTTGCGGGTCCGCCAACTGCGGGAACGGCATTGATCGCGCGCGGCGGACCGGCGCTTGTGTCGAAGTAACTGATGCTGACATCGCTCAAGATTGGCGAAGCGTTTGGGACAGTCGTGCTGAATGTGGCGCGAAATTGCAAGACACGCGTATCGGATGGCAGCGGGCGCACCCCTTCAATCGCAAAAGCGTCCGGGGTTGATCGAGCGCGCAGTTCGCCAGCCGTCAGTGGCTGCCAGGGACCCGGTTGATCGGGAGCAGGACCGCCGCGAAGTTCGAGGGTCAGTGTCGTACCGGGCGGAACATCGGCGTGCCAGACGACGCCGGCGGCATTCAGGGTCGTGGTCAGAGCAATCGGTTCAGAGACGAACGTACCGCGAGTCGCGCCACGCTCCAGGCGCAGTTCGCCGTCGGCATTCGTGATAATCTGCACATCAGTGCGCGTCCCGCGCTGCCAGTCCGCCTGAGTGCTGAACACAATCCGCCCCGACTGCACCGGCACCTGTGCGAACGCCTGTGACGGAGTGATGCCGATCATCATGCCGATCAACGCAATGGTCACAACCAGGCGGTGCATAACGTCTCCATGAATGTTTGGGTTAAGGGTTATTAGTTGAGGGTTATGATCTTAGCCTCAAACCCCGAACCCTACTCCGCCGGCTTCAGCGCCTCGACGTGATACACATTCGTCGAGTCGTACAGAATCCAGCCCGCGCTGGCGTCGAACTCCTCAACAGCGCGGATCTGCGCGCGAACCTCAGCTGGCGTATATTCGACCAACAGTTCCTTCGGCACCCAGATAAGCGTAAAGTCCTGCAACCAGGGGCGGAGCAGCGCGCGTTTTCCCTCGACTTGCTTGAACGCCGCACTCATAGACTTCTGGATGACCTCGTAAGGATATTTTGCCGGATTATCGAAGCCAAATTCGCCCGGATTGAAGTGCGACGGGTAGATCATTGGACTGATGTAATCGGTATACTCCGCCATCATGCTCAGGTTTTGTCCGAGCAATCTCGAAGGACCAAAGGCAGTATAGCCGAAGACATCAACCGAAAAGAATGCACCGGCGCCATTGATCGCGCGATGCGAGCGTTTGAGCACTTCGGTGATATTTGCCCAGCGTTCTTCGGGCGTTCCTTCGCGCGAGAGGAGCAGACGGTCCTTGTCGGTCGGCGAAAATTCGAGTGACGGAAAGCGGATATAATCATACTGAATTTCATCAAAGCCAAGTAGCGCCGCTTCGACCGATAGTTGAATGTTATAGTCCCAGACGTTCTCGTTCCATGGGTCGAGCCAGGCGTAGCGAATACTCGGAGCGGGATAATCGTAGAAGATTCCGCCGGTGGTGCGATCCTTCGCTGCCCACTCCGGTTTCGCCTCGGCAAGCACATTGTCGTGGCTGAACATATGAACGCGCGCAATCGTGTAGATGCCGCGACGTCTGGCTTCATTGAGGATGGCGCGCAGATCCATGTAGGGTTTGAATGTCCCCAATTCGCGCACTATGGGAACCTGCGAATCGTAGTACACCAACCCCAGGTCATCGCGCAGATCCGACTTGATATCAATGACGATGGCGTTCAATTCAGTCGCATCGATGATGTCGAAATACTTCATCAACAGATTCCAGCGCGATGCAACGGCTGCGGTGACATAGAGCGCCTTCGAGTAGAACGGCTCAAGCTCGATCGTTGCCGGCACACTGCCGGGGCGCAATTCGATGACCGCTTTACGATACCCCGGCGCCAGCACCTGAAGGTAGCCTTGCTCCGGAATTCCTTCAAGGGTGAAGGAGCCATCGGAACTATTATCGATCCGTGTCATTGCCACATCGCTGCTCTGAAGATTAAGCGTGGCAATGATAGTCGCATTGCGGATCGGCTGCCTGGATTGCGCATCGATCAGAGTGCCGCTCAGCGTATCAGGACGAAGCGCCACATCGAGCGTTGTCACCCGTTCGACCGGTTGATCGAGACGGGCATACCCCCTGGCGCTGATCGTCATGGTTCCCTTCTCAGGCACGCCGCGCAAGACATATTGCCCATTGCTGTCGGTTGTCGCCCGGAGATCGCCAAGCGCGACCGATGCGCCGGCAATCGGTCGTCCGGTGTACCCATCGGTCACGGCGCCACGTAGTGTATCGGGACGGATCGCGGCATCGAACAATGTGGTGCGCGCCACATCACTGACCACCGGCGCGTATCCATCGGCAGTAATGGTCACGCGAAACGTTTCCGGCACGCCTGTCAGCACATACCGCCCTTCAGCGTCGGTGGTGGCGCTGATCGTTTCAGACGCCTGCACCAGCGCGCCTGCCACCGGCATGCCCGTATACAGATCGGTAATCACACCGCTGAGGGTATTGGGACGCACCTGCACCGGCTCGAGCGTGACCGCCGGAGGCGATGGGCGTTCCAGGTTCGGCAGCGTAGAAAGATTGATTTCGATCGGCTCATACCCACTGGCAACGACCTTGATGACATCACGCGCACTCCAGCGATCGATCTGATAGACCCCGTTCGCGTCGGTGGTGACCTGGAGATCGCCAATGGTCAACGTCGCAACGACCGGTTTTCCTGTATAAGCGTCGGCGATCGTTCCGGTGAGCGGAACGGCGGGTTGGCTGCACGCCGCGACGATAAGCGCCAGAATACTCACAGCAGCCAGGGCGCATCCGCGAATCCATCGCATCGATAACGACTCCATCCCAGGGTATGTCACTCCGGTATCACCTTGCGCGTATGATAAAGGCTTGACAGCGCATTGTCAAGCATGGCTTGCCAGCAAATCGATTTGTGCAGGGGTGTCAAATCACTGCCGGAAACCGCGCTGACGTCCATAAATGGCGATCATCGCCAGCAGGGTAGCGCCGAGCACCATGCGGCGCACCGACTCCTGCATCTGCATGGTCGTCAGCAGGCTCGTGATCAGCGTCAGCACCAATGCCCCCGCCATTGTGCCAAAATAACTCCCTTTGCCGCCAGTCAGCAGCGTTCCCCCAACTGCGACGGCTGCAATCGACGGGAAGAGGAAGGGATCGCCAATACGAATATGCACGACGCCGGTATTCCCGACAACCAGAAAACCGCCAAGACCGGCGAGCATTCCGGAGATCGCATAGGCGCCAATAATCATGCCGGTCACATGAATGCCGGAGAGTCGCGCAGTCGTGCGGTTCGTACCGATGGCGAACAGGTGTTTGCCGAAAGCGGTGCGTTCGAGCAGCAGCCACATCAGCGCCGCGAAGACTGCCCAGATCAGAATGGCGCCGGGAATGCCCGCCAGAACCGGACGGGCAATCAGTTGCGTCATGATCGGCGCAACGGCGCCGCTGACATTTCCCTGTGTGATGACCAGGATCAACCCGCTCACCACACCCGCCATACCCAGGGTCATGACCAGTGGCGAGATGGCAAGGAACGCCACGCCAGCGCCGTTGATCAGCCCGATCAACCCGCCAACGACCAGCACAGCCAGCAATGCCGGCAGCACCTGTTCGTTGCTCCCATTGACGATGGTGTACGTCAGGATCGCAGTCAGGGTGACGACTGCGCCTGTCGAAAGATCGATGCCTTCCCCGCCGCTGATAATCACCAGCGTTTGCCCGGCGGCGATAATACCCAGAAAGACCGAGAGGCGCACGATGTTGATGGCTTGTGCGGTTGCGACATCGAGATTGCCGCCGAAGCCGTTGGGCAGGAATCCGCTGAGCAGGAACAGCGCCACCGCCAACAGCACCGCAGCGAGCGGCGGTGAGATCGTCCGTCGCGTCATGAATTTCTCCTGCGCACCAGATTAATGATGCCGGGCATCGCCAGCGCCAGCACAATGATAGCAGCATTCACAAACGTCTGCCACCAGGTGGCGACGTTGGCAAACGAGATGATATTGCGGATCAAACCAAGGATGACCGCGCCAATGATCGGACCGGCAATGCCGCCGGCGCCGCCGCTCAGCGGCGTCCCGCCGATCACCGCAGCCGTGATCGACGAGAGGGTCAGCGGATCACCGACCTGCGCATTGCCGGAGCCGGTGAGCAGCGTCATCGCAATCCCGCCAAACGCTGCCATCAACCCAGAGATGACATAGGTGCTGAACTGCACTGCCCGCACCGGCACGCCCGTTTCATAAGCGGCATCGGCTTTGCAGCCAACGGCGTAGAGATAACGCCCGTAGCGCGTGCGCCGCACGATGCCCCACGCAAGGAGGAACAGCCCAATGACATAGAACGCGAGCGGCAACCAGAGAATGATCGTCTCGCGGTAGAACGCCGTCAGCCGCGATGGCACGCCGCCGCCAGGGTTGGGCAGGATGAAAAGCGCCAGCCCCGCATAGATAAAACTGGTGGCAAACGTCGTAATAATCGGCTGGAGGCGCAGATAGGCGATAAACAGCCCATTCAGCGCACCAGCCCCCATGCCGACCAGCAACGCCATCCCCATCACCATGCCGGCAGTGCTCAGATCGCCGCTCAACCCGATCTGTGTAGCGAGGATCGCGTTGACGATTGAGACAATCGAGCCGACCGAGATGTCGATGCCGCCGCCGATCATCACGATCGCCTGCCCGATAGCGACCAGGATCAGCGGCAGAAAGACGCGCATATTGCTATTCAGCGTCATTGGATCGAGCAGGTTCGGTTGCAGCAGCACATTCGCGGTGAATGCCACGACCAGCAGCAGCAGTGCAAACAGATAGGGATGGCGATAGGTTACCTGCTGCCAGCGCGATGGTTTCATAGCGTCTCCCTGGCAACGACTCCCAGGCTTGCGGCAACGAGATTGGCGGTTGTCAGCGATGCGCCGGCGAGTTCTGCACTGATCTGACCATCGTGCATCACGATCACGCGATCGCTCAGACCGATCAACTCTTCGTCGTCGCTGCTATAGAGGATCACGGTGGTTCCCTCAGCGCACAGGCGAGAGAGCAGGCGATAGAACTCCGCTTTGGCGGCAATATCGACCCCTTTGGTTGGGTCGTCCAGGAGCAGGACACGCGGATTGCGCAGGAGCCATTTGCCGATAACCACTTTCTGTGCGTTGCCGCCCGACAGCGAGCTGACCGGCGCGTCAAGCCCTGCCATTTTCAGATCGAGGCGCGTTGCAATCGCGCCGGCATCCTGGCGCGCGCGTTTCATGCGCAGCGGAAAGCCATAATGGCGCCACGAGGGAACCAGCAGATTTTCCAGGATCGAGCGGATGGAAAGCAACCCTTCACCGGCGCGATCACCCGGAACGAGCGCCACCCCATGGTTCATCGCCTGCCGCGGATGGGTAAAGTGAACTGTTTTGCCTTCGAGCGTGATGCGCCCGCTATATGGCACGCCGCCAAAGATTGCGAGCAGCAAATCGCGCTGCCCCTGCCCCTTCAACCCGCCAATACCGAGGAGTTCTCCCTCACGCACCTGTATGCCGACTCCACGCAGCACGCTGGTGCACAGACCATCGATCTGAAGCACAATCCGCCGCGTCGCCAATTCGTCGGGTAACATGCGATGACGCTCAATCGCGCCACCGGATGTCTCCGGCGTCATCAATGCCACGAGATCGCTCGATGTAGCATCCTTCATCGAACCCTCGCCGACCGTCTGACCGTTGCGCAGCACGGAATAGCGGTCGGCAATCTGTTCGATCTCGGCCATGCGGTGAGAGATAAAGATAATGGCGGTTCCCTGCGTTTTCCATTGCCCGATCAACTCGAACAACCGCTGTACCTGGCGGCTGTCCAGGCTCGCGGTCGCTTCGTCCAGGATCAGGAGGCGCGGATTGACACTGATCGCCTTGAGGATCTCGACGATCTGCCGTTCATCGGGGAGCAACGCAGATACCGGCGTATCCGGTGTCAGATCGGTGCGCAATGTTCCGGCAAAGAGCGACAACAATGCTTCGGTGCGTCGTCGCTCAGCGCGCTGGTCAATCAGACCACCGCGCCGCAATGGCTCGCGGGTGAGCCAGATATTCTCGGCGACGGTCATCTGCGGCACAAGGCTGAGTTCCTGAAAGACGGTCGAGATGCCAGCGTCTTTGGCGGCGTGCGGCGAGTCGAAGCGCACAGCGCGTCCATCGAGGAGCAGTTGCCCTCCATCGGGGGCAACCACTCCGTTGATGACCTTGCTCAGTGTGCTCTTCCCACTGCCGTTCGCTCCGATCAGCGCCAGCGTCTCACCGGCGCTGATTTCCAGGCTAGCATCTGTCAGCGCCTGGATGGCGCCATACCGCTTGGCGACATTGCGAACAGCGAGCAGAGACGGCATGGCGCTACTTCACGAAGAACTGCTGCACTTCCTCGTCGGTCATAATGCCGTCGAGCAGGTAGGTGGCCGGCTTATCCTTGCACACTGTGGTGAACACCTCTTGGAAATTGTCTTTCGTCACAATCACCGGCACCGGAATGACGAACGACAGTCCATTCGCCCCTCCAAGTTTACTCTTGTCCACCTGCTTGCCCTGAAGCATATTGATGGCAATGCGCAGACCGGTTGGCGATACGCCGGGCGGATTGGCGACGGCAATCGTCTCGAAGTTGGGGTCTTCCTTCAGGCGCTGATCCCACAACTGCAAGAACTGGCAGCGCCCCTCGCCGACGAGCACGGGCCACTTCGACGGGTTGGCGGCCATCACCGCCTGCATCGCGCCAATCGCCATGCCATCCTGCGTCCAGTAGCCGTCGAGATTGGGGAACGACGCCAGGAAGTTCGACATCACCTGCTGACCGGTGGCTTCGTCCCACTTGCCGGTTTCACGCCCTAGCACCTTGATATTGGGATACTCCTTCAGCACTTCCTCGACGCCCTCCATGCGCGCAACGTTCGCCGGATGCCCGGGGAAGCCCTCGATCAGCACAATATTTCCCTGTCCGCCAAGCTTCTCCGCCAGCCAGCGGGCTGAAATCTTCGCCCATTCCTTCTGATCGATGCCGACGTTGTAGACGCCGGGGGTGTTCAGTTCCTGATCGACCGAGATGACGATGATCCCCTTGTTGATCGCTTCCTGAAGCGTGTCGTTAAGACCATTGACATCGCTGGGGTTCACCAGGATGGCATCGACCCCTTTGTTAATGAGATTCTGCAATTGCTGGATCTGACCGGCGACATCGGTATCGGCGCTCTCGATCACGAGTTCGTTGGTGATCCCCCGTTCCATGTATTCCTTATTGACCTCGATCAACGACTGGATCATCTGGGTGCGGTATTCGCTGCTGATGAACGGGTTGGAGATGCCGATTGTGAACTTTCTGCCCTCGGGCGCTGGCGCCGTCGTGGGTTGTGGCGCTGGCGCAGCGGTCGGTGCGGTGGTGGTGGGCGTTCCGCCGCATGCCGCAATCAGGGTGGCGAGCATGAGCGTGATCGCAAACAGTGCGAATTGTCGGCGTTTCATTGCCTGTTTCTCCTGTCTGTCACAATGCGAATGCGATGACGTGATGAGGTGAGGACGATGCACGCTGGATTTCGATAGCGCCTCCTCTCTTGTGTGCGCGATGGCTGATATCTGGCTGTGGCATGGTTGCCGGTGCGGTTTCACCCTATGGGAGGGCATCGGACACAGGCGCGCTTCACAGGCGACGCCTCAACGATCTCGCGCGGACCCGACGATACAACTTCTGCGAACCTGTGTGGTGGATTGTAGATCAGAGTGCTGAAACAGGCAAGTGGCGCCGGGGTCTTATGGATCGTTTTTTTGAATCCTTCCGCCACGCAGCGTGTCTAGGCATCCAGCAAGGCGCGAACCCGATGCAGGAGTTCGGTGGGGGTGAACGGCTTCTCGATCACCGGCGCATCGGTGGCGCGATGAGCGTTTTGCTGCGGTTCAACGACATATCCGGTCATAAACAGCACCCGCATCCGGGGTTGGAGGAAGGTCAGACGATCCGCCAGGGCAACACCGCTCGTGTGCGGAATGACGTGATCGCTCAGGAGCAGGTGGATGGTTGCGTCCTGTGCAGCATGGGCAATCGCTTCCTGATCGCTGCTCGCTTCGAGAACGGTATACCCGTGCGCGCGGAGGGTCCGTGCCACCAGCGAACGCACTGCCGGATCGTCCTCGACCAGCATAATGGTTTCCGAGCCGTCGAGACCAGCGCTCTGATCGACGGTTTCGGATGCCTGCGCTCCCTCAACCGAAGCGCGCGGCAGATAGATCGTGACGACCGTACCGCATCCTGGCTCGCTTGCCAGATCGATGGCGCCACCATGACGAGTCACAATACCATAGCAGGTCGCCAGCCCCAAGCCTGTGCCTTCGCCCGGTTTCTTCGTGGTAAAGAACGGCTCGAAGGCGCGCCGGCGCGTCTCTTCATCCATGCCAATGCCGGTGTCGCTGACAGTCAGGCAAACGTACTCTCCGGCCTTGAGGGAAGGATAGCGGCGTTCAAACGCCTCATCAGCCACGACATTGGTTGTTGCAATCGTGAGGGCGCCACCGACAGCCATGGCATCGCGCGCATTGACGGCAAGATTTACCAGCACCTGCTCAATTTGCCCTGGATCGGCGCGCACGTGCCAGAGATCGGGAGCGAGGCGGGTGTGCAGGGTGATGTCCTCGCGGATCAGGCGGCGCAACAGTTTGTGCATGTCCTGAATGAGCGCATTCAAATCAATCGGGCGCGGGTCGAACTTCTGACGATGAGCGAAGGCGAGCAACTGACGGGTCAGCGCCGAGGCGCGCTCGGTAGCATGCTGAATTTCGATCAGTTCCAGCATCGCCGGATGGTCATCCGGGAGCGACTGGCGCGCCAATTCGGTGCATCCGGCGATTACTGCCAGGAGGTTGTTGAAATCGTGTGCGACTCCGCCCGACAACCGACCAAGCGCGTCCATTTTTTGCATCTGGAGCAACCGTTCTTCCAGTTCACGGCGCGCCGTAATATCGCGGGCGATCACAATGGCGGCAGGTGCGCCGTCCTGAACGACGGCTTTGATGTCGCACTCGAACCAGCGCCAGGAACCGCCCGCATGACGATAGCGGAAGGTTGCCGTGGTGCGTTTGCGCAGTGCGATCTCCTGCCAGTATGCCGCGCTGTTGGGCATATCATCAGGATGGAGATCATCAAAGGCGTCATGCCCGATCAATTCCTCAGGAGTTCGCCCCAGCAGGTTGACGGCGGAGGGGCTGACGTACCGGAAACGGTGCTGTTCGTCGAGGATGGCGATCAGATCAGAGGTGTTTTCGGTAATCAGACGATAACGCGCCTCGATCTCACGCAGCGCCTGTTCTGTGCGATACTGCGTCTGGATCGCCCGCCACTGGCGCAGTGCATGCTGCGCGACACGCGGCAGATCGATGAATGCGGCTTCGCTCTTGACGATATAGTCGAGCGCGCCGGCGCGAATTGCTTCCACCGCTACCCGCTCATTGCCATAGCCGGTCATCACAAGAAGGGGCAGCGGGTCTGATGGATCGAGCAATTCCAGCCCGTCCCCGTCGGGTAATCGCCAGTCGCAAATAAGCAAATCGAATCGGAAAGCGTCATCATCCAACAGCGCGCGCGCTTCCCGCAGCGTATGCGCAACCGTCAGATCGAACAGCGACTGCCAGGGTTCAAAGGCGCGCTGGATCAATTCGATGTGCAATTCATCGTCTTCGATGAGCAGCAATCGGACACGCTCGGCGCCGGTCACGGTCGATTCCGAATTTATAGGTGAGCAACGGTATTACGCATCAACCAGTACACCCCAACATCATGCATCAGGTTGCGAAAGTCCTCGAAGCCGAATGGCTTGACCAGATAACTGTTCGCATGCGCATCGTAGGCGCGGGTCACGTCGCGCTCTGCTGAGGATGTGGTCAGCACCACCACCGGAATGCGGCGCAAATCCGCCGACTGTTTGATGTTCATCAAGACGTCGAGACCATCAACGCGCGGCAGGCGCAGATCGAGCAGAATGACGTGCGGACGAGGACTCTGTGCCGGATCGATCCATGCTCCACGGCGGTGCAGGTAATCGAGCGCACTCTCGCCATCGCTGACATGCACAATCTGTGGCGTCCTCTGCTGCTCGTTGAGCGTGCGCCGGATCAGTTCAGCGTGATCGTCGTTATCCTCAACCAGGAGCACCCGGAGCGTCGTGTCGGTCATGGCTCACCTCCTGCACTGGTGTGGCTGCGATGGGGAGCGAGAAGTAGAAGGTAGCGCCACTGCCTGGTCCGCCTGATTCGACCCAGATACGCCCGCCGTGAACTTCGATAATGCGACGAACAATCGTCAGCCCAACGCCTGTGCCTGCGCTACGCGGATCGAGTTTGTTGAACAGTCCGAAGATCTGCTCGTGGTATTTCGGTTCGATCCCGATGCCATTGTCGCGCACGAAGAAGATCGACGAACCCTGCGACTCGCGCAGCACACCGATCGTAATATCGGGCGTATATTGATTATCGCAGAACTTGAGCGCATTATCAACCAGGTTTTGAACCACTTCGACCAGGCGTGTCCGCTCGCCGTACACAACGGGCATCTCAGGAGCGACACTGATGCGCGCCTGTCGTTCGGCGATCCTGCCGACAAGCAATTCGAGCGCCTCCTGCACCACAACATTGAACGGCACGTATTGCGGTGCGGCGCTCACGCGCCCGATCCGCGACAGTTCCAGCAGATCGTTCAACAGGCGCTCCATTTTGTGCACCGCTGCACCGATCCGCCGGATGTCGTCCTGCATCCGTTTCGTGTTGCCTTCCTGTGCGTCGCGTTCCAGATAACCGAGAAATCCCTGGATGGTGATCAGCGGACTCTTCAGGTCGTGCGAGGCGGTGTAGGTGAAACGTTCGAGTTCGGCGTTTTTTTGTTCAAGTTCGGCAATCAGGCGCTCGCGCTCCACTTCGATCTGTTTGCGTTCGGTCACATCGCGCGTGGTGAGGATGGCGCCGGTAAACTGACCGTTCGTGCCATAGAGCGCGCGAATCTCCGACTCGAGCCAGCGGCAGTGATCACTGCGGCCACGATACTCGATGCGCGTGGCGGATGCACCTTCATCCCGTATGCGTTTGAGCGCCATGGTTACGCCCGGTGCATCATCGGGGTGGATCAATACGGAAATGGATGCTCCATTGATGGTTTCGGGAAGATAGCCGAACACGCGCTGCACCGACGGGCTGGCGTAGATAACGGTGAACGCTGCATTCAGTTGCGTGATTGCGTCACCCATATTTTCGGTGATCAACCGAAGTTGCGCTTCGCGCTCCTGGAGCGCCATCTGCGCCCGGCGCTGCTCCGTCACATTACGCGCCAGGATCATGCCGTACCGCACTGCCCCGCTGTCGTCGATCAGCGGAACATAATGATAGTGGTAGATGCGGTCTTCGTAGGGGATCTCCGCTGAGAAGCGGCGACCGCTCAAAACGGCGCGGATGTTTCCTTCGACCTGTGCGGCGAATGCGTGAGGCAGCGCTTCGTAGAGCGTGCGTCCTTCGAGCGCCGCTTTCGAGTAACCGGTTGCAGCGAGTTCCGGTCCTTCACTCAGGACGAATCGCAGATCGTGATCGAAAATCAGCACGGCGCTGTCGGGCAGATTCGCCGCCAGAATGCGGTAACGTTCCTCCGAAGCGCGCAATGCGGCTGCCTGCGCTGCCAGCGTCTTCGCGTGCGCGCGCGCCAGCGCGCGGCTGCGTTGCAGGCTTTCACTCAACAACCGCGCGGCGAATGCCGTCAGTCCCAGAATAAGCGCCAGATCGAACCAGTCGCCCGGTTCGCTTTCGTAGGGAGACCGGGTCCAGCCATACATTTCCGCCGTCACAATCCCGGCGATGACCAGCATGATCACCGCGACCATCCCGATGAATGCGCGGCGGTCGAGCAGGAGGCTGCCGATGACAATGACCGCCGCATAGAGACCGGTGACCGTGTCGTGGGCGCCGCGACCGATCACCTGGAGCGAGGCGGTCAACCCAATGAAAAGACTAAGCAGAAGCGCAATTGATAGACGCAGGCGGCGCGCATACAACAGCAAAAGCGCGATCAAAGCCACCCCAGCGCTGATCAGCAAAGCAATCGTCGAGGTTGAGCGCCCAAGAGCGGCATTGATCGTCGCGGCAATCAGCGCAATTGTCAGACAGACGAGCAGGAGCAGATGCTGGGTCTGCGCGATGCGTGTCTGATCTTCATCATCGAAACGCGGTGGCTGAAACATGCGTACAATCAATGGTTTCATCCTCATATCTGATACCAATGACCTGTGCACATCCGGCATGGTCACCCCGAGCCGCG
Source organism: Roseiflexus castenholzii DSM 13941 (assembly GCF_000017805.1). GTDB lineage: Bacteria > Chloroflexota > Chloroflexia > Chloroflexales > Roseiflexaceae > Roseiflexus > Roseiflexus castenholzii. The sequence continues at coordinate 3,432,315 of NC_009767.1, read as the reverse complement.
CGAGGGGTCGTGCGCGACCCGCTGAGATTCCTCGCTGCGCTCGGAATGACCAGTCGCTGCGCTCGGAATGACCAGTCGCTGCGCTCGGAATGACCAGCATGCGGCATCGTCAATCGTCATTAGTATGAAATCATGCATGGAAGATGAAGGCAAGACTTTGAATCAGGTCAGGACCGCGCGGCGCTCGCCGGCATACCGGCGGCGTCGCCATGGTTCGGTCGTGATCGGCGCATATCCCACAAACGCAATGAGCATGACGCGCCCCCACGCTTCGAGACTGATTGGCGCACTGTTGAGAATCTGGCCCATCCACGGCGGACAGGTGAATCCCGGTTGCAACAGGATCATCGTCCCGATGCCGACGAACAGCCAGCGGTTGCTGAACGCGCCGATCTGAAACATCGAGTGCGTGAGCGAACGGCAGTTGAGCAGGCGTCCTCATCACCTCCTCCAGGCTGCGTCTCACCCTCCCAGAATCTCCGCCAGCCGCTGCACCTGCTCAGCCGCTGTCAACGCCAGGACTTCGTCGCCAGCGTGCAGCACGGTGTCCCCGTGGGGCGGAATCAGACGACCCCGCCGGATAATAGCGACAATCACGCACTCGTGCGGCAGATTGAGATCGGTGATGGCGCGTCCCACCGCCAATGAATCGGCGGCGATTTTCTCTTCCACGAGTGAGTAGCGCCCGCGACGCAACTTGAGCAGCGTCATCATATCGCCCAGCGACATCTCTTCGAGAATGAGATGCGCCATCAGATCCGCCTGACTCAGCGCGACATCAACCCCCATTTCGGCGGTAAACATCCATGCGTTCTTCGGATTGTTCACCCGCGCAATCGTGCGCGGCACATGAAACTCGAAGCGCGCCAGACTTGTGACTACCAGGTTGACCTCATCATCGCCGGTAACGGCTGCCACAACATCCGCCTGGCGCGCGCCACATGCCTCCAGCACGGCGGGATCGCTGCCGCTTCCTGCAACAATCGTCTCCGGCGGCAGAGTTTGCGCCAGATGGTCGCGCGCAGTGGCGCGCGGTTCGACGACGCATACCCGGTGATCGCTGGCGATCAGCAGACCTGCCAGATGCGCGCCAACCTTCCCGCCGCCGACAATGATCACAAACATAGGTTCAGACTCCCAACAGCGCCTTCAGACGTTCGGTTGAGGTTGCCAGCACGGCGACGTGCAGCAGATCGCCCGCCTGCAACTGCGTCTCCGGTGTTGGCAGGAAACAGCGCCCGCCGCGACTGATCGCCACCGGATGCACTTCGCCTGGCACGGTGAGGCTGGCAAGCGAACGTCCCGCCATCATCGGCGGCGTTTCGACATCAACAAGGTTGACCGACGCTCCAAGGCTGACAATCGGCTCGAACCAGGAATAACTGATGAGTTCGGCGACACGGTGGATGCCCCACTCCGTTGTTGAAATGGTCAGGATGCCCAGGCGCCGATAAATCTCGGCTTTGCGCGGATCGTAGAGGCGGGCGACGACGCGCGGCACGCGGAAGAACCGCCGCGCCGCCCGCGCAGTTACCACATTGGTTTCATCGCTGGACGTCACTGCTGCCAGCGCATCGACACGCGCGATCCCGGCACGCAACAGTACATCGCGGTCGAAGCCGTGCCCGGTGATTGTCTGACCGCCAAATCGTTCGCCCAAAGCCGCAAACGCCGCCGGATCACGATCGATGATGGTCACTTCGTGCTGACTGCGGGTAAGATTCAACGCCAGCCCGGCGCCCATTCGTCCGCATCCTACGATGATCACACGCATGATGCGCCTCCTTCAGGTGACCGTCACTTTCGCCGGGCGATCACCAGTTTGCGCAGTTCATCGACTAGTAGCAATGCTGGCGCCCAGAGCGCGAGAACGATCCAGTTGACGGGGTTGAACGCCGCCGTCCCAATGACATCCTGCAAAAACGGCACATACACAATCGCCACGATCAGGATCACTTCTGTAGCGATGCCGATCCAGATCAACCGGTTTCCCATTAGAGGCAGGCGCAGAACCGAAAGGCGCTCGCTTCGCTGCGCAAACAGGTTGCCGATCTGTGTCGTCACCACTGCCGCCAGCGCCATTGCCGTCGCCGAACGGTACAACGGACCGTCTGCCGGAAGGTCGAGCCACTGCCCCCAGTACCCATTCGTCCAGTACTGGTAGTAGAATGCCGCCATTGCTGCCAGGCTCTGCACCGGTCCAAGCCAGAGATAGGCGCGGCGCAGCATAGCGCCGGTGACCACATGTTCCTTCAAACTACGCGGCGGACGCTCCATGATACCGGGTTCGGGCGGTTCGGCGCCGAGCGCCAGCGCCGGAACGATGTCGGTTCCCAGATCAATCGACAGAATATGCATAACGTTCAGCGCAATCGGGATACGCCCGCCGCTGAAGGCGAACAGCACGAATGGAACCGCCTCGGGAGTGTTGCTGGTAAAGATGTAGGTGGCGAATTTTTTGATATTGGCGTAGACTGCGCGTCCTTCTTCGACAGCGCTGACAATCGAGGCGAAATTGTCGTCGGTCAGAATGATGTCCGCCGCTTCCCGCGCGACGTCGGTTCCCGCGCGCCCCATCGCCACGCCAATATCCGCCTGTTTGAGCGCCGGAGCGTCGTTGACGCCATCACCCGTCACAGCGACGACATGCCCCTGTGCGCGCAGCGCGCTGACGACGCGCAGTTTGTGCTCTGGCGCGACGCGCGCGAAGAGCACTTCATCAGTCAGTGCGTCGTGAAGCGCCGCGTCATCCATGCTGTCCAATTCAGCGCCGGTCACAATACGCGGCTGCGCGCCACGGATGATGCCGATGCGCCGGGCGATGCTTTCTGCCGTCAGTCCATAATCGCCGGTGATCATGATAATACGAATCCCGGCGGCATGACACGTCGCCACCGCTGATTCGACTTCTGGACGTGGCGGATCCATCATTGCGATCAGACCGAGGAATGTCAGATCACGTTCGATATGCTCAGCCTCGAACGAGGCGGGCATAGCATTCAGCAAACGTTGCGCAACTGCCAGCACGCGCAACCCGGCGCGCGCATACTGATCGTTGGCTGCGAGGATGTCTGCGCGCTGCGTTTCGTCGAGCGGCTGAATGGAATTGCCGACAGCAAAGGATGTACAGAGCGCCAGCGTTTCTTTGGGCGCGCCCTTGACATATGCTACGAACCCGGCGGATCGATGCGCTGCGACCTGTGGTTGCAATCGGCAGACGACGCTCATCCGTTTGCGGCGCGACTCGAACGGCAACTCACGAATGCGCGGTATCTGTTGCGCTTCGGCGTCGTTGTCGATACCCGCTTTGCGCGCCGCCACCAGCAGCGCCGCCTCGGTTGGGTCGCCCAGGATGCTCCACCGTTCACCGTTGTTGGAATGTCCCTGGTCTTCTGGCGTCATCGTATGTGGCGGAATGAGACGGGCGTCGTTGCAGAGCGTAGCCGCCAGCAGCAAACGGCGCAGCTCGGGATCATCGGCCGGTCGTTCCAGCAGCGCGCCACACTCACTGAACGATCCTTCCGGCGCATATCCGACGCCGCTGACCGAAATCTGTCGCCCGCCGACCCAGATCTCGCGCACGGTCATCTCGTTCTGCGTCAGGGTGCCGGTTTTGTCGGTACAGATGACAGTTGTGCATCCAAGCGTCTCGACGGCGGAGAGACGTTTCACCAGCGCGTTGCGCCGCGCCATACGCTGCGTACCCAGCGCCAGCGCCAGCGTCACGGTCGGCAGCAATCCTTCGGGAACAAAGGCGACGATCATGCCCAGGGCGAAGATAAAGCCATTCGCCAGATCGATCCCTGCGATGGCGACTGCCAGCACGAAGAAGAACAAACCGACACCGACGGCAATCGCGCTGACCACACGGGTCAGGCGCTCCATTTCGCGCTGCAAGGGGCTGAGTTCATCGCCGACGCTCAGGGTCAGGCGGGCAATCTCGCCAAACGCGGTGCGCATACCGGTGGCGAACACGACGGCTTCCGCCGTGCCGGATGTCACACTCGTGCCGGCAAACACCAGGTTTGGCAATTCAGCGTGTGAAAGACCGATACCGCTGATCGGATCGGCAGTTTTGCGCACCGGATGCGACTCACCGCTCAACGCCGACTGATCGACGCGCAGTTCTGTTTCGCGCACCAGGCGCGCATCGGCTGAAATGTGGTCGCCTTCGGCGAGCAACAGCACATCACCGGGAACCAAATGCTCTGCCGGAATGCGCATCTCTGCGCCAGCGCGACGCACCCGCGCATACGACGGCAGCATGCGGCGGAGCGCGGCGGTCGCCTGTTCGGCTTTATACTCCTGCCAGAAACTGAACAACCCATTAATAATATTGACAAGCCAGATAGCAATGCCCAGCGTCGGCGTTTGCGCCACAAATGCAACGCCTCCGCCAATCCAGAGCAGCCATGCCATCAGATGCGTGAAATGCGCCAGCAGGGCGCGGATCAGCGGTTTGCGCGGCGGTTCGTGCAGGACGTTGAGACCATACTGCGCCAGGCGTTCACGCGCCTCGTCCGGGGTCAATCCCTGAGGGTTCGAGTCGAGTGCTGCAAAGACCTGACTGGTTGGCAGCTCATGTATCGCTATCGTTTGCATGTCCGGGGGACAGTATAGACGAGAAGGGAGGTGGGCGCTATGAGAATGAATGTGCGTGGAGATAAATGCGGGCTTGCGCAGAGTGAGACGGACTCAGACATGTCGAGCAAGGCGCACATTCGACCCGGCGCACACTTCAAGGGTGGCGTTCTTCCAGAGCGCCATTTGCGGGCGCGCCGCTGACGCGCCCTTTTTGGTTCAATAGTTCACCCGCAAATCCATTCCGGCGTAGAGGTGCGCCACCTGATCGGCATAGCCGTTGAACAGCAACGTTGGGCGGCGCTCGAACTCACCGATGCGTCGTTCAGTCGCCTGCGACCAGCGCGGGTGCGGCACATTGGGGTTGACGTTGGCGTAGAACCCATATTCGTGCGGCGCGGCTGCCATCCACAATGATGTTGGTTGTTCGGCGACCAGATCGATGGCAACTATCGACTTAATGCTCTTAAACCCGTACTTCCACGGAACGACGAGACGGAGCGGCGCGCCGTTCTGCGGCAGAAGCACATTACCGTACAATCCTGTGCTGAGGATGGTCAGATCGTGCATGGCTTCGTCGAGGCGCAATCCTTCGACATAGGGCCATGCGTACCAGCGGTCGCGCTGACCCGGCATCTGATCCGGGTCGTAGAGCGTCTCAAAGCGCACATAGCGCGCATTCGCCATTGGCTCGACATCTGCCAGCAGTTTGTGTAATGGGAAACCGAGCCATGGGATAACCATCGACCACCCCTCGACGCAACGCAGGCGGTAAATGCGCTCTTCCGACGGGTAGCGCTTCAGAAGGTCTTCAATGGCAATGGTCTGCGGTTTGTGCACCAGCCCACCGATGCTGACCGTCCACGGCGAAGTGCGGAAGTTGCGCGCTAGGTGCGCCACACCCTCCTTTTGCGTGGTGAATTCATAGAAATTGTTGTACGTGGTGATCTGCTCATAGGTGTTGAGCGGATCACCACGCTCATCAGTCTGTCGGGAGACCGGTCCTGGTGTGAGCGCCGGCGTCTGGTTCGCCGTGTCGCCGCAGGCCGCAACGCCCAACCCTGCGAGCGTCAGCGCGCCGATTCCGCGCAGAAACCGGCGCCGTGAGCGGTAGATATGTTCGGGTGTAATTTCGGAAGATGGTATCTTGTGCATTTCCGTTCCCATCGCACGAACTGTCTGCCGGTTTGATTATTATCGTCTAAATGGACTCTACGCACTGAAACCCAAAACGGTCGGGTCACTCTTTGTGGGTTGGAAAACTCACCTTGTAAAGGGCGATTGAGTGGGCGAAGGTGCTGCCTTCGCTCACCCAGCGCAGGCTTCAGCCTGCTACAAAGGCAAAAGAGCCGTCGAGCGACTCGTTCGTGAGGCGGCTGCATCACTCTCGTCAGAGATTGGCTCTAGACATCATCGCCGTACAGCGGCGTGCTCAGATAGCGTTCACCATTCGATGCAGAGATGAAAACGATCAGTTTACCGGCATTTTCGGAACGGCGAGCAATCTCCAGCGCCGCATACGCCGCCGCGCCAGAACTGATGCCGACCATCAGCCCTTCTTCGCGTGCCAGGCGACGCGCCATCTCAAAAGCGTGCTCATTCGACACGCGAAAGACCTCGTCATAGGCGTTGGTATTGAGCACATCGGGCACAAACCCTGCGCCAATTCCCTGAATCTTGTGCGGACCGGGCTTGCCCCCCGACAGCACCGGCGACGCTTCAGGTTCCACGGCAACGACATAGAATGACGGCTTGCGCGGCTTGATCACCTCCGATACACCGGTCAGCGTTCCGCCGGTGCCGACGCCAGAGACCAGAATGTCGATCTGCCCATCGGTGTCGCGCCACAGTTCCTCGGCAGTCGTGCGGCGGTGGATTTCGGGGTTGGCAGGATTCTTGAACTGCTGTGGAATCCAGGCGTTCGGTAATTCCGCGGCGATGGCTTCCGCCTGCGCAATCGCGCCCCGCATACCCTCGGCGCCAGGCGTCAGCACCAACTCGGCGCCAAAGCCACGCAACAGTTTGCGCCGTTCGATGCTCATCGTCTCGGGCATGGTCAGAATGACCTTATATCCTTTCGCCGCCGCCACGAACGCCAGCCCGATGCCGGTGTTGCCACTCGTCGGCTCGACGATCACCGTCTCGCCGGGACGGATGATGCCGTCGCGCTCGGCGGCTTCGATCATCGCCAGCCCGATGCGGTCTTTGACGCTGCCGGCCGGGTTGAACCATTCGAGTTTGGCGACCACCGTGGCGTGGGTATCATTCACCCGGTTCAGGCGCACAAGCGGTGTGTTGCCTACTAGTTCGGTAATGCTGCCATAGATGCGCATGGGTTCCTCTTTCATTTGTTGCTTTTGTTGCGTAACATTAGGAGTATACGCCCCATAATCGCGCCCGTCAAGGGGAATCGGAGGGCGGGAGCCATCGGGCTAAAGGTCTGGCTGCGATCGTGCAAGCCTCTCCGGGGCTGGTGGGCGTTTGTCCGCGCGTATGCCGCCGGTCGGGATTGCGGCATTGGCGGCGAGGAGGTCAGGGGTCACCCCGTGGCGCCTGACACATCATGCACGCCCCCGGATACGAAAGCACCAGTGTACAATCCGTGCTATAATACTGAAGAATGGTTATCCATCGCGCCGGTGCATCCGGCGCGCGCGATTCTGAAAGGGCTTCGTGTGACCACCGGTCCATCATCACAGGCGATCCAGTTGACCTGTCCATCATGTCGTGCATCATTGCGCGCGTCTGTTGTCACGATTGTCGATGCGCAGCACCCCGAACTGAAAGCGCGTCTGATCGCCGGGCAATTGAACCTGGCCATGTGCCCGAACTGCGGCATGGCGATCATGATCAGCGCACCGTTGTTCTACCACGATGCCGCCAAACAACTGGCGCTCGTGCATATTCCGCAGCAACTCAACACCCGCCAGGAAGAGCAGGAACGTTTCATCGGCGATGCCACGTCGCTCATCATGCGCACCCTGCCACCCAACGCGCCGCGTGGCTATTTGCTTGCGCCACGCCGCTTTCTAACACTTAACTCGCTGATCGATGCCGTCCTCGAGGCGGATGGCGTATCGCGCGAGACAATTGAAGCACAGCGTCAACGTGTCGATTTGATCGGTCGTCTTGCCGAAGCCGCCGAACGCGGCGACGATGCGCTTGCCGCGCTTGTCAACCAGCGCCGCAGCGAGATCAACGATGAGTTTTTCGCCACGCTCGATACCTTTATCGCTGCCAGTCGACAGGTCGGGCGCAACGATTCGGCGCAACTGCTGCTGGCGCTGCGTCATCGCCTTGCGGAACTGATCGGTTTCACCGGCACGGGCGACGAGACATTGAGCGAGATGCCTGATGTGGCAACAACGGAGGCGGTTGAGCGGTTGATTGCCGCCAGCGACGATGACCTGGAAGGAGTGATCGCCGAATTGCGCCCGGTCATCGACTATAGTTTCTTCGAGGAATGGACGTCGCGCATCGAGCAGGCGGAGCAGGCTGGCGATCATGCGACAGCAGAGCGCCTGACAGCCCGGCGCAGCGTTATTCTCGAAACGGTCGAGCGGATGGATCGTGAGGCGCAGGCATTGTTCGACGCTGGGGCGAACCTGTTGCGCGCGGCGCTCGATGCGGCGGCGCCAGAGCGTGTGCTGCGCGAACGCAGCGATCAGATCAACGAAGCATTCATGCTGGTGTTGCAGTCGAATCTGGCGGCGGCAGAACGCAGTGGGCAGGTTCAACTGGCGGAACGCTTGCGCGCCATTGAACACCTGGCAACCAGCATCGTCGAGGAATCGTTATCGCCCGAAGATCGGTTCATCAGCCAGTTGCTCCAGGCGGAGACGCCGCAGAGCGCCGCACAACTGCTGCGCCAGAATCCAGCGATGATTACGCCTGCCTTTGTCAAACACCTGAACGAACTTGCGGATCAGATGGACCAGAACGGGCGCAAGCCTGCGGGGGATCGCCTGCGTCAGTTGGCACGCGAAGCCAGCGTGATGCTATTTTGATTGTGGCGTGGGTGCGCCGGTTTCGATCTGCTGGCGCGCCTGACGCATTAACTGCTCGAGCCTGGCGTTGACAATCTCCTGCCATTCGGCTGCCTCGTGATCTTCGAGCGCTCCGCCGCCGTACTTCAGCTCCATCGCCATATCCCACCCTTTGCGCTGTGCAAAACGCTCCAACTGCTCGCGTCGCTCCGGTGTCCAGCGTTCAATATAGCGCTGGAATGCGCGCACCAGTTTTCCAGATCCATCGGGGTTGAGCGCAGGAAGGGCAAATGTGTCGTGTCCTTTGTGAGTGGTATCAGGATTTTTTGCTGAAGTAAAGTAGATTACCATGCACGTCCGACAGCAACGGTACTCGCCAGCTCCGTTGAAATCGGCAGGATTGCTGGCAATTGCACCGATGAGCATACGATCAGTAATGGTCATGGCAATGTTCCTGAACGGAGCAGTGTCGTAGCTACCTTTGCATAGGATAGCATAAAAGAGCCATGTTGTACATTCCTTTATTGTGGGTAACTGTTCATGCTCTTCCTTGGCGTGCAGGCGCGATGTGCGGCGCCCCGGGGCGGCGGGGCGCCGGGCGTTGGCGCGTGCTGAGACCATTCCGCCGCCGCTTTTCCTTTTCGGGGGCTGCCCCCGAACCGCCGTTTTGGGCGACCGGCGGCATTGCTTCCCCCAACCGTTGTGGGTGGATGCTCACGCTTTGCACAGGAGTGCAGGCTCATGCCCACACGTCATATGCCCCGGGGCAGCGGGACGCTATCCACCAGCGCCTGTCGCAGCCATGACATCACCGCTGCGTCAATTTCGGGGATTTGCCCCAATCGCCGCTTCAGGCGGCAGCACCGGCGTTGACCTCAACGGTAAAGTGGTTATACGAATGACCTGTGACCATCCGGCATGGTCACCCCGAGCAGCGCGAGGGGTCGTGCGCGACCCGCGCCGATTCCGCGCTGCGTTTACCCTGAGCGAAGCGAAGGGCTCGGAATGACACGAATGCCGCATCTTCAATCGTCATTGGTATTATACTAGGAATGCCCGGGTGCGGCAGGATGTGTCGCTGCCTCGCCCGAGCGTTGCAGGATCGTCATCATCGCTTGGACCTGGCGCTGCCATCCGGCGCCACACCAGGGAGGTTCATCTTGAAAATCCTCGTTACCGGCGGCGCTGGCTATATTGGCAGTATTTGCGCCGCAGAACTCCTTGCCGCAGGCCACGAGGTTGTGGTCTTCGACAATCTCTATCAGGGTCATCGGGAAGCCGTTCCCGCCGATGCCGCCTTCGTCGAAGGCGATCTGCGCGACTCCGATGCAGTTGTGCGCCTGTTTCAGCAGCACCGTGGCTTCGATGGCATCATGCACTTTGCGTCGTTTACATTGGTTGGCGAAAGCATGCAACAGCCGCTCAAGTATCTGCGCGACAATCTGGTTGCAGCAGCAAATCTGCTGGAACATGCCGTCGCCAACGGCGTCGGACGCTTCATTCTCTCTTCCACTGCCAATCTGTTCGACGACCCGGTCATCATTCCGATCGATGCGGATGAGCGTATTGTGCCGGGTTCGCCCTACGGCGAATCGAAATATTTCATCGAACGAATGCTCTTCTGGTTTGAACGGATCTATGGTCTGAAATACGCATGCCTGCGCTACTTCAACGCGGCAGGCGGCACTCCCGACCGCGGCGAACACCACGAACCGGAACTGCACCTGATCCCGATTGTGTTGCAGGTGGCGCTCGGTCAGCGCGAGAAAGTGGTCATCTTCGGCAACGATTACCCAACGAAAGATGGCACCTGTGTGCGCGATTACATCCACGTCCTCGATCTGGCGCAGGCGCACATTCTGGCGCTCGAGGCGCTTGATCGCCTGGGCAGCCGCAAGTATAACCTGGGCAATGGCAATGGGTTCACCAATCTCGAAGTCGTCGAGACTGCCCGGCAGGTGACCGGTCATCCCATCCCCTACGAGTTTGGTCCGCGTCGACCCGGCGATCCGGCAGTGCTGATCGCGTCGTCCGAGACGATCCGCCGCGAACTTGGGTGGACTCCTCGCTTTCCGGACCTGGAGCAGATCATTGGCAGCGCCTGGGAATGGCATCGCCGCCATCCGCACGGGTATCGTCGGCAGGGGTAATACCAATTGCCTGTGAACATCCGGCATGGTCACCCCGCGCAGCGCGCGGGGTCGTGCGCGACCCGCTTCGATTCCTCGCTGCGCTCGGAATGACAAGTCGCTACGCTCGGAATGACAAGTCGCTGCGCTCGGAATGACAAGTCGCTGCGCGCGGCATGACACGCATGCGGCATCTTCAATCGTCATTGGTATAAGGATGCTTCGTACCCTCGTAGGGCGACCCATCGGGTCGTCCCTGCCGTCTCCCGGTTCAAGAGCGGACCGCACGCATGAGACGAGCGGGCGTGCATGGTGCTGGGATGCGCCGTTTGCCCCTCACCCCCTGCCCCTCTCCCGCATGCGGGAGAGGGGAGATCAGCGCTGTGCCCGCGGCTGTTCCTCACCGGGTCGCCCCTGCCGTCCCCCACCAGGTCGTCCCTGCCGTCTCCCAACGTTCCCACACGTGTGGGTGCGCCTGAGCACCTGCACTCTAACCAAACTTCAACGTTGATTTTGCGAGGGGCTGCGTTATACTACATGCAGAGAGATGCTGCACCCTCTCTGTTGCAGATGTCCGCTCCCTCCTCGCTTGCCCCGTCTGCGACAGGGTGTACGCCTGAACCGGGGCATATCCACTGGTTCCGTTCTGCCCGGTTTTCGCGCCTCCGTGCTTTCGCGCAGCCCGTGTCGGCGCAGGCTTATTCAATGATTCGTAACAACCGGCTCTGACGACTCGGAACCTCACGAAAAGAGTGCGTATGACTTCTTCCAACCATGTTGCTGCACATCGCTCCCGGCGAGCCGGACGTGACAGACCTGGCTGGCAGAGGTACCGCCGCGCGCTGGATTTGTTGCAGCGTCAGGAATGGGATGTTGCGCTCAGTCTGCTTGCCGAGGCGGAGGTGGTCTTTCGGACAACGAACGATGCCGATGGGCAGTGGCGAGCGCTGGCAGCGCAGGCGGAGATTCATCTGTCGCAGGGACACGCGCATCTGGCGATGGCGCGCGCGCTCGCCGCACTGACCATCATCGAGCAGCTGGACGACCCGCGCGCATGCGGACTGATGGCGTGGCGCGCGGCGCTCATCGCGTTGCAGCATGGCGATTATCGCGCGGCCGGCGCGTATCTGCAACGCGCCCAATTGTGTCTCGATATGGCGGATGCTGCTCCACCTGGCGGGTTGCTGGCGGCGACGGCGCAACTCTGCGCCGAAGTCGTGCGCTGGCAGCAGGTGATGGCTCAGGGGCGCATCGACCGCGCTGAGGGAGAAGCAGCCATTCGTGACGTTCGTGCCGAACTCATGCGTCACCTGCTTGCCATTCACGAGTATATCGCTGAACATTGTCAGTCCGCGCCCGAAGCGTGGATATGGATCAATGTTGATCTGCCGCCGCCACCGCCGATGCTGACCGATCACTCGCCGTCGTTGTTGCAGCGTTTTCTTGCCTGGTGGCGCTCCATTCTCGCGCCTCATGCCCTGCCAAACCGTTCCGCTGCGCCTCACCTGCTCGTTGATGATCCGCTCCTGATTGAAGAACCGCCTGCAAAGGCGGAGCATGCTGTGAATGCGTGCGACGCGCCGATAACCGATGCTCCAGTGGAGGAATCGGCGCGTGCAAGCGAAACATCACTATCCGCCGATGCTCCAGAGGACGAAACGCCGCGCGCGACAGCGGCATCAGACGTGTCGGCGACGCCTGAAGCGACATCGCCCGTGAGAGGGTTGACGGTGTACACCTTTGGGACATTGCGCGTCTACTACAACGATACCCTGATCGATCAGTGGGAGGGGGTGCGTTCGCGGTCACTGTTTCGTTTTTTGATCGCCAATCGTCACGCGCCAATCTCGAAAGAGCGCCTTGCCGAATTGTTCTGGCCCGATTCAGAACCGGAACTGGCGCGCCGCAGTCTTCACCAGGCAGTCTACTGTCTGCGTCAGACATTCAAGCGCGTGATAGGAGATGTTCCGGTGGTGCTGTTTATCAACGATTGTTATCGGCTTGCGCCTGATGTGCCGCTCTGGGTTGACTCTGATGCGTTCGAGGAAGCGATTGCTGCGGCGCGTTCCGCCTGGAGCCGCGGGGATATGGGCGGTGCAATCCGGGAGTATGGTCGTGCCATTGATCTGTATCAGGGTGACTACATGGCGGAAGAACGCTACGAGGACTGGGTTGAAGAGCGGCGGATCGTCTTCCAGTCGGCGTATCTGGAAGCGCTCCACCAGTTGGCGCGGACATATCAGGAACGAAAAGATTACCCTATGGCAATCATGCTCAGCCAGCGGGCGCTTTCCGTTGATAGTTGTGATGAAGACGCGCATCGGGTGCTCATCGGTTGCTACGCCGCGCAAGGGCTGCGCCACCTGGCAATGCGCCAGTACCAGGCATGCGCCACAGCCTTGAGAAGTCAGTTGGGGCTGAGTCCATCGGACGAACTGGAAGATTTCGTTCGCCGGGTGATCGAGAAGACGGAGTGATTGCTATTTTGCCACTTCTCTCTGGGGCAGAATACTGGCAGGTCTCAGACCCGCCCATATGCCCATCGCCGCTTCACGGCGTCACCCGCAGTCGCGGACCCGAAATAACGCTCAGTGCAGACGCTTCCGGCATCAGCGCCGCCAGCAGCAGTTGATACCTGCCAACCTCGGGCAGGTCTGTATCGAGGGTCAGCGGAACATCCGCCGCGCCAACCGCCGCCTCGACCCTGGTTGTTCCCAGGATGTGCGTTTCACCGGCGGACAGATCGTATGCCAGGAGAAAGATGTGGCAAAATGCGCGCGGTATCTCTTCGGACCCCGCCCATTCAAGGTGCAGCATGGCGGTCGCATGCAGTCGAGAGGCGGCGCCTTTCCCCGGTTGGGCGAAAACTGTATCGATCTGCACATGATCCAGCCACAGCGTAACAGGCACGGCTGCATGGGGTATCGGCGTCGCAGTTTCGATAAAAAAGCGCGCGACCTGCTGATCGTTCCACTCAGGCGGTTGATCGCCGGTTGTGGTCAGACGCGCGTCCTGCACCTCTCCCTCTTCGTCGAGTAGCACGGCAGCAAAGATAATCGGCGCTTCTTCGATCATGTTCTGCACCTCCCGGATTTCTTCTGCTGCTGACGGCGCTGCCTTCCCGCCAGATGTCCCGGTGGTCGTTTCGGCGAGTTCGGTTATCGGCGTCTCTGCGACCGGCTGCACGTCCGTTGCGTCTCCTGCGGCGGGCGGGGCTTCGGGTAGCGTGGCTGCCGTTTCAACCGACGACGGTTCCGTTGCGGGAGGAGGGCGGGTCTGAACCCCGCTCGTGCTTGGCGCCGCCGCTGCCGTCTCGACCGGCGACGGTTCCGTTGCCGTCGCTTCGAGCGGGGGCGTCGGATGCGTCAGATCGCGAGCGCGTTCGATCCATCCCATTCGAACGATCTGTTCCGCAGAGCGGCCCGTCCAGGCAGCCAGGTCGGACGGCGAGCACGCTGCCAGCGCTGCGAAGGTGGTAATGCCGGCTGTGCGCAAGCGACGCGCAATCGCCGGTCCGATCCCCGGAATCTGTTGCAGATCGTCAGCAGGAGCATCGGACGATGGCGCAACAGACGCTGTACTGGCGGGGAAACGCCGGGGCGGTGATGGAACAGCGCCACCGATCGATTGTCGCAGCTGGTCGTGGATCCATTCGATCAGCGCCTCATCCGGCGCACCGGTCCAGACCCTGCGCTGATCGCGCTCTTCGTGATAGGCGCGCGTGCGCCACACCAACCTTCCCTCGCTCACTTCGCGCGACTCGACGGCGATACGGAATGCGGCGCGCTCGTGCCATTGGGTGTCATCATTCCAGTCGCCGCTGCGCGTCTCGTTGTCGGACGGCAGTCGTTCACGCACAGTCATAGAACCTCTCCCCGGTCATTGCAGGTGATAGTCTCCCCGCACAATACCCACCGGAATGCCGTCAATCTCTTCAGGAACGCTCATGTCGTCGGGGTTGCCGCGAACATGAATACGCACTCCGATCACTCCGGCTTCGGGTGGATCGAGCAAGCCAATATCGATACCGGTGACTGCCGGGTGCGCACCGAAGCGCGCGATCATACGATCACGCACGCGCCGCGCCTTGCGCCACCATGCTGCCGATGGTGAACTCATCGCGCCAGCGTCTCCAGCATTTCGCGTTCGACCGCCTGCCACGCCTCGCGCACGGCGGCTTCCGGTCGGCGTCGATCGGTCACCGACGTTCGTTCGGTGACAATCTCGACGTTCAGCGCGTCGAGAACGCTCAGCATATCGATTGCCAGCGCCTGCTCCGGATCGTCACTGCCGGCGAAGTGCAACCCGACCGCCGCGTATGTGTCAGCATCGAGCCACCACGACCCGGAATCGCCTCCTGCGCTGACTTCGCGCTTTCCAGGGGTGGGAACGATGGTCATAACGTGCTCAATGGTGCGCTGCATAGAACCATACCACAACCGCGTTTGTCCTTCAACTCCGGTAATGATCCCTTCAGTGACGCCGGTTGTGCGCCCAGACTTGGTGATGCGCATGCCGAGGCGCGGGAGCGCCACGCCGGTGACCGAACCAATATTCAGCTGGTTGTTGACTAACGAACGATCGCCGGTGAGCGTTGCCACGGCGGCATCGATCTTCTGTCGCATCGCATGGCGCATCGTCGTTGCGACGATGTCATAGGGCATGCCGCCGTCGAGTCGTCCCGGTTGACAGATCGGCAACCCGGCGGCAACCCAGCGTTCGGCGGCGAGCACATGCCAGTTGCTCAGGATCATTAACTCACCGGTGGCGCGATCGCGCACCAGCCCGCCGAGTGTGCCGGCGCTGTAGTCACGCGCAACCGATATGCTGATCCCGCCACGCATTGGATCGTGCCGCGCCCGAGCACCACCAGTAGGCGGTTGCGGGGGATACCACCAGTTCCAGATATGTGGCACATAAGCGCCTTCAATAACATCGGTGACAAATTCGCCGATCTGTCGCGGCACTGCTTCGATGCCGGCGCGCTCGAGTTGCGTGCGTGAGAGTTTTTGCGGCACGTGAAAGCGAATTGTCGGACGTTCGTCGGCAGCTTCGGCGCGGATCGGAATGCCGAAATCGACCATACTAACGCGGTAGGCGGGGTTGTAGAGGAACGATGGCGCCAGGCGGCGCACCATAAGCCGCGCTCGCGCAGCGCGGAGGCGTTCGTCGTCCATTGTTGCGCTCCTTGGAGCGCAGGCGGCAACGTTGCAGTCCAACGTCGCCGCCTGCACCGATTACCGACAGACCTTCGTATCACGCATACACATCGAAGCGCACCGGCTGCTCGAAGCGAATGACGAGTCCGCTTGGACCGAAGATCGAAGCGTGGATCGAGTCGACCCGCGACGCATACCCGGCGAATGGAACCATTGTCGTGCTCAGCGCCGTCAGGATCTGCGCGCGCAGGTGGACCTCATACAACCCCGGTGTGTTCGGCGTCAGCGTGATGGCGTTGAGGATGAAAGGCGCCGGCGCCAGGTTGCCGCTCACCGTCCCGCTCAGCGATGGGTCGGGGTTCATCGAGATGACGTTGTTGGTGTGATACGTGATCCGGTAGGGCAGCAAGGCGCCGCCGATGATCTGCATCGGCGATGGCGCCGGCGGCGGGGTTGGATTGAGGAACAGCACGGAGAAAATCACCACCGGCTGTCCGACCCGCACAATCGGGTTTGGCTTGGGGAAGCCAAGATCAAACGGCGCTGAGAACGGACCGACCGCCATGATGTCCCACCAGTTGGTCGGTGCGGCGACTTCCGGTCGCCAGCTGGCTTTTGCCTCCTCATACGCCGCTTCGAGGCGCTCCAACAGTGCCGCCTGCAGCTCCTCAACCGCCAGTTCCTCTCGCTCGACCTCCGCTCCCTTCGCTGCCACCAGTTCCCGTTTTGCTGTTGCGACTGCCATGGTTGTAACCTCCTCTTTCCTTACCGTACACTGCGTTGCTTACGCGCAAGGACATCCTACGCTGCTCCGCTCACGGGGCGCTTGGCGATCTGTGCGTAGCCGCTACGACGTGGCACAAGTCTGGCTCACGCGGCGGAAAGGTTCGACACGCGATAGGATCGGAGGTGGCACAGAGGGATGCGTGAGCGCCTGAATATTCGTGCATCGGACACAATACGCTCATTCAGCGCTCACGCTCAATCACGGCAGCGGGTGATGAGGATTACAAACCCGCCTGATCCATCCAGCGAATCCAGGGGAGCAGGGCATCGGTCACGGGGATGTGCCCTGGTTCATCGGGGATCGCCGGCAGGTGGCGAGTAGGTTTCAGGCGCAGCGGCGCGTGCATCGTCTGGCGGGAACCGCCGCCGCCGACGTGCAGTGCGGAGGGATCGCCCTGCGCCAGAACTGTTCGTCGGCGGACCGGCGCAAGATGGATTAACAGACGACGACCACAGTGCGGGCACGACCATTCTTCCGCCCCTGATGCGTGTCGATGACGGAGCTGGAGCGTGTGCAGGGGTTGATCCGACATTGTGTGTGTTCCTTTCGTAAAGAAAGATCAACCAATAATCTCTTAACCTCAATTATACACAAAACAGTAACACACCGGAACTACGCGCCGCGTTCGAGGTTTGGGGTTAGGGGGTTGTGGGACTGACGCCTTGGCTGTGATCGTGAACGCTCCTGCGGGGCTTGTTGGTCCTGAGTCCGGTAGCGGCCCGCTATACCTGCGCCGCAGCATCCTGCCCCGGCCCCCGTCATTTAAGGGCGAATAGCACGTATGAGGGTAGCGGGCATTCATGGCGTTGGGATGCGCCGTTGTACCCTCACCCCCGCCCCCTCTCCCGCGCGCGAGAGAGGGGAGACCGGTGCGGGCACGACGCCCGCGCTCCCAGCGGTCTGGTCCCGTGTGATACCAATGACGCTTGACGATGCCGCATGCGTGTCATTCCGAGCGCCGCGACGGGTCATTCCGAGCGCCGCGACGGGTCATTCCGAGCGCCGCGACGGGTCATTCCGAGCGCCGCGACGGGTCATTCCGAGCGCCGCGACGGGTCATTCCGAGCGCCGCGACGGGTCATTCCGAGCGCCGCGACGGGTCATTCCGAGCGCCGCGACGGGTCATTCCGAGCGCCGCGACGGGTCATTCCGAGCGCCGCGACGGGTCATTCCGAGCGCCGCGACGGGTCATTCCGAGCGCCGCGACGGGTCATTCCGAGCGCCGCGACGGGTCATTCCGAGCGCCGCGACTGGTCATTCCGAGCGCAGCGACGGGTCATTCCGAGCGCAGCGACTGGTCATTCCGAGCGCAGCGACTGGTCATTCCGAGCGCAGCGAGGAATCTAAGCGGGTCGCGCACGACCTCTCGCGCTGCTCGGCGTGACCATGCCGGATGTGCACAGGGAATTGGTATGAGAGGCGAGAGGCGAGAGGCGAGAGGCACGAGGCGCGGGGTGAGAGGCGAGAGGCGAGAGGCGAGAGGCACGGGGCGCGGGGTGAGAGGCGAGAGGCGAGAGGCACGGGGCGCGGGGGGATACCAATGACGCTTGACGATGCCGCATGCGTGTCATTCCGAGCGCAGCGACTGGTCATTCCGAGCGCAGCGACTGGTCATTCCGAGCGCAGCGACTGGTCATTCCGAGCGCAGCGAGGAATCTAAGCGGGTCGCGCACGACCTCTCGCGCTGCTCGGCGTGACCATGCCGGATGTGCACAGGGAATTGGTATGACTCTGCATCCGGCGTCATTGCGAACGATAGTGACGCAATCTCTCCTCGCTCAAGAAATCGTCTCGCTGCGGATGCGCCTCGCAATGACAATATGGCAAAGACGCGCCTTCTTTCATCCAAACTCATATGAGCGAGGCTTCGGATTGGTGCGGGCGCGACGCCCACGCTCCCAGTGCTCCCAGGACCGGTGCGGGCGCAACGCCTGCGTGGGTGCGCCGTGCCGCCTGCCACACCAGCGCCGCGTTATGGATGCATCTTCCGCCTGCAAGATGTGGTATGATAACCGTTCCTGCACCTTCTCTGAACCGACACAGAAACCTATGCACACATCAACGCCTTCGCCTCGTTTTGCTGCACTGACCGCGCTGCGGTACCGCGACTTCCGGCTGCTCTGGGCTGGTCAGTTTGTGTCGATCACCGGCACGCAGATGCGCAATGTCGCCATTGCATGGCAGGTGTACCGGCTGGCACAGGCGGACAGCAGCATTCGGGTTGAAATCGCGCTTGGACTGATCGGTCTGGCGCGCGTTATTCCGCTGATCCTGACGGCGATGTTCAGCGGTATGATCGCCGACCGCGTCGAGCGGCGCAAAATTCTGATTCTGACCTCGCTCGTGGCGTTTGTGTGTTCAATAGTGCTGGCGCTTACCGGCGAGATGGAGCGCCCGCCGTTGCTGCTCATCTACACGATGGTGGCGCTGGCATCGGTCGCCGGCGCCTTCGAACTGCCGGCGCGTCAGGCAATCATTCCCAACCTCGTTGCGCCACAGCACTTGCCAAATGCGTTGAGTCTGAACATCGTCGCCTGGCAACTTGCGACGGTTATTGGTCCGGCGTTGTCAGGCGTCTTGATTGCTGCGGTCGGTGTTGCGCCAGTGTACTGGATCGATGCCGCGACCTTTCTGGCAGTCGTTGCGGCAGCGTTGCTCATGCGCACGCGCACCATTCCGGCGCGCATCGAACCGGTGTCGCTCCGGGCGGCGCTGGCGGGGCTGCGTTTCGTCTTTTCACATCGCCTGATTGCTGCAACCATGCTGCTTGATTTCTTCGCTACATTTTTTGGCGCTACTGGAGTGCTGCTACCGATCTTTGCCGATCAGGTCTTGCGGGTCGGACCGACCGAACTGGGCTGGATGTACGCCGCGCCATCGGTGGGAGCAGTGGTCGCTGCAACCCTGCTCAGCGGTGTGCGCATTCCACGACAGGGGACGACGCTGCTCGCGGCTGTGCTGGCGTTTGGCGCATGCGTCGCAGTGATCGGGATGTCGCGTTGGCTCCCGCTAACGCTGGCAGCGCTGGCAGGCATGGGTGCAGCGGATACCGTCAGTATGGTCATTCGCGGCGCGATCCGTCAATTGCTCACTCCCGATGAATTACGCGGGCGCATGGTGGCGGTCAATATGGTCTTCTTTGCCGGCGGCCCGCAACTTGGAGAAACCAGCGCCGGTTTTATCGCCAGCCTGATCGGTGCGTCTGCGGCGGTAACCCTCGGCGGCGTGGCGTGTATCCTCCTGGTTGTTGGAACAGCGCTCAGCGTGCGTGAACTGCGCGAGTACCAGGGACCGGGCTGAGCAGGCATTGTCAGGCGGTAAGATCGCCTGCGGTCAGGCATGGCGTTCGTTTTCCCCTCACCCCCCGCCCCTCTCCCGCGCGCGGGAGAGAGGAGACCGGTGCGGGCGCGACACCCGCGCTCCCGGCGGCTCCCGGCAGACGTTGGATTGGTACAGGCGCGACGCCCACGCTCCCAGGGGGCTTCCGGCGGGCAGACACGATACACTGATTGCATACCAATCACAAGAGCGCCCAAAGACCATGATCGTTTGACGATTCGCCGGTCATGTCGCTATACTACAGATGTGCATGGTCTTTTCGATACTGAGGATACTGGGGTGGCTCGCAACGACAATCCACTGTGTGATCTCGATCCCGCAACAATCGATCCTGCGTGGCTGTTGAATGAGTTGAAAGAAGCGCATCAGACGATCCGCGCTTTGCTCCGTCAGCTCAGCAAGGAACAGGGACGCCACGCCGAGATAGCACGCGCCTATAATAAAACCGTCGCAAATCTGGTCGAGATTACCCGTGAAAATGCGGCGCTCGAACGCGAACGCGATATGTGGAAGGCACGCGCCGAAAGCATGATGCGCGAACACGCTTCTGTGAAGATCGGCGCTATTCCCTTTTCGCTGACTGCTGCCGAAATCAGCGCTATTCGCAAGGCGATGGCTCGCCTGCACCACCCCGATGCTGGCGGCGACGCTGAACGTATGAAACTCTGGAACGCCGCACTCGATCCGCTTGAGGAGCGGGTCTCCTCCTGACTCCACTCCTTATCTGCTCGTTTCCTGCTGCACAACGAATGATACGATGCCGGTCAACGGCGCGCGTGTCGTCCGGCCCCGCGACAGCGAATCTCGGTCGGCTCAGCGCGGACATGAATGCCCGCGCGGGTGCGACTGTAAGTTGTTCGGGTATACTAGGGGAAAGCCTGATGATTGCGAGGACGATCTATGAACCGCCAACGAGCCAGCGGTATTCTGTTGCACCCGACATCGCTCCCTTCGCGATGGGGTATTGGTGATCTGGGCGATAGCGCGTATGATTTCGCCGATCTTCTTGCGGCTGCGGGCCAGCGCATCTGGCAGGTTATGCCACTTGGTCCGACCGGTTATGGCGACTCGCCCTACCAGAGTTTCTCCGCCTTTGCCGGCAACCCATTGCTGATCAACTTCGACATTTTGCTCGAAGAAGCGCTGCTCGCGCCGTCGGACCTCGCCGATGCGCCGATCCTGCCCGATACCGCCGTCGATTATGGCGCCGTCATTCCGTTCAAGCAGCGCATGCTTCGGCGCGCCTTCGCGCGCTTTCAGCAGGGGTTCGCCGATCATCTGCGCCCCGATTTCGAGGCGTTCTGTGAGACTCAGGCGTCCTGGCTTAACGACTACGCGCTGTTCGCTGCCTTAAAAAGCGCCAATGGCGGCGGTTCCTGGTCATCGTGGGATGCAGGTTTGCGCAGCCGCGATCCCGCTGCACTCGATGCAGCGCGTCGCACTTATGCCGACGAGATCGCCTACCAGTGCTTCATTCAGTATCTCTTCTTCGATCAGTGGCTGGCGTTGAAGAAGTATGTCAATGACCTCGGTATTCAGATGATGGGAGACATTCCGATCTTCGTCGCCTACGACAGCGCCGATGTCTGGGCGCATCCTGAGTTATTTTTCCTGGACCAGGAAGGCAGACCAACAGTAGTGGCCGGCGTCCCGCCCGACTACTTCAGCGCCACGGGGCAGTTGTGGGGCAACCCGCTCTATCGCTGGGATGTGCTGAGAGAACGCGGCTATGACTGGTGGATCGAGCGGTTCCGCGCTACGCTAACGCTGGTTGATATTGTGCGTGTCGATCATTTTCGCGGCTTTGCAGCGTACTGGGAAGTGCCAGCCGACGAAGAGACGGCAGTCAATGGGCGCTGGATCGAGGGTCCGGGCGCCGATCTGTTCGAGGCGGTCGAACGGGCGCTTGGCGCACTGCCAATTGTTGCAGAGGACCTGGGGGTGATTACGCCTGATGTCGAAGCACTGCGCGACCGGTTTGGCTTTCCGGGGATGCGGGTGTTACAGTTCGCCTTTGGTGGAAAAGCCGATCAGCCCTATCTGCCACACAATCATATCCAGCGCTGCGTCGTGTATACTGGCACGCACGACAACGATACAACTCTGGGATGGTGGCGCACCGCATCGGAGAAAGAACGGCGCCATGTGCAGTTGTACCTGGGGCGCAGCGGCGATGATATTGCCTGGGACTTCATCCGGGCCGCACTATCGTCGGTGGCGGATACGGCGATCATCCCATTACAGGATGTGCTATCGTTGGGGAGCGAGGCGCGCATGAATACGCCGGGTCGCCCTGGCGGCAACTGGACATGGCGCTTCAGCCTGCATCAGTTGACGCCGGCGATTATCTCGCGTCTAAAGGAACTGACCATGCTCTATGGTCGATATGTCGAACCGGCGCCGGCGGAGCAGGAGACCGATCAGGTCGATGAGCAGTCGGTCTATACGTGAGAGGGCATCTTATTCCATTCCGAGCCAGCGCACGCTCAGCGGTCGCTCGCCCAGACCGTCGGCGCGGATCACCTGCTCGTCGCCGGGCATCAGATCGAGGTAATTGTCGCTCCAGGCGACGCCGTCGCCGGCTAAGAGCACCACACCCTTGGCAGGGCGAGCAGCGCGAATGTGCAGCTCATCATCAGACGCCAGATCCAGGACGATCACGGGATCGGGCAATGTCAGATACTTGAGCGGTTCGGGCCAGAGCGAGGCACGCGCCACGACCTGATCGTTCATAATCACACGGGCATCGAAGATCAGCGCTGACCCCGGATCGAAGCCGAACTGTCCCAGTTCGGTGGTGCGATTGGGGAGGAGTGACACACGCAATTTGTCGAGCACCACCAGATCGCCGCCGAGGGTCCATGTGCGCAGTTCGACATCGACATCTGCGGCGGCGGTCGTTCCATTGACCACCCACAACTCGGCACTATCGGCGGTGCGCGCCAGCCCTGGAGCGATCGGCGCGAGTGCGCGTCGCACGGCATAGAGCGCCGGTTTAGCGCGCCGATAGTAGTCGATCAACGACCAACTGATGACGGGCCAGCAATCGTTCAGTTGCCAGACCAGCGCGCCAGCCGTTGCATAGCGTCCTGGTCCTCCCCAGCGTCGTCTCCAGGAGCGGATTGCCATCGCCAGCGCCTCCGCCTGCACCAGTTGCGTGGCGTAGATGTACCCGTCCAGATCGGACGGGATGCGGACATTGTCGCTCAGGTAGACTGCCAGGCGGCGGGGACCGTCGGCTGCTTTGTTGTGATGATCAAGGGTGCGACTCTGCGGGTAGCGTTCGGCAGGCGGCGCAAACGCCTCGATTGTGGCGCGATCCGGGAACGCCTGCATACCGAATTCACTGACGAAGCGACCATGGTAGGCAACATACTCCTGGTAAGGCGCGACACGTCCATGCCAGACATCCCAGGTATGTCGGTCGCCAAACGTCTGATCCGATCCGTCGGCGCCGCCGTAGGGACTGCCGGGCCAGTAGGGGCGCGTTGGATCGAGGACAGCACAGATATCGGGCAGCAGGCGCTCATAGATCAGGCGCGCCGGGAAACGGTCGGCATTCTCTTCCGGGGTAAGGTTGGGATCGTAGCGCCCGGTGGCGGCGGCAATCTGATAATCTTCATTGTTGCCGCACCAGAGCGCAAGGCAGGGGTGATGCCGCAGGCGCCGCACCTGCGCCTCCGCCTCGGCGCGCACACTGTCGCGAAACCATCCGGGTGCAGGGTAGATGCCGCAGGCAAACATGAAATCCTGCCACACCAGCAATCCCAATTCGTCGCAGGCGTCGTAGAATGTGTCGTCCTCGTAGATGCCGCCGCCCCAGACGCGCAGCATGACCATGTTGGCCGCCGCTGCCTGCTGACACCAGCCGCGATACATTTCCGGGGTAATGCGCGTCACGAAACTGTCGGCGGGAATCCAGTTCGCCCCGCCGCAAAAGATAGGAATGTTGTTGACTTCAAACAGGAATGTGGTTCCGGGTTCGTGATCGAGCGGCGCCTGCACCAGACGCAGCCGTCGCAGCCCGATGCGCAGTTCCCGCCGGTCGAGCGCGCCGTTGCTGTCGTGGAGCGTGGTAACCAGTCGGTACAGTGGATGATCGCCATAGCCGTTGGGCCACCACAAACGCGGTGCAGGCACGTGCAGTCTGGTTGCGCTGCTGCCTCCCTCGACCGGCAGCGCGGCAGTCGCAACCGGTGCGCCATCAGGATCGATCAGCTCGACCTGAACGGTCAGCCCGGCGAAGAAGCGCATCATTTCCCCGGTATTGCGCGCAGTGTGTTGTCCCGCTTCGATCTCCACCTGCACAGCGACTGTCGCGTGGTGCAGATCGGGATCGACCTCGACCGGGCAGGAGACATCGGCGATGCGCGCTGTAAAGAACTCGAGACGGACCGGACGCCAGGGACCAGCGGTTAACAGCGTGGGACCCCAATCCCAGCCGTAGTGGTACTGCGCCTTGCGCACATACAGGCGGCTGCTATCGCCGTTCCAGACTGGCAGAACGCCGTCCTCCGCTTCGCGCGCTCGTCCACGGCGCAGTGCCGAATCGAAGAGCATCATGAGCCGATTGCGCCCTCGCCGGATCAGGCGGGTCACTTCGGCGCGGCGTGGAACGAACATATTGTCATTCGTCAACACCGGCGCATCGTTGAGCCAGACTGTCGCAAATGTGTCGAGACCGTCGCAGCACAGCACTACGGTCTCATCCGGCGCACTATTGTCGGGCGCATCGAAATCGCACCGATAGAGCCAGGCAACCTCGCCAACCCACTGCGCTGCGTATTCATTCAGCCCATCGAACGGGTCTGGCAGCAGCCCGGCAGCGATCAGGTCCTGATGAACGACGCCGGGGACTGTCGCCGGTATCCATCCTTCCTCATCGTCGATCTGAGCGGTGAATTCGCGCGATGGATCGTACTGTCGGAGCCGCCAGCCGCTGGAGAGCACAATCTGCCGCATGAATGACCTTTCATCATACCTGTTGACG
Organism: Roseiflexus castenholzii DSM 13941; assembly: GCF_000017805.1. GTDB lineage: Bacteria > Chloroflexota > Chloroflexia > Chloroflexales > Roseiflexaceae > Roseiflexus > Roseiflexus castenholzii. The sequence goes on along the minus strand of NC_009767.1, from coordinate 3,407,344 downwards.
CTGCTCGTGAGGGCGCAGGCATCTTACCCACATAGAACGATCTCTGATGGGCGACGGGTGGTATTACTCCTGCCGATGGTGAACCATCGTCCCACAATCACAAGAGTGTGCGAAAAAGAGCGTCATCAAGATGGGGAGACGCCACCAAACACGTTTGCCCTCCTCCTTTGACCAGGCGCTTAGTGCTCAACTGCCGCCAGCAACCGGAGGTGATGCAGCAGCGCATGCACATGGACGGCGCCAGGGTCGGTCGAGTCGGCAGGGAACCGTTCTTCGAGCAATCGCATTGTCTCGCGCACCGTCTCAGACCCTTTCAGAAGTGCAAGCGTCCCCAAATCTTCCAGGACATAACCACCCGAGTCGCGACGATACGTAATCCGACATCCGTAGGAAGACTTCAGTGCGTCCAAATCGTGCTTGAGCGCCGCTACGGCTGCGGTCGGATACCCTTCGGCGCCGAGTTCCTGCTGCACGGCTGTAATCAGGTCCTCAGTCGATGTCGGACCGCGCAGCAACATGCGCGCAATGAACAGGCGTCGTCGGAAGGTCAGTTGTGAGCTTCGTTTGATGCCGCCGCGTCGTTGTGTCATGGTTCTTCCTTTCAGCAGGCTACATCGCAGGCTAGAGTATAGCACAAAAGTAATGCAGGAGACGCACACCATCGGGACGCAACTTTATGGCGATCCCGCGATCATGTACTGGACTGCGGCAGGCGTGACCGCTTCAAACGTACATCCGATCGGCGATGATCTACGTATAAATGAGTGCAAGCGCTTGCGTTCCCCTCTGAAGGTAATATAAAGAAGGAAGAAAGGGAGGACACTCATCGTGGTTCGCCGATCATTTGTCATGCTTGCGGCGCTTATCGCACTTGCGCTTGCATCGCTCATCTCTACTGCTCCGGCGCAGGCTGCAGGCAACGCGAAGGTCTATGTTGTCCATGGCATTCCCGGACGCGATCTCGGTCTTCAACCCAGCCTGCCGGTCGATGTATCGGTCAACGGCGCGTGTGCGCTGACGCGCTTCAAGTACACAGACACAGTCGGTCCAATTGAGCTGCCTGCCGGATCTTACGACATCAAGATCCATCTTTCCGCTTCGCTGTCCACGCCGCCGTGCAGTGGGCCGGTCGCAGTTGCTGCAACGGTTCCGTTCGCCAGTGGTGAGAATGCAACGATTGTTGCCCACCTGACTGACAGCGGCGCACCGACGGCATCGAAGTTCATGAACGATGTGACGCCGGCAAGCGCCGGCAATGGCCGCATCATGGCACGTCATACTGCGCCGCTGCCACCGGTTGACCTGATCGTCAAGACGTTCAGCTCTCCGGCAACGCTGGCAGTCATTCCGAACCTCGCCAATGGTCAGCAGGTGTCGGCTGAACTGCCGGTGAACACGCGCTTCCGCGTCCAGTTCGCGCTTGTCGGAACAACCGATCCGGTGCGGGTTGGCAGTGTCAAGGCGCGCCCAGGTGAAACGGTGATTTACCACGCCGTCGGTTCGGTGCGCAAGAATACCTTTACGCTCATCGAACTGCGCGTCCAGCAGTAAATGGAGAGACGTTGCAGTGCAACGTCAAAGGTGGAGACGGTGCACTGCACCGTCTCTTATCTTATACCCCTGTAAACATCCGGCATGGTCACCCCGAGCAGCGCGAGGGGTCGTGCGCGACCGGCTTCGATTCCTCGCTGCGTTTACCCTGAGCGAAGCGAAGGGCTCGGAATGACACGCATGCGGCATCGTCAAGCGTCATTGGTATTAGTCAGCACATTTCTGATGCCAGACCCAGGCAATCGAGCAGGAAGGCATACTCGAACGCGGTTTCGCGCAGGCGGTCGTAGCGCCCTGAAGGACCGGCGTGCCCGGCGGTCATGTCCGTTTTCAACAGCACCGGCGCATCGTTGGTTTTGACATCGCGCAGTTTCGCAACCCATTTTGCGGGTTCCCAATACTGCACGCGTGGATCGTGCAGGCCGGCAGTCGCCAGGATTGCCGGATAGGCGCGTGGAGTCGTGTTATCATACGGCGAATATGATTGCATATATGCGTATTGTTCTGCATTCGCAGGATTCCCCCACTCCTCGAATTCGATGGCGGTCAGCGGGATCGATGGATCGAGCATGGTGTTCACAACATCGACGAACGGCACATCGGCGACCGCGCACCGCATCAGATCAGGGCGCATGGTGACAATCGCGCCGACCAGCAGCCCGCCGGCGCTGCGCCCCATGATCGCCAGTTGCTTGGGGGTGGTGTAGCCTTCGGCGATCAGGTATTCAGCGCAGGCGATGAAATCGGTGAAGGTGTTGCGCTTGTGCAGCATCTTGCCCGCTTCGTACCAGGCACGCCCCAATTCCCCACCACCGCGTATGTGCGCAATTGCAAAAATCACGCCCCGATCCAGCAGGCTGATCCGCTCAATCGAGAAACGCGGGTCGGCAGTGGCGCCGTATGAACCGTAGCCATACAGGAGCAGCGGCGCCGGGCAGTTCACATCAGCGCGATAGACGAGCGAAATCGGTACGCGCGCACCGTCGTTGGCGGTTGCCCACAACCGTTCGCTGCGGTAGCGCGATGAATCGTAGCCTGGCACATCGTCACGCTTCAGGAGCGTCAGCGTTTGCGCGGTCATATCGTACTCATAGATGGTGCGCGGTTGTGTGAGCGACATCACGTGCAGGCGCAATACGGTCGTATCGAACTCCAGGTTCGGCGCCCAAAGAGCATCCCTGTCCCACGGTTGCAGGGTGTACACCGGTTCCGGGAAGGTCAGCAGGTGGGTTTCTCCGCTGTGCAGATCGATGATCGCGACACGCTCTTGCGCATTGGACCGCTCGTATGCGACCAGATGATCCGCAAACAGGTCGATAGCGTCAATCATCACATCAGCGCGGTGCGGCACGACCTCCTCCAGACGGTCAGGGTGTAGGTCGTTCGCCAGCGCGCGCACCACGCGGAAGTTGAGCGCACCATCATTCGTCAGAAAGTAGAAATGATCGCCGTGGTGATGTGCCGTATACTCGATTCTATGACGACGCGGCAACAATAGACGGGGTGCATTCATCGGCGCATCGGCGGGAAGAGCGCGCACTTCCGACGTGGTGTTGCTGTGTGACGCAATCAGGATGTATGCGCGACTGCGCGTGAGCGACAGACTGACATGGAAGAGCGGGTCCGTCTCTTCGTACACCAGCACATCATCCGCTGAGTCGCTCCCAATAACGTGGCGATAGACCCGATATGGACGCCTGGCATCATCGAGCGTGGTGTAGAACAGGCACCGTCCATCGCTGCTCCAGGCGGCGCCGTAGTATGTGTTCACAATGGGCTGGTCGAGCAATATGCCGGTCGTCAGGTCTTTGAGGTAGAGCGTGTATGTTTCCGAACCTTCTACATCGACCGAATAGGCGAGCAGGCGTCCGTCGTATGTTGGCAAAAAGACCCCAATTCGGGTGAATGGGTATCCCCCGGCAAGCGCATTGATATCGAGTAGCAGTTCTTCATCGTCTGCGCCGATAGCGCGGCGGTAGACCACCGGATACTGTTGACCTGTCTGAGTGCGGCTATAGTACACAAATGCCCCAAAACGCTCTGGGACGCTTTCATCGTCTTCCTTCACGCGGCTGCGCATTTCGTTGTACAGGCGCTCACGCAGCGCGGCGGTGTGCGCCATCATCTCCTCCGTGTAGCGGTTTTCGGCTTCGAGATGGGCAATCACCGCAGGATTATCACGCTCACGCATCCAGAAGTAATCGTCGATAAGCGTATCACCATGGAGCGACACCACGTGTGGTCGCCTGAGCGGTAGAGGTGGTGTTGGCATGCAGACACCTCACAGTCCGGCGCCGGTCTCTTGAAGTATCCGACGCAATTCATCATCAACCGGCGGGCGGGCGCCGGTGTGTTGCGTGACCCACGCGCCGATCCGGTTGGCGAAGCGGGCGGATGCGGACGCATCACCGGTTGTCAGGTAGCGCGCCAGAAACGCGCCGTTGAAGGCATCCCCCGCGCCGGTTGTGTCGATTGGCGTGTCGATTGCCTGACCGGGCACGTGCAATGCCCGCATATGATCCATGATAAAGCAGCCGTCCCGATCAAGTTTGAGCGCCACCAGAGCGCCGGGAAAGCGCTCGCGCAGCGCAGCGGCGATTGTCTGCGGGTCGCGTTCGCCCGTCAGCGCCTGACCCTCATCGCGGTTGGGGAACAGGATATCGACCGGCAGGTTGGCGGTGATCCGGTCGAACTGATCGTGTCCGATCTCGCGAATAATCTGATACGACGCCGGATCGAACGAGATTGTGGCGCCGCTGGCGCTGGCAATCTGAGCGGCATACAGCGCTGCGGTGCGGGGCGGATCGCTGAAGAGCGACCATCCGGTAATGTGGAGATGGCGACATGCACGCAGCGCTGTTTCTGGCAGCATGTCGGGCATGAGTTGATGATCGGCGCCGCGATTGGTCACCATACTTCGCTGTCCGGCGCGGTCGATCAGCGCCAGCACAACGCCGGTTTCGTTGTCACGCAGGCGGACGATATGCGACTCGACGCCTTCCTACCGCAGGTCCGCTGCGATCAGGTCGCCAAAGGCATCGGCGCCTACAGCGCCGATGAACCCGGCTCGCGCACCGCACCGAGCGATCCAGGCGGCGACATTCGCTGCCGATCCGCCGGGCGCCAGTTTGATGCTGCCGGTCGTGTCGCCGCCAGGGAGCAACAGACCGTCTGGCTTAACCAGCACATCCCAGACCAGATCGCCAACCGCTAAGATAATCGTCATCGCTCCACCTGTGCAGGGTCGGACACGACGGCATCGTTGTCGGACCCCTCCGACCGGATCGTTGCCGGTAGCCGGACGGTAAACGTCGTGCCTTTCCCGGGTGCGCTGGCTACTGTGATATCGCCTCCCATCAACCGGCAGAATTGCCGACTGATCGCCAGACCCAGTCCGGTGCCGCCATACCGCTGGTGGTCGGCATCTTCGATCCGCGAAAAATCCTGAAACAGCAACGGCAGATGTTCAGGTGCAATGCCGATGCCAGTGTCGGCAATCTCAAACACGATCCAGTCGGCGCCGTCGTCGATTGCTTTCATCGCAGGCGAAAGAGACAATTCACGCCAGATACGGAGGCTGATAGCGCCGTTTTCGGTGAATTTTGCGGCATTGCTCAAAAGATTCAACAGCACCTGTCGAATCTTCGTCTTGTCGCTCGTCATAAGATCGGCGTCGGGCGCGCGGATGACCGTCAGACTATTCCCGTTTCGCGCGGCGAGAGGGCGCGCGGTCTGTGTCACATTGTGAACCAGTGCTTCGATAGAAAAGAGTTCAATATACAAGGGCATTCTTCCCGCGTCGATCTTCGAGAGATCCAGAATGTTGTTGATCATTGTCAGGAGATGCTGCGCCGAGGCGTGGATGGCCTCCAGCTCCTCCTGATATACGGACTGCCCCCGGCGTGTCAGATCAAGGCGTATCAGATCGGTATAACCCAGGATGGCGCTGAGCGGCGTGCGCACTTCATGGCTCATATGCGCCAGAAAAGCGCTCTTGGCGCGATGAGCGGCTTCAGCCTGATCTCTGGCGACCATCAGTGTTTGCTGGAGCGCGGTCAGTTCGTCGTTCCGCTGACGCAGTACCTCTTCGATCTGTTTGAGGCGAGTAATATCATGCCAGACAATCAATCGTCCCCTGAGTCGACCATTCCGATCACGCAGCGGCGAGATGAGAACGTCCAGCACAAGCGGGCGCCCTTCGATTTCGAGTTGCACCTCTTCGTTCAGTTCAACAATATTGTAGTAGCGATCAAGAACCTGTGGCCAGCGACTCAGAGCCTGACGGATCGGTTTGCCGATCACCTCGGCGGCGGTGCAGCCGATGACGTGTTGAGCCGCGCGATTGATATCGACAATCCGGTTGTCATCATCGAGCACGATGACGCTCTGGCTCATGCTTTCGAGCACAATATCGCGCGCAATGGGCACAACATCAAGGAACCGCAATCGCACGGCGCCAAAAGCAATTGCGCCGGCGGTGAAGGTGAACCCAAACGGCGACAGATCCAGCCCGGTCCACGGCGTAAGGTTCAGCACATATAATCCGTTTCCAATCCAGGGCGCAAGCGCCCCGATCAGGAAGACGACAATCTGGCTCAGATAGAGCTGCTGCGACCGCACAAATCGCCAGAGCAGGATCAATGTCCCGCTCGCCAGGCAGATATGGGCATAGATATTGCAGACCCAAAACGCCGGTCCGTGATCAAAATCGAGGATTGGAAAGGGTCCTTCGGTGTTCAACCGAATCTGGGGCCAGATCAGACCATGGTCATCGTTCGTCCAGACGGCAATCTGTGTCAGTGCGGGAACGATGAGGATCTCCGCCATGGTTCGCCTGGTTAGCCAGGGTTTCAGACCGGCATATTCCAGCGTGAAGGCAATCCAGGCAACCGGCAATGTCATAATCCCCAGATATTGCACACGCGCCCAAAAGAGTGCAATCGGCGCGGGGGTTGCGGCGATTTCCATCGCATAGGCAAACGACCACACCGCAGCCGCGATGCTCAAGACAATCAGTGGTCGCGCGCCGGGCACAGTGCGGCGCTGCCAGACAAACATGGCGACGATAACTGCCAGTGATGCGCTGATCACGAGTGGCAGTGTGTAGGGCAACGCCGGTTGCCATCCGGTTGTGGTCACATCAGCCATAGTGTGATGACGGTTGTGCAGCTTTGCTATGAGTGAACCGTGACAGTACTTCGAAAGATACGATGTCCGTCGGGTTGGGTGCAGCTGGATGATAATACCACAGCTGAACCGCTTGCGATCACAGATGTGCAATGCTTGTGTGTGTTGATGCTACAATTTGTGAGAATGTTCAAAGATGCAACTTCTCCTCAGTTCATCGGTCATTGCGCCCAGGACAGCGCAGCAAGGAGATTCCCGCATATGCCGCTTAAAGAACTGCCACTTTCAACTCTTGAGGACATCATGGTACAGATTGGCGAGGCAGGACGGCGGATGGCAGAGATCGGCGCCAGCGAAGGAGCAGCCGGCAATATTTCAGTGTATGCCGGCCGGTCGTTGGAGGTGCAGTCGGTTTTCCCGCTGGTTGAAGAGATCGAGTTGCCGACCGCCGCACCCGCGCTGGCAGGCGGCTGGCTTCTGGCAACCGGCTCCGGTACGCGGTTGCGAGAAATCTATGACCACCCCCTGGAGAATCTTGGTGTGGTGCAGATAGAGGCGGATGGAACGCATGCTCGATTGTATACCGCTCCTTCGCGCCTGTTTACCCGTCTCACGAGCGAACTCAATTCGCACCTGGCGGTGCACAATGATCAGGTTGCCGCCACCGGCTCCCGGTACAGCGCGCTGGTGCATGCGCAACCGTTACATCTGACTTATCTCAGCCACATTTCGCGCTACCGTGACCCTGTGGAACTGAATCGTCGCCTCTTCCGCTGGCAGCCAGAGATGATTATGATTTTCCCGCAAGGCGTCGCCGTTCTACCCTTCATTCTGCCCGGATCGGCGGAGTTGATGAGGGCGACGGCGGCAGCGCTGCACACCCATCGTCTGGTCGTCTGGAGCAAGCACGGTGTCATGGCGCACTCGGAGGTTTCGGTGAAGCGTGCTGCTGATCTGATCGAATACCTGGAAACGAGTGCTCATTACGAGGTGCTCAACCTGATCGCGGGTGAACCCGCCGATGGATTGCAACCCGACGAAATCCGCGCCATTGCGCGCGCGCTGGGGATTGCGTCTCCGATGGTCGGAGAGGCACGAGGCGCGAGGCGCGGAGGGGAAGAGTGATAGCACGAGGATCGCCACCGATGGGACGGATTGACGCGGATGGGGTGAATGGGACACAGATTGCCACCGATAGGACGGATTGACGCGGATGGGGTGAAGGGGCCACGGATTGCCACGGATGGGACGGATTGACGCGGATGGGGTGAAGGGGCCACGGATTGCCGCCGATAGGACGGATTGACGCGGATGGGGTGAATGGGACACGGATTGCCGCCGATAGGACGGATTGACGCGGATGGGGTGAAGGGGCCACGGATTGCCGCCGATAGGACGGATTGACGCGGATGGGGTGAAGGGGCCACGGATTGCCGCCGATAGGACGGATTGACGCGGATGGGGTGAATGGGACACGGATTGCCGCCGATAGGACGGATTGACGCGGATGGGGCGAAGGGGCCACGGATTGTCGCCGATGGGACGGATTGACGCGGATGAGGCGCGCGGTCGTTCGTGGTTCTCGGTTCTTGGTGCTCGGTTCCCGGTTTCTGAGCCTGAATCCATGGTATGATTCTCCTATGGCGCCTTTCTTCCGCAAGATTTGGTTACTGACTGCCGTGTTGTTGCTTGCAGGCGTCTGTGGCATCACCAGTGTGATCGCCGTTGGTCGCACATCGGCGGCGCCGGATGCTGCTCTGCTCGATGCACGCGCCCGGTGGAATAAGCGTCCCTTCGATGCCTATCGCATGCAGTTGCGTGATCGCGGGTGCCGGATGGAAGTCGATGTTCATGCCGAACGGGTGCAGAAAACGCGCTACGCGACGCGACCGTGCGAGCAACCGCCGGTTGCCGTGCGCGATCTGTTCGACCTGGTCGAGCGGCATGGAAGCGTGCGCCGCACCTGTGTTTCACGTGGGTGCGCCTGTGATGATGTGCTCTCAGTGCGCGTCGATTATCATCCGAACCTCGGTTATCCGCAGACTATCGAAATTACGCTGACCCCCACACCGAACTGGCGTCATGCCGATTTCTGGCAGGCGGTATGGGAAACGCGCAGCCTGGACGCCTGCAACGACCTGCCCGTTGGCAGTCGCGTCCTGACGGTGGTTGCGCTGACGCCGCTTCCCTGATTGCGAAGAAACGCTGCGATGAAACGATACATCGTTCAGGATGCATATCATCCATCCATACGCAACTGGCTGCAAAAGAACTGGGTCCACTTTGTGCATCTTGCGGGCCTGGCGCCGCTCGCGCTGCTGGCATGGGATGCGCTCAACGGGAACCTGACGATCAATCCCATCCAGTATCTGACGCAGCGCACCGGCTACGCGGCGATCATCTTGTTGGTTGTGTCGCTCGTCTGTACGCCGCTGAGTGTCGTGAGCGGATGGAAGCGCATCCTTACCCTGCGTCGCCCTTTTGGACTGTATGGCTTTTTCTATGCTGCCCTGCACATGCTGATCTTCACCGCGCTCGATTTCGGACTCAATATCCCCCTGATTGCTCAGGAAATTGCCGAGAAGCGATATATCCTCGTCGGCGCAATGGCGCTCCTGCTTCTGGCGCCACTGGCGCTGACTTCGACAAAAGAGTGGCAGCGGTGGTTGGGTCGATCCTGGAAGCGTCTGCATCGCCTGGTGTACCTGGCAGTTCCGCTGGCGATTGTCCACTATGCCTGGGCGCAGAAGAGCGATATTCGCCAGCCGCTGATCCTTGGGGTGCTGGTGGCGGTCCTGCTGATCCTGCGTCTGCCGGTGATACGCCGCGGGATCGAGGTGCGACGGCGGGCATCTGGTGATGCTCCTGCTGTCGATGGGAGCCAGCGCACATCGGCCGGTGGCGCTTCTCGCACCAGATGAAGACTGATGTGCTCTGGGTGCGCCGATTTTCCGGCGCTAAAGCAAGACGTTCATGTTCTGTAAGCAGTAGCATTTTGGCATTGGTTTGGATATAATACTAACTTGCGATCAGTTAGACAAGATGTTCGAGCGCTCGGTTTGCAAGGCGTAACAATACAACGCCTCGGCATCAGCAGCCCCAGCGGGGCTTGTATTTGCGGTGAGCGCAGTCGAATCGCGTCCTCAGCGAGCGCTTTCGCCCGCAGCGCCCCGGCAGTATTGTATGAATGACCGCGCATGAGTATAAGACGCTGACCGACGTTTTCTCGCCGGTCTGTAATTATCCTGTCTCACTGAGTGCCGTGCCTGCAATCTGCGCTTTACAATCTGCGCTCTGCCCTCACAACGGCAGAGCACGGGCGTGTATGGCAGGCGCCCGTGCTCTGCTGGCTCTTGTTTCCATCATCGTCACGATTGCATTGCCGCTGCTCTGCGTTGTACACTGCCACGTGCTGTCGGCACGCGACCACACGACGCCGCACCCCGTCCAATTTCTTTGTCACCTGGCTCCAGGCGCTGGAGGTTCGTTTGCACCGCCGTATGCGGCAGAAGTCTCTCCCTCACCTGCGCTGACGCTCCGCGCCGTGTATGACTGTGTAGCGGCGCCGCTGCTTATCATCGTTTGTCTGCTGTTGGTGCATGCGCGAACGTCTGATGCAACAGCACGCTACCATTGCTTCGCATCCCCCCCGCACCCTCCCCCTCCCAGGAATTGAGCGGACTGCTCAAAGAGCATCTGTCGCCCCTGATATTCGTTCCTGTTCACGTGCCGCAAGGTGGGCGTGGCAATGCCCTCCTGGTCTGCCATGTGCGAATGCTATGGCAGGCGCACTCCACCCGGATATGGGTTCATTCGAGTTATACCAATTACGATTGAAGATGCCGCATGCGTGTCATTCCGAGCCCTTCGCTTCGCTCAGGGTAAACGCAGCGAGGAATCTGCGCGGGTCGCGCAAGACCCCTCGCGCTGCGCGGGGTGACCATGCCGGATGTGCACAGGTAATTGGTATTACCTTGAAACCGATTGAAGGAGTCATCATATGCCATCATTTCTTCGCCTCAAGCCCATGATCGCCATGCTGACCCTGCTGTCGCTGATGTTCATCAGTGCGAGTCGGGCGCTGGCGCATGCTGATTATGTTTCATCCGAACCGCCAGCCAACGGAACGGTCACCTCAGCGCCAGAGCGTGTCATCATCGTCTTTTCGCAGGAATTGAAGCCGGAAGGCAACACGATTCGCGTCACCGATGCGCGCGGCAATCAGGTTGATCGCGGTGATACAACGCTGGATCGGAATGACCCGAACCGCAAAACGCTCATTGTGTCGCTCAGCCCCGGTCTGAGTGATGGAGTCTACACGGTGAACTGGAAGAACGCCAGTACCGACGGGCATAGTGAGACCGGACGCTTCCGGTTTACGATCAATACCGGCACAACGCCAGCGGCCACACCGCTGCCTGCTACATCCGGCGAGGAGATGCCCGGGCTGGCACTGCTTGCAGTTGGTTCAGGGGCGTTGTTGATCGGATGGGCGCTGCGTCGCCGTGTCTGGCAACGGTGAGCGGTTGCGTGGAATACGGAAGCGGGGCGCGCCTGAGACGCATCCGCCCGTGTGTGGCGCTGCCCACCGAACCAGCGCCTGGACTGATGATCTGTCCGCCCTTGAACAACGCCAGGGAGGGTTTAGGGGCGGACAGAATACCTGCGCGAAGACCGGCACTCCCACGGTGGGAGCGCCGCGAGCACGGCGCCGGTCTCCCCTTTCCCGCGCGAGAGAGAGGCGGGGAGTAAGGGTACAACGGCGCATCCCAATGTCATGCATGCCCGCTATGCTCATGCATGCTGTCCGACCTTGAACGGAGGAGGGGAGCAGGAGCCACTCTCCGGGGGCGAGGCATGGGATAAAGGCGTTTCCAGATCGACAACCCGGAGCATAACCTGAATCATCACACAGATGTCATCCGACCCTGAAATCAAAATCGCCAGACTGCGCTGGAGCGCCTGCGCCGCACTGCGCCGATCCGTGATCGGCGTGATTGCACTGCTGATGCTGTTCACAACGGTCGCCTATGCCCATCCGCAGATTGTGTCGGCGGAACCGGTCCCCGATGCCCGGCTCAACACTGCGCCCCCTTTCGTGCGGATTAAGTTCAACGAACCAATCGAGGAATCGTTCGCGTCGGTGCAGGTTCTCGACGCAACGGGGCGCGCCGTTGATCGCGGCGATGGCGGTCGGGCATCGGACGATCCGCGGGCATTGCACGTCAGCCTGCCGCCGCTCGATCCCGGCGTCTATACGGTAGCATGGCAGGCAGTGGGGCGTGATGGGCATCTGGTGAAGGGATATTTCGTGTTTACCATTGCCGGCGCGCTCCCATCGCAACCCTCTGCGTCCGTTCTCACGCCGCGGCCGACCGACGCTCCGCTGTTCGCGGGCGATGAATCGGAAGCGCCACTTCTTCCGTCCGGTTCGACGACGGCGCCACCGGTTGATCCGCTGGCACTGCTGCGTAGCATGATGCTGATCGGCGCGGTGCTGGCAATCGGCGGACAGGTTTTTCGTTCAGTGGCGCTGACGCCGGGCGGTGGGCGACTGGCGGCGCAGATGCATGGTTTGATCAGCGGAGCGCTGGTGCTGCTGCTGGTTGCCACACTCCTCTTCTTTATCGCGCACGCCGGCGCAATCGCCGGTGTGACAACGCCGGAAGCACTCATCACCGTGGCGCGGGATACCCGCGCGGGGCAGGCGCTTATTGGACGGATGGCGCTGACTCTGGCGTTCCTCATCATCCTGCGGCACTCCGGTCTCTGGGCGCGCGCAGGAAGCGTGGCGATTGGCGGATTGATCCTGTTGACCTTTTCGATCAGCGGGCATGCCGCAGCAACGATGCAGCCATTCATAGCGATCATGATCGACTGGGTGCATCTGGCGGCAGCAACCATCTGGGTTGGCGGGTTGACGGCGCTGACGCTTGCGCTGATCCAGAACAATCGAGACGCGCCCGATCCACAGGCGATGAGTCGCTCACTCATCCGCTTTTCATGGCTTGCGCTTGCGTCCGTTGGGGCATTGACGATCAGTGGCGCCCTGGCTGCGTGTTCCTATCTAAACGCTGTCGGCGACCTGTGGCAGACTGACTACGGACGCGCACTGCTGGCAAAGATCGTATTGTTTGCGATCCTTATTGGCTTTGGTGCATATCATCTGGCATTGACGCGCGCGCATACAACAGAGCGCCTGACAATGTCGGCAATCGCGCTGGCGCAACGGATGCGCCGCTCACTTCCACTCGAAGCAGCAATCGCCACGCTTGTGGTCGGTATCGCCGGGGTACTGACGAGCCTGCCACATCCGGTTGCTGCACCGACGGCGCCGCCGGTTGTTTCCGCCACTCCTCTCGCTGCTGAACCAGCAAGCGCCATCGTGGAGCAAACCGCCACGCCGGACGAACCCACGCCGTCTCTGCCACAGCCATTCACCGCCACACAGTCGGCGGGCGATCTGCGCGTCGCGCTTCGGGTCGAACCCGCCATCATCGGGAGCAACCTGATGCGCATCACCGTCACCGACGCAGCGAACAAACCGCGCGACGTGCAACGTGTCAGAGTGATGCTCCGTCTTAACGACAGAGACATTGGCGAAACTTCTGTTATCGCTGAGCCGGACGGTTTGGGAAGGTACATCGTTCGCAACCAGATGCTCGGTATTGCGGGCATATGGCGGGTGCAGGTGCAGGTGCGGCGTATCGACGCCGATGATGTCACGGCTGACTTCCTGTTACCGATCCGCAGGTAGAAGGCGTATAATGAAACGATAGAGTCGCCGTAGTGCAACGCGATCATTGAGGACAATGACGCCACACGGTTGTAATGAACATGCGTCTACGAACGGTGAAGATGTGTTCACACAAATGGAGTTGCAAACCTCCTGGAGGTGTGCTACCATACAAGCGTTGATCTTTGTGATAAATCGCACATGGTACGCGCCGACGCACAAGTAGGAAGGTCGCCTGATCGAACGGCATGGATTGTTCGAGCAGCGATCCATGCCGCGCGCAAAGCCGCGCAGCGTATGCTGGCGCTGTTGCTGCTGTGGAATATTGCGTTCCACGCCCCATTCTGCTGCATTCTCCACTGCCATATCGCTCCATGGTTTCTGAACCGATCCTCGGCGCGTCAGGCGCCGTTGTTTACCTGCGCATTCGAGCACCAGAGTGATGCATCTGCGTCGCTTCCACCTTTATCGGCGCTGCCGCCAATCGTGCATGCGGCAGTTATCACGATACCGGTCTTATTGGTCGTTGTGCTTGCGACGGTCGGCTGGCTGACCCATGTTTCATCTTCATTCTCCCGCATTCTGGCGTCTCCTTCCACTCCTCCTCCTCGCAGCGCATAATCGCACCTCATATGTCCGTCTGCGCTGTCGAGTCGCGTTATGCGCCCGGCGCGCAGTCTATCATCCGAACAATCGTCTTATGCTCTTCGATACAATCTCTCTCTGGAGGATGCCATGAATCGCACGTATACGATAACCTTCGCCTGCCTGCTCACATTGACGCTGGCGCTGTCCGCATGCGGCGGCGGGCAGGGCGCTCCCGCAGCAAATGCGCCGGTAGAGCCGCTGACGCGCACGATCTCTGCCAATGGCGATCCCGCCAAGGGGCAACTCTACTTCGAGAACGAGGGTGGATGCCTGGCGTGCCACTCGACCGGCACCGATAAACTTGTGGGTCCGGGGCTGGCCGGTGTGATGACAACGGCGGGTCCGGTCTATCCCGAAGGGGTCAACTACCGCGGCAATCTGCCCAACGGACAGCCGCGCACCGAAGAAAACATCGCCGCCTGGATTCGCAGCGGTGGTCAGGGGCAGATCGGCGTAATGTCGCCACACGAAATGAGCGATGAAGATATGGCCAATCTGTTAGCGTATTTGCACACGCTGAAGCGACCGTAGGATCGCCTGCTGTGAGGAGGATTATGGGTGAGGACGCCACGCCTCGCCCATAACATGCCAGGACTGGCGCACCAGCCGACAGGCGCAGTGGCGTTGGGGGGCGGATGCATCGGTTGCACGCCATAGGTCGTGCAGCATGGCTCTTGTTCTGTCCAAACGTCGCTCCCAATGCCGCGCATAGCAGCGGTTGCTGCGCTGCCTGCCGCTCATTACCGCCAAAGACGGTTTGAATAATCTGATCGACACGCAGCGTTGTGCGAGGATCGCGCTTCACCGGTTTTCGCACTGCGCTACGAGTAGGGAGAGTTTGCCATGAAGCAGGCGTTAGGCGCACGCATCCGCTCAAAACCCGGACGCTCATGCTGCTTCCGGCGGCTCAGTCTCAGCCTTGTGATGGGGTTGATCGTCCTGTGGCCCGTAGTGGCGCCGGATGCAGCAACGGGCGGTGTGCCGACCTATGCGCGCCTGGCGGTGCAGGTGCGCCGTCTCTGGGATCGCGATACGCCCTTCGTCCTGCGGCACGCGGGCATCATCCCGCAACCGCCGGAGTATGTGGCGCAGCGGGTGCTGCAAGCGCTCGACCGTCACGATGTTCCCGGAGTGATGCGGTTTGTCGATCACAGTGCGCCGAAAGCGCACCAGGACATCACCGAAGCGCTCTACCGCTGGCCCCCCGATATGCTGCGCCAGCCGGGGTGTTGGGGCAGCGTCGGTCCCTATCAGCAGGAAGCGTGGTTTGCCGCAGTTCCCGCCGGGAGCGTGCGTCGCGTCCCGATCACGCTGTCGAGTCCACGCGGCACCCACGAACTTATCCTGCTGTTGCATTTCAACGGACGGGGCTGGCGAATTACCGGTGCGCACTATCGGCAGTCGCCGGAGAGCGACTCATAATACCAATGACCGGTGAACATCCGGCATGGTCACCCCGAGCAGCGCGAGGGGTCGTGCACGACCCGCTTAGATTCCTCGCTGCGCTCGGCATGACCCGTCGCGGCGCGCGGAATGACCCGTCGCGGCGCGCGGAATGACCCGTCGCGGCGCGCGGAATGACCCGTCGCGGCGCGCGGAATGACCCGTCGCGGCGCGCGGAATGACCCGCCGCGGCGCGCGGAATGACCCGCATGCGGCTGCGTCAATCGTAAGCGAGGGGTCTGGCGCGACTCGCTTAGATTCCTCGCTGCGCTCGGAATGACAAGCATGTCGTGCGCAACCCGCGCAGATTCCTCGCTGCGCGCGGAATGACCCGTCGCGGCGCGCGGAATGACCCGCATGCGGCTGCGTCAATCGTAAGCCGGGTCTGGCGCAACCCGCGTAGATTCCTCGCTGCGCTCGGAATGCCAAGTCGCTGCGCTCGGAATGCCAAGTCGCTGCGCTCGGAATGCCAAGTCGCGGCGCTCGGAATGCCAAGTCGCGGCGCTCGGAATGCCAAGTCGCGGCGCTCGGAATGCCAAGTCGCTGCGCGCGGAATGCCAAGTCGCGGCGCGCGGAATGCCAAGTCGCGGCGCTCGGAATGCCAAGTCGCTGCGCGCGGAATGCCAAGTCGCGGCGCTCGGAATGCCAAGTCGCTGCGCTCGGAATGACCAGCATGCGGCATCGCCAATCGTCATTGGTATAACACGCCAGAATCGGGCATGTTGCTCTGTGTGGGACGCATATTCCACCGTTGCGGCGCGCGCCCATCATCAGTCTCATGCAGGGTGAGCGCTTCTGGCGCACGAGATACAACCCATCTGTTCGATATGTTGCGCTTCTTCGCCGGCGATGCACGCTGGATCGCTGCAACAGCGCAACGGAGGGGACACACGTCTTATCCGGTGGAAGATGACAGTACGGCGCTCATTGGCTTTGATCATGGAGTCACGGCCATCGCTCATGTCAACGAGTTGAGCATCTCTACCTGTTTCGAGAAACTTCACGGCACACGCGGCGCCATGCGGTCAGGCAATGATGGGTACTGGATCGGGAAATCGATACTGATTGCAATCGAACAACCGCCAGTTGAACATCCTGCGTTCGAATGGCAACGTCTGGAATGGGCGCCGCTGGACGTCGAGACTGGTCCGCCGGCGTTCCTGCTGGCGGCGCGTGAACTGGTCGATGCGCTCGAAGGGCGACCTGCCCTCTGCTCGACCGGCGCCGATGGACGGGCGTCCCTGGAGATGATCGAGGCGATCTACCTGTCGCAACTTCGCGGCAATACAGCCGTTCACCTGCCGTTGCCACCCGGAACCAATGTGCTGGCAGATTTTGCATGAACGTGGACGAGTGCTGCTGCTCGATTATACGACGCTGTTGACCATCGACCCCGTCCAACCCGGCATCTGGCGCTACGCAGCACGGCTCCTACGGTATGATATGCTGTATGGCATGAGGGCGTGCACGGGCAACCGCCTAACAGTACTCGTCATCCCGATGGAGCCTGCTTTAGGATCCGACAATGATCGACTGGTCTCGCTCGCAACAACTCCTCGAACGCGCGCGGCGCGTGCTGCCGGCCGGCGTCGCCAGCAATGTGCGCGCTGCCGAGCGTCCATTTCCGCTCTTCTTCACACAGGCGGAAGGCGCCATTCTCACCGATGTCGATGGCAATCCATACATCGACTATGTGCTGGGTCAGGGTCCGCTGCTCCTGGGGCATTCGCATCCTGCCGTGCTCGCGGCTGTCGAACAGGCGATGCGTCGGGGGCAACTGTTCGCCGGGCAGCACGAACTCGAAATCGAGGTCGCCGAGACGCTGGTGCGCCTGATCCCGTGCGCCGGGATGTGTCGCTTCGGCATGAGCGGCTCGGAACTGGTGCAGGCAGCAATGCGTCTGGCGCGCGCAGTCACCGGGCGCCGGCGCATCCTGCGTTTCGAGGGGCACTACCACGGTTGGTTCGATAATGTGCTCCTCAGCGTCGCTCCCCCACCAGAACAGGCTGGTCCGCGCGAATGCCCGCGCCTTGTTCCAGGGAGCGCCGGACAGACGCCCGGCGTACAAGAGGATGCGCTCGTTCTGCCATGGAACGACCTGACGCTGGCGGAGCGCCTCTTTGCCGAACGCGGGCGCGAGATCGCCGCAGTGTTGACCGAACCAATGATGTGCAACACCGGCGCCATTCCGCCCACACCCGGCTTTCTGGAAGGCTTACGGCGGCTCTGCGATCAGTATGGCGTCCTGCTCATCATGGACGAAGTCATTACCGGCTTCCGGCTGGGGCTGTCTGGCGCGCAGGGGCGCTTCGGCGTCACCCCCGATCTGGCAGTCTTCGCCAAGGCGATGGGCGGCGGGTTTGCTGTGGCGGCGCTCGTCGGACGGCGCGATTATATGGAACGCTTTGCGCGCGATGTCAATCATTCGGGCACCTTCAACGGGAATGTGGTGTCGATGGCGGCGGCGGCGGCGGCGCTCGCGGAGTTGGAGCGTGATAACGGCGCCGTGTATCGCCACATTGAGGCGTTGGGGACCATGCTAATGGATGGAATCCGCGCCCTGGCGCATCGCCGTGATCTTCCGGTGCTCGTTCAGGGATTTCCGGCAGCGTTTCACGTGGCGTTTACCGAACTCAGCGCCATCCGCGAATACCGCGACTATGCGTTGCACTGCGATAAGGAGCGCTATGGGCGCTTCAAGGTTGCACTGCTCCAACGCGGGGTGCGCGTGCTCGACCGCGGTATCTGGTACCTCTCGGCGGCGCACACTCAGGAGCAGATCGAGCAGACCCTCGATGCTGTCGATGCGGCGTTGGCGGAGGTGCAGACGCTATGATCGGGCGACGACCACGGATTGCGGTTGGCGGCATCATCCACGAAACGCACACCTTTGCCGAACCGCCGACCGATCTGGCCGCGTTCGTCGCGCAATCACTGGTGCGTGGCGATGCCCTGCTGCACGCTCTGGCAGGAAGCAGTTCCGGCATCGGCGGCATGCTCGTGGGATGCGCTGCTGCCGGTCTGGAAGCAATCCCGACGCTCTACGCCGCCGCAATGCCTGGAGGCGTTGTGCATGATGCCGCGTACCACGCCTTGCGCGATGAATTGCTGGACCGGCTGGCGGCGGCAATGCCGCTCGATGGCGTGTTGCTCGCGTTGCATGGCGCTATGGTTGCCGAAAGCGAACGTGATGTGGAAGGCGATCTCCTGGTGCGGGTGCGAACGCTGATCGGACCTGCTGTTCCTATCGTTGTCGAGTTCGATATGCACGGCAACATCAGTGCACGGAGCGTCGCCTGTGTCGATGTTGCCGTCGCCTTTAACACCAATCCGCATATCGACGCCTTCGCGCGGGGTGAAGAAGCGGCAGCGCTCATGGCGCGCCTGGTGCAGCGCGCCATCCGTCCAACCGCCGTCCTGGTGCAATTGCCGCTTCTGCTGCCGCCGCAGGCGACCGGCACGGATGACCGGCCGCTGGCGGCAGTGCATGCGCGCGCTGCCGAACTGCGTCGTGACCCGCGCGTGATCGCTATCTGCGTCATGGCAGGATTCGCCTACGCTGACACACCCGACACCGGCGCCAGCATCATCGTCGCCACCGATGACGATCGCGAGCGCGCCCGCCGCTATGCCGACGAACTCGCTGGCATCCTGATGGCGCACCGCTCCGCTGCGCGACCCGCGCTATCCTCGCCCGACTCCGCAGTCCAGCGTGCCCTGGAGATGCCAGGCGGACCGATCATTCTGGTCGATTCAGCCGACAACATCGGCGGCGGCACGCCGGGCGACGGCACGGACGCTCTGCGCGCGCTCCTCCATGCCCGCGCACGCGAGGCAACCGTCGTGATTGCGGACCCGGAGGCAGTCGCAGCGTGTTGGGTGGCAGGCGAAGGCGCTGTCGTCGAAACACTGGTCGGCGGCAAGGTGGACCGCTGGCATGGCGCGCCGGTCCTGGTGCACGGCGTAGTGCGTCGGCTCAGCGACGGCGAATTCACCTGCGAACGGAAGGACAACCACTTCGCAGCATTCTACGGTGACACGATTCGGATGGGGCGCACTGCCTGGCTGCGCGTCGATGGGATCAATATTCTGCTCACCGAACGGAAGACGCCGCCGTTCGACCTTGCACAGTTGCGTGGTGCAGGAATTATTCCCGAACAGCAGAAGATCATCGTCGTCAAATCAGCCGTCGCCTACCGCGCCGCCTACCTGCCCATCGCCGCTGGCGTCATCGAAATGGACACCGCCGGGTTGTGCAGCGCCAACCTCAACCGCTTTCCATACCGCCACCTGCGACGCCCAATATTCCCACTCGACCCGCTGAGCACATCCGAAGAATCGTAAAATCGGGTACAATGAATGCACTCGCCCGTTCGTCAAAGAGAAAGGAGTTGCCTATGACGCTACGCAAACGAACAGTTGCGATCCTGATCTTCGACGACGTTGAGTTGCTCGATTTTGCCGGTCCCTTCGAGGTATTCAGTTCGGTGCGCAACCTGACCGGCGATCACGAGCGATTGATGGACGTGTTTACCGTTGCCGAGTCGACAGCGCCGGTGCGCTGCCGCAACGGGCTGGTCGTGCAACCGGAGTGGTCAATCGATGAATGCCAAACGGTTGATGTCCTGGTCATTCCGGGAGGCGCGGGTGTTCGCGCCGCGCTGGGGCGCAACCATGTGGTGGAATGGGTGCGCACACGCGCACAAGAAGCGGAACTGACGGTCAGTGTCTGCACCGGCAGTTTCCTGCTGGCTCAAGCCGGGCTACTAAGCGGTCGTCCGGCAACTACGCACTGGGAGCGGATCGGCGAAATGCGTGAACGCTTCCCGGAGGTGGAAGTCGTCGAAGACGAGCGCTGGGTCGATACCGGCGACATCATCACCGCTGCCGGGGTAAGCGCCGGCATCGACGTGGCGCTGCACGTCGTTCGGCGGTTGTATGGCGCCGACGTCGCGCGCGCCACTGCACTTGGCATCGAGTACGACTACTGGGAGTGACCGCGGTCCTCTTGCACAATCGCCCACACATCGATCTCAACCTGCGCGCCGCCGAGTAGTTCCTTGACCCCAATCGTGCGGCGCGTCGGGTAGGGCGGGTGAAAATATTCGCGGTAGAGCCGATCCATCTCGGTATATTTCTGCAAATCGGTGAGCGACACATTCACACGCACCACATCGCGCAGCGTACATCCGGCTGCCGCAAGCACGGCGGCGATGTTGTGCATCGCCTGGCGAAATTCCGCTTCGAAGCCGCCGGTGATAATGCCCGCGTGACTCGGATGCAGCCCCATATAGCTCGATGTGATGACCATATTGCCGACACGGATAGCCTGATCGTATGCGCCGTGTGGAACCGGAGCGGCGTCGGTGAGGATGTGTATGTGCTCCACTGCGAGCCTCCTGCTGTGCGTCAGGCGACGTTGCCGCGCCTGCAATGCCTCTCGAACTATGGTACCATAGTTTTGTCGCACCGGATGGAAGAAGGAGGAAAATCATGGCAACCCTGGTGCAACTTGTTGCTGAGAAAGCCGGCATTACCGAAGCACAGGCGCACATGGCGGTCAGAACGGTCGCAGATTTTCTGAAAGAGAAACTGCCAGCGCCCATCGCAGGTCAGGTAGAAGCAGTGCTCGCTGCTGACGCCAGCGCTGTTGCAGGAGCGGCCGAGTCGGTCCTGAAAGGACTTGGCGGGTTTATGGGAAGCAAGAAGGACGGGTAGCCAGCGTTCAGTTTGCAATCATCAATGCTCGCACAACGATCTGATCCGGCAATGCTCCTTCAACTACAACCAACCGAAGCGTCGTATCAGTCGTGTTGGTGATCTGCAAATCCTGGCGCCCGCCGAATGAACCGGGCTGGCCGTCGATGTTCCAGATGGCGACTGCGTCCTCGTCAGCAACATTCAGCAACCCGATGCCGGCAGTGCGCACATGGTCTGGGAAGGCGAACGCTTCAGGCGGCAACACCGGACGCAGCGCCTGCACATAGCGGCTCGCAAGGTCGCACCATCCCCCGCCAGGCACGCCGGCGACGACGCGCACGTTCACGTGCGCGGGCGAACCGACACTGGCGTTGAAACTCCACGTCTCACCCGGACGAATGATGACATCGCGCAGCGCGCCGTTGCGGGCATCGAGCGCTGCGCGAACATTGTAGCCGACATCACCCCTCAGGCTCAAGGGCGCGCTTTCGCCGACCAGAATAAAACGCATCGATGGCGAGTTCGCGAATGCGGTCGTTGCTCCTATCGCCTGAGACCAGAGAAGCGCGAGTGCGGGATGCTCCTGAAGCGACCGATCAAAAAGAGCGGATGAAGGTGCATACCGATAGTCCAGGTACAGAATGGCAGCGCTAAGCATCAGGACGATGATCGCAAGGCGGGGCGATTCTGGCGCGCGGAGCATTGCCTGCCTCCTCTGCTCATATTGCATAGCCTGCACACGATGCCTGCCTGCTGCGCAGGGTGGGTATGAACAATAGGCAGGGGCATCAATTATAGAACAATTGTTCTAAACATGCAAACGGAGCGTCGTGGGATGTGAATGTTCACCGTAAAGTACCACCCCCTTCAGTCGCTGCCTGAGGTATACTATGAACTCTGAGATAGTCGATGACACAACTGGCGAGCCATGCATCTTCGTCTGTTGGTTCTGATGGTCAGCGCGGCGCTGTTGGCGAGCGCGGCGTTTCCGGGGTCGAGCGGTCGTCCGGTGCAGGCGCAGACTATCATCACCGTCACCCCCACGCCTCCGCGTCAGCCTGCCGCGCCAGGCGGCACGCCACGTCCGACCACCACGCCGGGCGCAACGGCGAATGACACCGTCCGCCTGCTCGAAGCAGCGCTGGAACGCACATCACAGGCGTCGTCCTATCAGATGCATGTATCTATTCGTGCAGCCGGCGTCGTGGCCGGCGCTCGCAGCGCGCGCGAGGAGACGTTGATCGACTACAATGGCGAGTATCATGGCGCGAACTTTGCCTTCGTCATGCGCTCGCCAGAACTCCTGCGCCAGGGTATCGACCCGACTGCCGGCATCACTGCGGTGTACGCAAATGGGGTTACCTATGCGGTCGGTCCGCTCCCCATCCATGGCGTGACCGAGCCAGTCTGGTACACGATTGGCTCAAATGCGCCATCATTTCTGGCGCCCCCCTACCGTCTCGAAGACCTGTTACGGCGATTGGGTAATGCGCTGCCGTTGGCGGAAATGACCCGCGGTCGCACCGAAACCATCGATGGGCGGCGCTGCACCGCGTATCAGGCGGGTCCCGACGTCGCGTCGGCGGCGCTGGGAGCGCTGGGACGTCCACTTGTGCCGCCACGGGCGACGAATACGAGTGCGTCGCTCGATCTCGACATCCGACGGGGAGTTGTGCAACTCTGGCTCTGTAGCGATGGAGTGCTGCGACGGGTTCACGTGATTGCCTCTGGCAATGTTCGCCAGCAGCCATCGAATCTGTTTTCCATCACCTTCCGCATCGATCTCGGCAACATCAACGGCAGGGTGACCATTACCGCACCAGCGCAGGCGCGCGCCTTGCAGCGCACCCCTGAGCCGACCGTGGCTGCGGTGCGCGCCGGTCCTATTCGAAGTGCGCCAGGGGCAGGCAGCATCGTGGGGCAGATGAATGTGCAGGATGCCGTCATCATCATCGAGCGCAGCGCCAACCAGCGCTGGTACCGTGTGCGCGCGCCGGCAGCGACGGGATGGGTCAGCGCATCGTTGCTCGCAGTACCTCCCGCTCTTGCGCGCCAGGTACCGGTCACCCCTAACCCCTAATACCAATGACGATTGAAGATGCCGCATGCGTGTCATTCCGAGCGCAGCGACTTGTCATTCCGAGCGCAGCGAGGAATCTGCGCGGGTCGCGCACGACCCCCTCGCGCTGTTCGGGGTGACCATGCCGGATGTTCACAGGGAATTGGTATAACCCCCTCTAGCGGGACTCAGTGCGGCTGGTGGGAAGACCAGGCAGGCTGGTTCGAGCAGGTCGAGGCAGGTATCCAGGATTGCAATGCCACGCTCGTCGAGAGGAACGCCACTCTCCCAATCGTGGAGCAGGCGGGAGGCTTCGCTATACGATGCGAGGAGGGCGGTGGTTTCCGGGGTTGCAGGCAGGCGCGCGTCGATGGCGGCAATCAGGAGATTCAGACGTTTGCGGGTGATCTCCATGTTCTTGGCGTGCGGACGGATCGCCTGATCGCATTCAATCAACAGGCGTTCTTCTTCTTCCAGATAAGCGACAATATGATTGAAACAGGTCATCAGTTCATGCGCCAGCGGGTCGTTCGATGCGTGGCGCGCCAGCATCGTCAGCGCGCGCTGCGCTTCGTTGCGGTAGGCGCGCGCCTCGTTGATCTCGTCGGAGAAGCCGAGCGTGCGCGCAAGTGATTGCTCACGATAGGGCCAGAGATTGCTGATGGTGTAGGCGATCTGCGCCAGTGTTGCAATCGGCGGGCTGCTGGCGAATGCCAGCAATGCCTGCGCCAGACGCACCTCTTTGAGGACGTTATCGCACAATGATCGCGCTGCGGGCAGCGCTTCGACAATGGTGCGCAATGCTTTGGCGTATGCCGCTATGTCGTACCGCAGCGCCTGGTTCGCGTAGTCGAACGTGCTCAAGGCTCACTCTCTCTAGAAGGGGACTGGGGCAAGCCTGAGACCTGCCCCGACAAGTGTAGCGTAGTGTTCTGCTGATGTACCGCTCGTTTGAAGCGTCCAGTTACGGGGTGATCGCAACATGCGCCAGGCGATGCATGCCGCTGCACAGGATGGCATACATATCGCGGTAGATGGCATAAACCTCATCGTATCGCACGACGGCGCGATCATCGGGCTTAGTCGTCGTGGTCAGCCTCACGCAGCGGGCTACAGCATCGTCCACATCCTGGAAGACCCCTGCGCCAACCCCGGCGAGCAGCGCCGCGCCGTATGCAGGTCCCTCTTCAGCCGCCAGCGTTGCCACATCGGTAGCGTAGATGTCTGCCTGCATTTGTCGCCAGAGCGGGCTTTTGCCCCCGCCGCCGGTAGCGCGGATCTGTGCCGGCGCAATGCCCAGGCTGCGCATAATCTCCAGCCCGTCGCGCAGTGAGAACACCACCCCTTCCATGACGGCACGCGCCATGTGCGCCAGGGTGTGGCGTGCCGTCAACCCAATGAACGCGCCGCGCGCCAGCGGATCGAGGTGCGGCGTGCGTTCACCGCTGAGATAGGGCAGGAAGATCAACCCTTCGGCGCCAGGCGAAACCGATGCCGCCAGCGCGGTCAGATCGTCGTAGCCGAGGTTCTGACCGGCAACCGCGCGTAATGTATCGCGGAACCAGCGGAACGAACCGCCTGCCGCCAGCGTGACCGCCATCAGGTGGTACCGTCCCGGCACACTGTGGCAGAAGGTGTGCAGGCGACCTTGCGGATCGAGCGCAATCTCGTCGGAATGGGCAAAAATCACGCCGCTGGTGCCGATGCTACTGCTGACGATGCCGGGCTGCACAATGCCAGAGCCGACCGCTGCCGCTGCATTGTCGCCGCCGCCAGCGATGACCGGCAGACCGGCGGGCAATCCCAGGTCTGTGGCAACCTCTGTCAGCAGACCTCCGGTGACTTCTGGTCCCTCGAACACGCGCGGAAGCCAGGCGCGCGGAATGTCGAGCGCTGCCAGGATTTCAGCGCTCCAATCGCGACGCCGCAGATCGAGCAACAGGGTACCGGCGGCGTCGGCGGCATCGGTGGCGCTGATGCCGGTCAGTTTGCGGCGGATATAATCCTTCGGCAGAAGCACCTGCGCGACTCGCGCATAATGCTCTGGTTCGTGATTGCGCAGCCAGAGAATCTTGGGCGCCTGAAACCCGGTCAGCGCCGGGTTTCCGGCAATGGCAATCAGACGTTCGGCGCCAACGCGCTGCGTGATTTCGGCGCACTCCGCAGCCGTGCGCTGGTCGTTCCATAAGAGCGCCGGACGAAGAACTCGATCCTGTTCGTCGAGAAAGACCGACCCATGCATCTGTCCGGTCAATCCCAATCCTGCAATCTGCTCCGGCGCAACGCCTGCCTGCACCACGACGGTGCGAAGCGCCTCACATGCGCCGCGCCACCAGTCCTCTGGATTCTGCTCGCTCCAGAGCGGTTGGGGCGTCGAGAGCGGGTATTCAGCGGTTGCGACCACCAGAACCTGGCCATTTTCATCGCAGAGCAACGCTCTGGCGCCGGTGGTGCCGATATCAAGACCGAGAAGATAGGCGGGCATGGGTATGTTCCTTAAGTGGCAAAGCGGATCCTCCAGAGATCATAGCGCGTTCTGGAGGATCGTCAAGACATTCGCCGGCTATCGTGTAACCAGCGGAATATGCACAAAGAAGAACCGCGATACACGCACAGAGATGGTTGCAACTCCAACAGCGCCCTCGACATCGGTCACGCGCACTGTCACGGTATATATTCCTTCCTCTGCATAGGCATGGTTCAGAACGAACGTCTTATCGCCGGACAGCGTCAATGGTTGCGGTCCGCCGCCATCGCCGTAATCGACGGTCGCAGTCCAGGAACTCAGCGCAACCTCTTCAATATCGGCAAATGAGCCTGCACCAATGAACGTCTCACCAAGCCGGACCTGACCCGGGGCGTTCACCCGCACGGTTGGCGGGTCATTGACGACCCGCACAACCTGTGTTGCGCGGGTGGCGGATTCGGTGTCGAGCGCGGTCACTGTGATCGTGTAGGTTCCGCTACGCTGGTACTGATGGCTGAAGGTAAAGGCGCCATCCGGCGAAGCAGTGAGCGACTGAGTCGCTGTGCCGTCGCCAAAGTCAATCTGAAGAGCAATATTGTCGTTCTCGGCATCAAAGAACGAACCGGCGCCGTTGTACGGGGTGAAAATATGCGCAGTTGCAGGGTTATCGGCATTGAACGTCACAGTTGGCGGGTCGTTGATTGCGCGCATCACAAATGAGGAACTGGCGGTCGCGTTCTCCGAGTCGCGCACCGTCACTGTGACGGTGTAGGTTCCGCTGCGTTGATAGGCATGGGTGAATGTGAATGCTCGATCCGGGGGGGACGCAGTGGTCTGCGCCGATGCGCCATCGCCAAAATTGACGGTCACGGTCAATGTTTCGTTATCAATGTCGAAGGATGAACCGCTGATGCTGAACGGCGTCAGAACATGGGTTGTTGTAACGCCATCGGACAGTGCGATCTCTGGCGGATCGTTAACCGGTGTCACGGTAACCGTCGCAGTTGCCGTGACGCTGCTGTAGGCGCTGGTTCCGCCACCGTTGCCGGGGTTGACGTTGCGTTGACCGCCGGCGAGTCCATCACTACGATCCCAGGCGCGATAGGTGATGCTTGCCTGACCAAAGAAATTCGGCGCCGGGCGGAACCGCAGCCGCGCCGATGGTTCGAGCAGCAGGGTGCTGGTTGGCGCCACTGTGCCGACATCCAGCCAGGCATTGCCGTCGAGTGAGTATTGCCAGGTTCCATTGCCGCTCGCGCCGGTCAGCGCCACCCCTGCGGGAAGCGCATCAGGGTCGGGATCGGTGACCGTACCGCTGAGCAATGCACCCACCGTCGTTCCTGAATTGCCGGTATCGGGAACGTCTTCAGGAATGGCGGGGAACGTTCGCGGCGCAGGATTCAGCACCGGTGCATCGTTCACCGGGGTAACGACAATATGAATGGTTCCGGTATCCTCGCCATCACTGCTGAAAACGCGAAAGTCAAACCGGTCCAAGCCGTTATAATTGGTCTGTGGGGTATAGACGCGCGTGGCGCCTGTGCCGCCAAGCGTTCCGCGCGACGGACCCGTGCTTGGGGTAATCGTCAGCGGGTTGAGAAAAGGCGTCGAGCCGGTCAGCGTAATGGTGATCGGGGTGTCTTCCGGGGTGACGATGACCTGATCGTGCGCATATGGTGCATCAACTCGTTCGACCATGATTGCCGGACCGGGCCATTGGATCTCCAGATGATGTCCCTGGCGATTGGTCCACACGCCGAAGAGGTTATCCCCCTGGATCAGCGCCGATACCGGTACATCGCGCCAGTCGAAGCTCCAGTGATGATCGGCGCCGATTGGCGGGGTAGGGGGAGAGCCATTCACATTGACAACTGTCGCATTGTTGATCGTGATTCGATCGCGCACCGTCGGCTCTTCTTTGGTCTGGTCGCCTGCCCAGGTATGAATGATCATGCGCGCTGAGGCGGCGCCGGCCGGGTTGTCCGCAATCGTGATGGTTGTCGTAAGCGGCGGCGTTGACGTGCTCATATTGCGCGGACCGAAATTCTGCGGTACGCCGTAGACACGCTGGTTATCGCGGTCGTGCGAGGAGGTGTACATCCGCACCTGGCGCCCGCTGCGCTGAAACCAGACCGTGCGCGCGGCAGTCATGAACGAAACCCCGTCACTGTCGGTGATCCGCGCCATCAGGCGCACCGGCAGCAGGTTTCCGTCGGCATCGACCTGATCCGGTATCCAGGTGGTATTCCACACCACACGGTACACACTGCCGTCGCGCACTGCCCAACCGATATGGCGTTGCATCTGCCCACGCACCAGTTGATACTGCCACTCGCGCAGCACGCCGTCGCCATCCCAGTCATAGTCAAGGTATTCGCCGATCACATCGACGCGCGCAATCGTCCTTCCGGCGGGAGGCGTTGCCTGGACGGTGATCTGCGGCATCTCACCAATGGACGTGTTCTCTGCGGGTGAGGTAATGCTGCCGCTCGGAGCGGGGATGCTGCCAGGCGTATAGTACAGCCGCGCAGTAAAGCCATAGATATAGGTTGTACCCCAACCAAAGTTGCCGGGACATTGCGTATCCTGGCCGTATTGATTGTTATGCTCAATGGTGAATCGGAAACGATTTTCGCCATTGCGCAACTGACTCAAATCGAGCGGCAGCGTGCCCCCCAGAATGGTGCGGAAGTAACACTGCTGTCGAGCGCCGGAGGGAACGTTCTGGATCGGTGGCAGCGGCTGCCAGTAGTCTTGACTATTGACCCGGAAATGCTGGCGTGTGCCGATGTGTCCGCCCCAGTATTCGACGGCCAGTTCAGCCCGCGTTGCGCCTGCCGGATTGAACGTCAGCCCGGCGGAACGCTCTCTCGGAACATTGTTGCACGATGCAGGGTTCGATGGTCGAAAACAGAGAGTCAGGCGCTGCGGAAATACAAACTCACGAAACACATCGCCCGGCTGCGGTGCTTCGGGAGTGCTCTGCGCCAGAGCCGCCGGTTCATCTCGAAGAGCGACCGGTCCGGCGGGCAATCCGCCAAGGAGTACGACCATCAGGGTCCACACCAGCATCCAACGACGCACACACAGCATACTCGCCTCCTGACAGATGCGCTGACACTCTTCCCCTTGGCGCTCGACGCTGACACACGCGCGCATCGGACGGTGATTCGGACGAGGATCACCCTCTTTGCTTTACTCGAACGTCGGACAATCGCACTATATTCATTCGTAGCACCCATCGTCAATCATTCTGAAAAGATCGTTATTCAGAGCGAAAGAGTTGAAAAATCCTCGTTCGCAAGCCTTAAAAACCAAAGCGCGCTGCGTTACAGCGCGCTTCGAAATGAAAAAATCGTTATTTTACCGGTCGTTTAGCGTACACCCAGCAGCAACTCGTTGGTCAGTTGGTCGAGACGCTCATACGCCAGCCCGCGCCGCCCCAACGCGACGCGATCGAACGGATGCGCCTTGAGTGCATCCGCCTTGTCGCGGCTGTAGCCACCCTGAAACGGCGCCATCGTGCCGTCGTCAGCTGTGATTTCCGCGAGCAGCGCCTGAATTTCGGCATCCCCGTCGAAACGACGCGCCTTTTCTTTCAGGATCAGGTAGGTGCGCATACAGCCGCGCGCAAACGTCTTGACCCCTTCGTAATCCTCAGTGCGGTAGGCGTGCGCATCGAAGTGACGGCTTCCCTGGTAACCGACATTCTCCAGGAAGCGCACCAGAAAGAACGCTGCTTTCAGATTCACCGCGCCAAAGCGGAAGTCCTGATCGTAGCGCCCGATCACCTGATCGTTCAGGTCGATATGGAACAGTTTGCCGGCGTCCCATGCCTGCGCAACGCCGTGCAGGAAGTTCAGCCCCGCCATTGTTTCGTGCGCGACTTCCGGGTTCAGCCCGACCATGTCGGGGTGGTCGAGCGTGTTGATGAACGCCAGTGCATGCCCGACGGTCGCCAGGTAGATGTCGCCGCGCGGCTCGTTCGGTTTTGGTTCGAGTGCGAATTTCAGGTCGTACCCCTGATCTTTGACATAGGCGCAGAGAAAGTTGATTACCTCACGATAGCGCTTCAGCCCTTCCTGCGGGTCCTTTGCGGCATCGCTCTCCACTCCCTCGCGTCCGCCCCAGAAGACATACACCTTTGCGCCGCATTCGACTCCCAGGTCGATGGCGCGCATGGTCTTTTGCAGCGCATAGGCGCGCACCTTTGGGTCGTTTGACGTAAATGCGCCATCCTTGAAGACCGGATCGGCGAAGAGGTTCGTCGTCGCCATGGGCACGACAAGCCCGGTTTCTTGTAACGCCGCCTTGAACTCACGCAGGATACGATCACGGTCGGCTGGCGTTGCATCAATCGGAATCAGGTCGTTATCGTGAAAATTGACGCCATACGCGCCGACATCCGCCAGGAGATGGACAATCTCGACCGGCGAGAGCGGATGGCGCACCGGCTCGCCGAACGGGTCACGTCCGATATTGCCGACCGTCCAGAGACCGAAAGTGAACTTGTGTTCGGGTTTGGGTTCGTACATGTCGCTCATCGGAGCCTCTCACTTCTAATACCAATTCCCTGTGACCATCCGGCATGGTCACCCCGCGCAGAGCGAGGGGTCGTGCGCGACCCGCGCAGATTCCTCGCTGCGTTTACCCTGAGCGAAGCGAAGGGCTCGGAATGACCAGCATGCGGCATCGTCAATCGTCATTGGTATATTGGTATAACAGGGCACCTCCAGATAAATAGATCAGGTTGTCCAAAGGGCGCCGGACCGATGGTTCAGTATGTTTCGCCGCCACCGCCGAACCGCAGGATGGCGGGCAGCGTGCGCGCGTGATCGATCCAGGCGCTCACCTGCGCCAGCGATGGAACACGCTTGACCAGGCTGCGTTCAGCGTTGATCGCCGCCATACGCTTGTGCAGTTCCTCAGCCTGCCGGTATGCCAGATCGGTCACGGTGCTGACCCCCGCTTCTGCCAGCAACCCGGCGTAGTCCCAACCAACGCCGCGCACCCGTTCTAGATCGGCGCGGAACAACAGGGCCAGCAGCGTCGGTTCGCTCAAGCCGACAGCACCGGTGATCTCAGCACGACCGGCAGGTTCTGCACCCCGGGTAAGGAGATCGTTCGTTGTGTCGATGCCGAGCGTACTGAGACGGGCAATCACATCCGGTTCGAGTCCTTCGACCTGCGCCAGTTTCATTCTCTCCTCCTCTCTCCTGGTTGTCATATGCGCGGATGCCTGTTCTGGGTTGGAACGCATCCTCTGGCGCTTCTGCGCCGCGCGTATGATACCAGGAGTCAGGAAGACGGCGGCAGCGGGCTGGTCAACGTCCACCCGCCGTCGATAATGAGCGTCTGACCGGTGACGTGCGCTGCCCCCGGCGATACCAGGAAGAGCAGCGCCTGCGCAACATCAGCGGGCAGACCGACGCGCCCGGTCGGGGTCACACTTCCCCAGTGCGTTTCGTACTCCGGGTCATCGGTTCGGTTGCGCTCATTCAGAATGGCGCCGATGCCCAGCGCATTGACGGTGATGCCATATGAACCGAGTTCGCACGCCAGGGTTTTTGCCATGTGCCGCAGCGCCGCTTTGGTGATGCCATAGGCGCTCAATCCGGGAATTGCCTGCACACCGGTCACCGACGCGGAAAAGACGATCCGCCCGCCGTTGCCCTGGGCGATCATCTGGCGCGCTGCCGCCTGCGCCGCAAAGAATGACCCTTTGACATTCAGATCGAAAAGCGTATCCCACTGCTCCTCGGTTGTATCGAGGAAGGGTGCGCTGATTGTGAGACCGGCATTCGCCGCGAGAATATCGACGCGCCCGAAGGCGTCTACTGCACAGGTAATCAGCGCCCGGTTCGCCGTAATGCTCGACAGATCGGCATCGTATGCCAGTGCGCGCCCGCCCGTTGCGCGGATGCGTTCGATGACCACTGTTGCGCGTTCTGCCTCACCAAAGTGCGCCGCCAACACCGCGCACCCATGCGCTGCCAGTATCTCCGCCATGGCAGCACCGATTTCGCGGCTGGCGCCGGTCACAACTGCGACTTTTCCTTCGAGCGAACGAGTCATACATGCTCCGGCTGTTGCGCATCACGATTTTTGGAATGCGGCATCGAAGGCGACTGCGCTGGGAGGGAAGTCGCTCTTCTTCACCAATGCGCACGCTTCCGCCGCGCCGAACTCGCGGTCCATGCCGCTGTCTTCCCACTCGACCGACAAGGGACCGTTATAGCCGATGCGGGTCAGCGCACGGAAGATCGGGTCCCACTGAATATCGCCGTGCCCTGGCGACACGAAATCCCAGCCGCGACGCGGGTCGCCGAAGTTGAGGTGCGACGCCAGAATGCTCGTGCGCCCGTTCAGGTTGCGGCGGCTCTCCTTCACATGCACATGGTAGATACGGTCGGCAAATGTTTCGATGAACAGCACCGGATCGACAAACTGATGGATCAGATGGCTAGGATCGAAGTTGATGCCGAATGCCGGTCGGCGCCCAATCGCCGCCAGGGTTTTCTCGGTTGTCACAATATCGTAGGCGATCTCGGTCGGATGCACTTCCAAGCCGAAGCGCACCCCCACCTCATCGAATACGTCCATAATCGGATTCCAGCGTGCGGCGAAATCGGCGTACCCCGCCTCGACCTGTGCGGGAATGTTGGGCGGGAAGGAATAGATCAAGTGCCAGATCGACGACCCGGTGAAACCGTTGACCTGCTTGACGCCGAACGCAGCGGCGGCGCGAGCGGTGTTCTTCATCTCTTCGGCGGCGCGCTGGCGCACCCCTTCGGGATCACCGTCCCCCCAGATGCGCGCCGGGATGATCGCTTTGTGGCGTTCGTCGATGTTGTCGCACACGCACTGACCGACCAGGTGGTTGCTGATGGCGAAGCACTGCAAGCCGTGCTGTTCGAGCAGTTCGCGCTTTTCGCGGATATAGCGGTCGGATTCGAGCGCTTTATCGACTTCAAAATGGTCGCCCCAGCAGGCGAGCTCCAATCCGTCGTAGCCGAAACTTTTGGCTTTGGCGGCTAGCGTTGCCAGCGGCAGATCCGCCCACTGGCCCGTGAAAAGAGTGACTGGTCGTGGCATAGATTTTTTCTCCTGTTGGGGCGGGTCTGAGACCCGCCTTCTGTTGGGGCGGGTCTCAGACCCGCCCCGTCGCGGGAAGGGACGCCCCCTCGGTCTGGCGCGGGGGCGGGTCTGCGCCCCGCCCCGTCGCGGGAAGGGACGCCCCCTCGGTCTGGCGCGGGGGCGGGTCTGCGCCCCGCCCCGTCGTGGGAAGGGACGCCCCCTCGGTCTGGCGCGAGGGCGGGTCTGCGCCCCGCCCCGTCGCGGGAAGGGACGCCCCCTCGGTCTGGCGCGAGGGCGGGTCTGCGCCCCGCCCCGTCGCGGGAAGGGACGCCCCCTCGGTTCAATCGTCGCACCTGCGACCTTCAACCTCGCCGCTAATACTCTGGTTCCACCCACTGCTTGCTTCCGGCTGATCGCTCGACGGCGTCGAGGATCGCCTGGCAGCGCAGACCGTCCTCGAACGTCGGCGCAGGCGAGACGCCCGCCGCAATTCCGTTCAGTAAATCGTAGATGCCGTGCGTGAAGGTATGCTCCCAGCCGATGATGTGACCGGCGGGCCACCAGGCGCTCAGATATTTGTGGGCATTGCCGTTGGTGACGAGCACCGTGCGGAATCCGGCGACATCGGGCATCTCGTCGTCGAGCAGCACTTCGAGTTCGTTCATCCGCTCAAGGTTGAAGCGCACACTCCCCTTGCTGCCGTTGATCTCGAAACTGTTGCAGTTCGCGCGACCCTTGGCGAAGCGCGTCACCTCGAATGTGCCAACGGCGCCGTTAGCAAAGCGCGCCAGAAACAGCGCCGCATCATCGACCGTCACCTCACCCATCTCCGCGCCGGCCGCAGCACCCAGCCCACCGGTCGTCGCTGCAAGCGTCGGCCGACGCTTGATGAAGGTTTCGGTCAGCCCCGTCACCTCGGTGATTTCACCGACCAGCATGCGCGCCAGATCGATGATATGTGCGCCGAGATCGCCCAGCGTTCCCGAACCGGCGGCATCCTTCTGCAAGCGCCAGACCAGCGGGAAATTCGGGTCCATGATCCAGTCTTGCAGATAGACAGCACGCCAGTGATAGATCGTCCCCAGGCGACCCGAGTCGATTAACGATTTGGCGAGTTGCACCGCCGGAACGCGGCGATAGTTGAAGTTGACCATGCCGACGACCTTGTTGCGCTGCACCGCATCGAGCATCTGTCGCGCCTCGGCGAGGGTGTTCGCCAGCGGCTTCTCGCAGAAGACGTGCTTGCCATTCTCGGCGGCGGCGATGCTGATTGCAGCGTGGGTATCGCCCGGCGTCGAGACATCGATCAGCCCGATGTCGTCGCGGGCGACCAGTTTTTTCCAGTCGGTCTCGTACTCTTCCCAGCCGAACTGCGCCGCCGCAGCGCGCACTGCCGTCTCATCGCGCCCGCAGATCGCCTTCATCACCGGGCGCAACGCGACATCCGGGAAGAACGCGGCAACCTGGCGGTACCCATTTGAGTGCGCCTTGCCCATAAATTTGTAGCCGACCAGACCAACGCCAATTGTGTTTGACATCTCGGATGCCCTTTCCACTTCAGAGCAGGCTGGTATGTTATGCCTGATACTTCAGATAATCATCGACAATCGTGGTGAATTCGATCCGATTGCCAAACGGATCACAGCAGAAAAACCGTGGACGACCAGGGATTGCGATAGTATCCTCAACCGTGTAGCCGGCGGCGTTCAATCGCGCGCGCAGTGCTTCAAGATTATCGATTTCGATGCAAAAGTGCCTGCCGGAATAATCGGGGTGCGGTTCCTCAGCGAACAGATGGAGTTCGACATCACCCAGACGATACCAGAGAACATCGAGATGGGCGATTGCCGAGGGAGGGGGTATTTCTTCAAGTCCGAGCAGCGCTCCGTAAAAGGCGCGGGTGGCTTCATCGCTGCCGGGTGGACGCGGAATGCTCACGTGCTGCACTCGTGGACGTGTCATAAGCCCTCCTCATTGCGGGCGGAGCGGATTTTTCAGGGCTGGCGCTGAGATACGGCGCACGGCGTACAGCCCCCGGTGAGGGGATACGGATCTGCACGACTGCATTGTCGTACACAGTGCCATTGCTCGTGAACGGGATCTGCCAGGCGGGCGATATGTTCTGAATGCGCGGATATCGCCAGTGAGTATACCGCAGCCTGAGAAGCGCGTCAAGGTGATGCTATAATAGCGCGAATGTTGATCCGCTTTCGAGGAAATGCGTGTGAGTCGGACCGAGCGTCGTCTGCTGACTGTGGATGTCGATCGGCGCGGGTATGGGCGGCGCTACACCAGCCTACCGGTCGACGAGTTGTGCCAGGATGGGTTCAGCATCAACTTTGAGGGTGCGTACATTCGCCCGGAACATATCGATGTCCGTGTAGGAGATATTGTGCGTTGGCGACACGAGGATCGTCGGTTTCAGGGGCGCGTCGCCGATGTGCGGCGCGAAGAACTGGCATTGCACGTTACGCTGGCGGATGTTGCGCCGTTGCCGCCTGATGCGTTTTTTCCCTAGAGCGGGAGGGGATGAGGGGCGAGGGGCGAGGGGCGAGGGGCGAGGCGCAAGGCGCAAGACGCAAGGCGCGAGGGGATGAGGGGCGAGGCGCAAGGCGCAAGGCGCAAGGCGCAAGACGCAAGGCGCGAGGCAAGAGCAAGGAGAGAGGTCACTGGTTCTCGGTTCTCAGTTCTCGTTACTCCCTCGGTTTCACCGCCAGCAGGCAGAGAAGCGATCCACAGAGGATCGTCGCTGTGATCATCGCCGTCCAACCGATCCCCAACGTCAGCCAGAGTGACGTGGCGACCAGTGAGGCGGCAACCCTTCCGGCGCCGATGGCAGCAGCGCTGAGCGCCAGCATGGTCCCGCGCGCTGTCGGCGCCACCGCCGAGATCAGCGGGAACGCTGCCACAATTGCATACTCAAAGGAGAGATACAGCAGCAGATAGACCGGCAGCAACCACGTCCACTCCCGCCCGACAAATGGTAACGCCGCCACGCACATCGCCGCCAGGAGAAATCCGGCGGCAGTCGTGCGCCGAATGCCCAATCGGTCACCCAGGAGTGCGACTCCCATCGCGCCGATCAGTTCGCCAATTCCTGCCAGCGCGACCAGTTGCCCCAGTTGCGCCTCATTCACCGCAAGGGTTTCACGCAGCCAGGGCGCCTGCACGATCTGGATCAGGTCATACGCACAGAGAGTCGATGCCACGAACAGCAGCGCCAGGAGTGGACCTGGCGCGCGCAGCGCCCGCCAGTCGATCCGGTGCGCCGTTGCTCGAAGATTGCGCGATCCGTCCGGCAGCAATGTCCACACCAGCGCCAGCGATGCCAACCCGGCAGCGGACAACACCCAGAACGCTGGCATCGATTGCTGTGTCGTCTGAACGATCTGCATCAGGGGTGCAACCCCCAGCAATGCCCCCAACGCCCATGAGGTCTCGAATACCCCCAATGCCCACCCCCGCCGCGCATACGGCGTGCGCGCCGACAGGTACGCCTGCGCCGCCGGTTGATAGAGCGCGATTGCCAGCCCCACCAGGGTATAGCCGATCAAGAAGGTGGTAAATGAAGGGGAAAGCGCGCACAGCGCCGTCCCCAGCACAAAGATTGCCAGCCCGCCGCTCATTGTTGCGCGCTCACCGCGAGTATCCGCCAGCGCCCCGCCGATCGGACTGAGCATCGACGCGGCCAGTTGCACCGTGATCAGGGCGCTGACGGCGCGCAGATCAACGTTCAACTCACCGGTCAGGAATGGTTGCAGCGGGTAGATAATGCGGAATGCCGCCACCAGCGCCAGGCGACCGCCCGTGACAATCACCAGATGCGCCATCGTCAGGTCGGCGATAGGGGTTGGTGCAGCCGACGACGCGATGCTGCACGGCGTCTCGTCCGGCATATCAGCATTCCGCCCGCAGCGCAGCGATCTGCCGCTCCGCCTCATCACGCCAGGAGGAGTCGCCGCTCAACGCGAGATAACGTTCAAGGTCGGCGATGGCATCGTGCGGGTTGCCGTGGAATCGTCGAATGAGACCACGGCGGAGATACGGTTCGGGCCACTCCGGTGACAGCACAATTGCCTGGCTCAGGTCGCGCAAACCGGCAGCACGCTGATTGAGCTCGCGCTCACGGATGATGCCACGCTGAAAATACGCGCCGCTGAATTCGGGCCAGAGCGCAATCGCGCGACTATACGCCCTTTCCGCAGCCCGAAAGAAACTGACATCCGTCGTGCGCAGCCCCCAATACGTCAGGCTATTGCCCCATCCATACCAGAGGTGCGCCAGCCATCGGCGCCACATAGGCGTCGTCGGTGCAGAGACGTCGGGCATCGATGTGTTCCTCCACTACTCCGGCGATGTCATTCGTTCCAGGATGGTCAGGATAATGAACGCTTCTTCGTTGGTCGTTCCGCACATCTCAACGGTCGGTTGCAGCGAAGCGCACACTGCCGGTCGTTCAGGGTTCCCAAACAGCATGCACCGATTGTCGGCGCTCAATTGGATGCAGCGCATACCAGCAGGCTTGCCGCGCGGCATCCCCGGAATTGGCGACGAGATGGACGGGGCAATGCAACATGCCCCGCATCCTGCCCGACACTCGATTAATTGCATACAATGTTCCTACGTGCTACACTGAAACCGTCGTGGTATGATATGCGAGGTGCTGCGATGCGCTCACCCTTTCCCGGCATGGACCCGTTCCTCGAAGCGCCCGATCTCTGGCCCGATGTGCATACCGAGTTAATCAGCGGTATGCGCAGCATTCTGGCGGAGAAACTAAGCCCGCGCTTCATCGTCGCCATCGAGCAGCGCCTGATCGTGGCGGAAGATGACAGCCCGCTTGCGCTAGGGGCGATCATTCCCGACCTGGCGGTGGTCACGCCAGCGCGCCCCGGCGTCACCGCGCCGCTCGACGCCAATTATACCGCACCGACGCTGATCGAGCCGCTGCCGGAACCGGAAGTGCGCGAACGTTTCATCGAAATCCGCGACGCCCGCACCCGCCGTGTGGTGACGATCATCGAACTCCTCTCGCCTGCCAACAAGACGCCGGGCACGCCGAGCGCCATCGCCTTCGAGCGCAAACGGTCGGTCGTCTTCGAGTCGCGCACCCACTGGATTGAAATCGACCTGCTGCGCGCTGGAACGCGGTTTGAGGCGACGGCGGGCAAGAGCGACTACTGCGTGCTGCTCAAGCGCGGAACCGACTATCGCTACGCCGCATGGTTCATCGACCTGCGCGACCCGCTGCCGACCATTCTGGCGCCGACGACCGCAGATTTCGGCGACGTGACGCTCAATCTGCAACAGGTGTTTGAGACGGCGTATGCACGCGCGCACTATGCGGACGCGGTGGATTACACCCGCCCGGTTCCGCCGCCGCCGTTGCCGCCCGCCGACGCCGCCTGGGTGCGTGAACAGGTGCGGCGCTGGCTGGACGCGCGACAGCAACCGCGAGATGCCGGGGAGAGTTAACGGCTCAACCGTGCCATTGTAATCTGTAATCCGAATGGAGGAACGCAAATGCACTCACCATTTCCGGGGATGGACCCGTTCCTCGAAGCGCCCGATCTCTGGCCCGATGTCCACACACGGCTGATCGTTGGCATCAGCGATGTTCTGGCGGAGAAACTAAGCCCGCGCTTCATCGTCGCCATCGAGCAGCGTCTGATCGTGGCGGAAGATGACAGCCCGCTTGCGCTAGGGGCGATCATTCCCGACCTGGCGGTGGTCACGCCAGCGCGCCCCGGCGTCACCGCGCCGCTCGACGCCAATTATACCGCACCGACGCTGATCGAGCCGCTGCCGGAACCGGAAGTGCGCGAACGTTTCATCGAAATCCGCGACGCCCGCACCCGCCGTGTGGTGACGATCATCGAACTCCTCTCGCCTGCCAACAAGACGCCGGGCACGCCGAGCGCCATCGCCTTCGAGCGCAAACGGTCGGTCGTCTTCGAGTCGCGCACCCACTGGATTGAAATCGACCTGCTGCGCGCTGGAACGCGGTTTGAGGCGACGGCGGGCAAGAGCGACTACTGCGTGCTGCTCAAGCGCGGAACCGACTATCGCTACGCCGCATGGTTCATCGACCTGCGCGACCCGCTGCCGACCATTCTGGCGCCGACGACCGCAGATTTCGGCGACGTGACGCTCAATCTGCAACAGGTGTTCGAGACGGCGTATGCACGCGCGCACTATGCGGACGCGGTGGATTACACCCGCCCGGTTCCGCCGCCGCCGCTGCCGCCCGCCGATGCCGCCTGGGTGCGTGAACAGGTGCGGCGCTGGCTGGACGCGCGACAGCAACCGCGAGATGCCGGGTGAGAACCAATATGTTTCAGCGCAAGAGGTGCGAGTCGCCAGTCGAGACTCTGGGCTTTGTTCCGGGAAACGCGCGGTGCGCTAAAAGTTCAACTCGACCGCTGTTGGCTCGCCGGGGCGGCTGCCAACAACATGGCACTCGACGGGACCATGACGCCCCGAAATGGTCCATCGACCGGCGCGGTGCAGGTGACCGCTGACGATATGGCTCACCTTGGGCTGGTCGAGCACGAACTTCCCCAGGGTGAGATTCCCAAGGTAGGCGCTCATCAGGCTCCAGAAATCATTCTCAGGATCGCGCGGCACTGCCGCTTCAATAATCGGCACATGGGTCACAACCAGAATCTGGGAAACATCTGGATTGCCGATGAGCGTCTCCAGACGATTGGCGAACCCTTTCGCCAGATAGCGCGCCATAGCGCGATCACTCCAGGGCCAATCGATATAATCGGCGTCATGATTCACGCTTCCCTTCAATACGCGGTACTCATGATCGCCCAGCGCAAGATGCGGCGCGCGCGATGAATAGTCGTACCACGCCATGGTGCCGCAGATGCCGAGCGTTCCGAGCGTCAGCACATCGTTTTCGAGCCAGATGAACCCTTCCTCACGCGCAATCTGCGGTAGCCAGGACTCCCAGAGCGAGCGACTGTCGTGGTCGCTGCGGTAGACATCATGGTTTCCGGCGATCACGGCGCGCGTGCAGGTCAGATCGCGGAAGAGTTGCAGCCCGCGCCGGAAGAGGCGGAGCGGATGACCGATGTCGCCGGCAATGATGAAGCAGTCGGGGTTGCGTTGCCGCACCCATTCGGCAAACGCCAGGTAAGAGTCGCGCTTCGCCGGACGGTAGTGGAGATCGGCTGTCACAATAATGCGCATAGTCTGAACGTCCTTGTTCAGATAATAGATGTGCATTCAATGATACCGCGCATAACGCGATGTGGCAAGACCTTCTTGTTGCGAATCAATCGCGTGTCATCCATCATTCATTCTATGCGCGCAACGAATGTGCTATGATATGCGCGAGCCTCCAGGCAGCGCAGGAAAGGAACAAGTGTGGCGCAGTGGTCCGATGGAAAGCGATTGGGTCGTTTTTTCCGCGAGACACTCCGCGCTGCGGGCGCCGGCGTCGTAGTGCTGGCGCTGCTGTGCATCTGGTTGTGGGTTTCGACCGATCTGCCTTCCCCTGAGCGACTGCGCGCGCGCGCCGCTCTCGGCGCAACGCGCGTGCTGGATCGTCATGGTCGCCTGCTGTACAGTGTGCCCGATCCAATGGGCGCACAACGCCGCCCTATTCCTTTGAGCCAGATGTCGCCTGCACTGATCCAGGCGACGATTGCAGCCGAGGATGCCAGTTTCTATGATAATCCCGGCATCGATCTCCGTGGCATTGCGCGCGCGATCTGGCTCAATCTGCGCAAGGGTCAGATCGTTGCCGGCGGCTCCACCATTACGCAGCAACTCGCGCGTTCGTTTCTGATCGATCCGACGCTGGCACAGGAGCGTAGCCTGGAGCGCAAGGCGCGCGAGATCGTTCTGGCGCTCAAACTGACGGCGGTTCTCTCCAAAGACGAAATCCTGGAACTCTACCTCAATCAGACCTATTATGGCGCGATGAGTTACGGCGTCGAGGCGGCATCGCAGCGGTTCTTCGGCAAATCAGCGCGCGACCTCGATCTTGCCGAGGCGGCACTGCTCGCGGGTCTGCCGCAGGCGCCGTCGCGCTACGATCCGTTTGCCAGTCCCGACGCGGCGCGCGCTCGCCAGCGCGATGTGCTGGCAGCCATGGTTCGCACGGGGTTTATCACCCCAACCGAGGCGGAAAGCGCCGCCGATGAGCCATTGCACTTCAGGAGCAACTGTGTCACGCCGGGATGCCTGCCGCGCGCGCCGCACTTTGTCTTTTTCGTTCTGGAACAACTGGCGGCGGAACTCGGTCCCGACGCCGTGGCGCGCGGCGGGCTGACGATCACCACAACCCTCGACCTGGGGTTGCAGGAGGCAGCGGAACTGGCGCTGCGCCGCCACCTCGAGGCGCTTACCAATCCCCGCGACGGCAGCCCCGACCGCCGCGCGCGCAATGGCGCGGTTGTTGTGCTCAATCCGCGTGACGGTGCGATCCTGGCAATGGTTGGCAGCCCCGATTTCACCAACGATGCCATTCAGGGACAGGTCAATGCGGCGCTGGCGCTGCGCCAGCCTGGCTCGGCGATCAAGCCGCTCACCTACGCAGCGGCCCTCGAACGCGGATGGACGCCGGCAACCACTATTCTCGACATACCAACGGCATTCACCGACGCTCATGGGCGCGTCTATGCGCCACAAAACTACGACCGGGCGTTTCACGGTCCGCTGTCGCTGCGAGAGGCGCTTGCAACCTCCTCGAATGTCGCTGCCGTTCGTACCCTCGACTTCATCGGCATCCCGGCACTGCTGGAGATGGCATCGCGCCTGGGGATCAGGTCGCTTGGCGACGAGCCGGGACGCTTCGGGCTGGCGCTGACCCTCGGCGGCGGCGAGGTGACGTTACTCGAATTGACCGGCGCCTACGCCGCTTTTGCGAATGGCGGTATGCGGGTGACGCCCTATGCCATTCGAGACATCAGCAGCGCATCACTACCCGACACTTCGACGCCGAGGACGCGAGAAGCGCCGTTACCCGCCCTCGACCCGCAGATCGCCTACCTGATCAGCGACATGCTGAGCGACAGGTATGCCCGTATGCGCGCATTCGGCGGCGCGCTCGACATCGACCGTCCCGCAGCCGTCAAAACCGGCACCACCACCGATTGGCGCGACAACTGGACGATCGGGTATACGCCGGATCGGGCCGTTGGCGTGTGGATCGGAAACGCCGATGGTCGGCGGATGGAAGCAGTCAGCGGCGTCACGGGCGCAGCGCCGGTCTGGCGGCAGGTGATGCTGGCAGCGCACCAGGGGTTGCCGCCGCGTTCGTTCGTGCCCCCGCCGGGGATTGTCGAAGTGACCATTTGCGCCGAAGGCGGGTTATTGCCGTCGCCGGTCTGCCCGGCGACGCGCCTCGAACGGTTTGCTGCCGGTACTGCGCCGCAGCGTCCCGACGACACGCACGTGATGGTGCGCGTCGATCCGGCGCGTGAATGCCGCGCGCCGGACGATTATCCGCAGACACGCACGATGCTGCGCATCTACCGTCTGCTGCCGCCGGAGGCCGAGCCGTGGGCAGTGAGTGCAGGCGTGCCGCGCCCGCCGCGCGCCGTGTGCCCGCTTCTGCCGGACAGCGCCAGAGAGCGACGCGATGCTGCGCATCCCGCCGGCAATGCGCAGACAGGCGAAGAAACGAACGTTTCCACCTGGCAATCGATCCCTCTGGTAATCACATCTCCTGCACATGGCGCGGTGTTTGCGCTGAGTCCGGGGGTTTCTATCGAACACCAACGCATCGCCATCACCGCAGGAGCGATCAGGGACATCGAGGAAGTGACCGTCTTCGTCGATAGCGAGCCGGTTGCCGTTGCACCACGCGCCTTCTGGCAATTGCAGCCGGGCATCCACCGGGTGTGGGCGGAAGGGCGCGATGCCAGCGGACGGATCGTGCGCAGCCCGGTGGTGGAATTCGAGGTCCGTAGCGCACCATGACAAGTAGGGGCGCGCCTGAGGCGCGCCCATGAACGAACGCCGGTGGCGCGCCCATCAAATAAGTAGGGGCGCGCCTCAGGCGCGCCCATGAACGAACGCCTGAGGCGCGCCCATCAAATAAGTAGGGGCGCGCCTGAGGCGCGCCCATGAACGAACGCCCGTAGCGCGCCCATCAAATAAGTAGGGGCGCGCCTGAGGCGCGCCCATGAACGAACGCCGGTGGCGCGCCCATGAACGAACGCCGGTGGCGCGCCCATGAACGAACGCCGGTGGCGCGCCCATCAAATAAGTAGGGGCGCGCCTGAGGCGCGCCCATGAACGAACGCCCGTAGCGCGCCCATCAAATAAGTAGGGGCGCGCCTGAGGCGCGCCCATGAACGAACGCCGGTGGCGCGCCCATCAAATAAGTAGGGGCGCGCCTGAGGCGCGCCCATGAACGAACGCCCGTAGCGCGCCCATGAACGAACGCCGGTGGCGCGCCCATCAAATAAGTAGGGGCGCGCCTGAGGCGCGCCCATGAACGAACGCCCGTAGCGCGCCCATGAACGAACGCCCGTGGCGCGCCCATCAAATAAGTAGGGGCGCGCCTCAGGCGCGCCCATGAACGAACGCCCGTGGCGCGCCCGTGAACGAACGCCCGTGGCGCGCCTCAGGCGCGCCCATGAACGAACGCCCGTGGCGCGCCCATGAACGAACGCCGGTGGCGCGCCCATGAACGAACGCCGGTGGCGCGCCCATGAACGAACGCCGGTGGCGCGCCCATGAACGAACGCCGGTGGCGCGCCCATGAACGCCGCCGGTACGCCATGGTCTGCACCACATTCGTTGATTCGCCAACGACATAAAGGGAATAAACAATGAAACAGAATCCACAATTCCCACTGCGCGCGATCATTGCGGCAGGAATCGGGGTGATCCTGATTATCGCCGCTGTTCTTGCGGGTCCGCTCCTTCTGAGCGCACCGCAGGTCGTGCGCATCGAGCCGCCGGATGGCGCAGAGATGGTCAACCCACAGGCGCCGTTGC
This sequence comes from Roseiflexus castenholzii DSM 13941, assembly GCF_000017805.1. GTDB lineage: Bacteria > Chloroflexota > Chloroflexia > Chloroflexales > Roseiflexaceae > Roseiflexus > Roseiflexus castenholzii. The sequence continues at coordinate 3,363,571 of NC_009767.1, read as the reverse complement.
GCATCGAGTTCAGCCAACCGGTCCAGAAAGACTCGCTTGCCGCAGTGTTGCGCATTGAGCCGTCGGTTGACCTCACTATCGACATGGAGGGGAATAGTGCGCTGGTGCGTCCGACCGGCGGGTTGCAGTACGGCGCGGAGTATACACTGACCGTCGGCGCCGGTGTGCGCAATGCGCTTGGGCGCGCAACCGAGAGCGCGCAGACGGTCCGTTTCCGCACCGCGCCCTATGTTACCGTGCGCGAGGTTTTTCCCGCTGACGGCAGCGCCGATGTTCCGCTCGAGACCCTCATTATGGTCGAGTTCAATGCGCCGGTAGTGAGCGCCGAGGCTATCGCAGCAGCGGCTGACGATCCGCGCCGCGCCGATGAGTTGCCGCAGCCGCTGACACTCACTGCGGGCAGCGACCCGAAACCGGTCAATGGCGTTGGACGCTGGCTTTCGCCGACGCGCTTCGGCTTTTCGCCAGAGGACGGATTGCGCCTGGCAACGACGTATCGTGTCACCTTGCGTGCTGATCTGACCCCAGACGGCGCAGCGCGGATGGAACAACCGGTCAATTGGAGTTTTACGACCGCAGCACAGTTGCTGATCGGCACACGTCCGTTTGACGGCGAAATCGATGTTGCAGCGGATCGTCCTATCGAGATTCGTCTTCATCGTGACATCGATCCTGCCTCGGTTGGCGCGAGTTTTCGCCTCCTCGACGCAGGCGGTGCGGCAGTCGCAGGGACGGTCGAAACGTTTGAGGGCGGCGTTCGCTTTAAGCCCGCAGCGCCGCTCCAGCGCGGCGTGCGCTATCGGGCGATGCTTGAACCCGGCGTCAATACCCGAACAGGCGCCATCCTCAACGCCAAACCGTTTGAATGGACGTTTGTCGTCATCGGCGATCTGGAAGTGCAACAGGTTGAGCCTGCCGGCGATACACGCGACGTTCCTGTTGACATCAAGCGCATTAGCGTGCGCTTCAATCATCCGGTCGTGCCGGTAGTTGATGTTGCTGGGAGCGGCGGATTGCCCGTGGCGGCGACGATTGAGCCGCCGGTGCAGGGTGTTGCGCGCTGGATCGATACGTCGACGTTCGTTTTTTCTCCGACGGTCCCCCTCGACTCGTCAACCGATTATCGGGTGCGGGTGGCGGCGGGGTTGACCGACCAGACCGGCGGCGTGCTGCGCAACGAGTATGTCTGGTCGTTCCGCACGATTGATCCGGCAGTGAACGATGTTCAGCCGACATCGGCGTATGCTGCGCCAACGACCCCGGTGACGGTGACATTCAACCAGGCGATGGACCTGGCATCGCTGCGTAGCGCACTGCGCGTTATACGCGCCGACAACGGCGCGCAGGTTGCCGGAACAATCGCCGTCAGCGGAACCAGTGCGATCTTCCGATCCGATGCGCCACTGGAGCGCGGCGTTGACTATCGCGTCGTCATCGATGCCGGCGCGCGGTCGGCGCGCGGCAATGGCGTACTGGATCAACCGTTCAGCAGTTCCTTCCGGGTTGCACCGCTGCCGGCGCTCGTCATGACCGATCCGGCGCCGGGCGCCACCTTTTCTCCCAGCGCTGGCGGCATTCGGTTGATCTTTAGCACACCAATGGATTGGGACACCGTTGGTCGCGCGCTGGTTATTGAGCCGAAGCTGACAGATGTGTTCACTTCTTCCTATGAGACAGATTTCTACATCTACAGTCAGTTTGAACCCGAAACGGAGTATCGTATCACCGTCGGCGCTGCTGCGCGTGACCTCTATGGCATGGCGCTCGGTCAGGACGCAACAGTGACCTTCCGCACCGGTCCGCGTGAACCGTTTGTCGGGTTGATCGGCGCCTATCGCGCAGGGTTCTACCGCGCCGTCAATAACGTGCGGGTTCCACTTCAGTGGGTGAACGTCCCTGACGTGGAGTGGCGGATCGCGCGGTTGACGCCGGAAGCGGCCGCTCTGCTCATATCCAGTTATGAGGATTGGGAGTCGTTCTCGCCATCGGTAAGCGATTTGGTCTCCCAGGGAACACAACCACTTGGCGGGGAACGGAACCGTGGGCGCGTCGGCTTCGTGGAGGTTGGACCACTCGCTCCGGGGGTCTATTATCTGGAATTGCGCGCTTTTGGCAATCTGGTCGATCGCCAGGTCATGGTGGTCAGCCCATATGCGCTGACCGTCAAGCGCAGCGCGGATCGCCTGTTCGTCTGGGCAGTCGATCTGGCAACCGGGCAACCGGTTCCCGGTCTGGAAGTGCGTGCCGCAACATACCGCTATGATCGGGCCGCTTCTATCGATACGCCGGTCAACCTCGGGCGCACCGGCGCCGATGGCGTGCTGGTCGCGCCGTTTGATGGGCGGGGGTATGGGGCGATCTTTCTCTGGTCATCAGAGAGTGGCAGGACGGTCACGTTCACAACCAGCGATTGGGAGAGCGGTATCAGTCCCTGGAACTTCGGATTAATGGCAGACTACGGATCGCGCACGCTCGCCGGCAGCCTGTTGACCGACAAGCCGATCTATCGCCCAGGGCAGACGGTACACGTGCGCGGAGCGTTGCGCGGCATTGCCGTTGGCACGGGACAGGGTCAGGTAGAACGGTATGTGCTGCCCGGCGTCGGAGATCGCGCGTATGTGGAAGTGAATGATCCTGAAGGGAGCGCCATCTTTTCGACCACGCTGACCTTCAGCCCGTTCGGCACGTTCACGACCGACCTGCCGCTGGCGCAGGGCGCGCCGCTCGGTTCGTATTCGATGGTCGCGCGGCTTGGCGGCCCGCAGGGATACCTCAGCGACGCACCGGTGGTATTTGGAAGTTTTCTGGTGGCAGAGTATCGCGTGCCGGCGTTTGAAGTAACGCTCACGCCTTCGACGTCCGACCTGCTGCGCGGCGATCCGCTGAATGTCGCCGTGCAGGCGGCGTACTTCGCCGGCGGCGCGCCATCCAATGCGCCGGTGCGCTGGCGCTTGCTGTCGCAGCCCTTCTATTTCTCCAGCGACAATGCGCCGAATTTCAGTTTCTTCGACACGGATGACGCCTATGCCTGGTACGCTTTTCGCCAGGATTTCATGTTCGGCGATCTGATTGCCGATGGTGAAGGAACAACCGATGCGCAGGGACGCTTCACCCTGACCCTCCCGGCGTCGGTGTATGATCGCCAGCCGACGGGCAACGGTCTGCGCACCGGCAGCCAGGTGTTGATGCTCGATGTCGAAGTGACCGATGTCGATGGGCAGGTGATCGCTTCGCAGGCGACGGTCACCGTCCATGGCGGCGCGTTCTACATCGGTCTGCGCCCAGAAGGATATGTCGCGCGCGCCGGGCAGCCACAACAGGTCTCGATTGTCACCCTGACGCCACAGGGCGATCCGGCGCCGAATCGCGCCGTCGATGTGGAGATATACCAGCGCGAATGGTACAGTGTGCGCGAGCAGGGCGCCGACGGACGGTTCTACTGGACATCCGCCTACACCGACACGCTTGTTGAAACGCGCACGACGAGAACCGATGCACAGGGGCGCGGGCAGGTGCAGTTCACACCGATGAAGGGTGGACTATACCGTCTTGTTGGAAAAGGGAAAGACGACGCCGGACGCACCGTGCAAACAGGCGCCTATACATGGGCTGAGGGCGGCAACGTCTTCTGGGGGATCAACGACAGCAACCGCGTCGATCTGATCGCCGACAAGCGCCTCTACAAACCGGGCGATACGGCGACCATTCTGGTAACCGCGCCCTATCCCGATATGACCGCCCTGCTCACGATTGAGCGCGGCAGCGTGATCGAATATCGCACCTTCACGCTCCAGGGAACCACCGGTGTGCTCCAGGTGCCGATCCGCGATGAGTATGCGCCAAATGTATACGCTGCGCTGACCCTGATCAAAGCGGCAGGAGACGGCAGTAATCCCGACGCGCCAGCCGCGCCCGACCTGCGTGTCGGTATCGTGAAACTGCCGGTCTCGACCGAGCGCCAGGAATTGACGATTACCCTCACACCCGACAAAACGCAGGTCGGTCCGCGCGACACTGTGACCTACATGCTCAAGGCGACCGACTACACCGGCAAGGGGGTGCGCGCCGAGGTGTCGCTGGCGCTGGTCGATAAGGCGGTGCTGACCCTGACAAATGACCCCAACCCGTCGCTACGCCAGGCATTCTACGATCAGCGCGCGCTGGGAGTGTTCACCTCCAGCCCGCTGACAGTGCTCGTGGATCGGGTGACGCTACGGTTGCAGCCAGGAGACAAGGGAGGGGGCGGCGGTCTCGAAGCGCCGCTGGATGTGCGACGCAATTTCCCGGACACCGCGTTCTGGAACCCAGCGCTCGTCACTGCTGATGACGGTACGGCACAGTTCAGCGTGACCCTCCCGGACAACCTGACGACCTGGCGTTTGACGGCGCGGGCGATAACCGCCGACACCCTGGTTGGCGAACAGACCGTTGATATTGTCGCCAGCAAGCCGCTGTTGCTCCGCCCAACGCTGCCGCGCGCTCTGACCGTCGGCGACCGTCCGGTGTTGCAGGCAGTGGTGCAGAACACGACCAATGCCGCCATTGAAGCGACGGTGCAGGTGACGCCGAACCCTGCATTGACGGTTGAAGGACCGTTGGAGCAGCGCGTGAATGTTCCGGCGAATAGCACGGCACTGGTGCGCTGGCAGGCAAGCGTCAATCCGCCCCCCGGCGATGCCGATGAAGCCATTCTGACGTTACGCGCAAGCGGCGGCGGTTATGACGATGCGGTTGAGGCGCGTGTTCCACTACGCTTCCTGACGACAGCGGAAGCGACCGCCAGCGCCGGGCAGGTGCTCGATCAGGTGGTTGAGACGGTCCAACTGCCGCCAGAAAAAGCGGCAGCCGATGCGCGCGTCGAACTGGAGTTGACCCCGTCGCTGGTGGCGGGTATCACGCGGGGAGTCGAGCAATTAGCGCGGTCGCCATACCTCAGCAGCGAAGCGACGGTCAGCAGTTTCATGCCGGCTGCCGCTGCCTACCGTCTGCTCCAACAGGCGGGATTCGACGATCCGCAGTTGCGCGCAACACTCGAACGCAGTCTGACAGTCGGCGTGCAACGTCTGTCCGTTCTCCAGAAGATCGATGGCGGCTGGGGATGGTGGAACGCCGACGAGAGCGATCCCTATCTCACCGCCTACGCCGTTCAGGGTCTGGTTGAAGCGCAGCGCGCCGGTTTCACCGTCGATCCGGCGATACTGGACCGCGCGATGGTCTTCCTGACCGAAGCGCTCGATGCTGCGCCATCACTGCGTTCGCCATTGAGCGATCCGAATACCCGCGCGTATGTGCTGTTCGTTCTTGGCGAGGCAGGCAAGCCGGATCGTGGGCGGGCGGTCAATCTGTACAACGAGCGCAGCGCATTGAATGTCGCAGGGAAAGCGCACCTGCTGATGACCCTTCAGGCGGCCGGCAGCGAGGAAAGCCGTATCCGAACGCTGATTGCCGAACTGATGGGAAGCGCAGTGCTGACCACTTCCGACGCCCACTGGGAAGTGGGTGGGATGTCACTCTGGGCGCTCGACAGCGACGTAACCGCCACCGGACTGGCTCTTCGCTCGCTTTTGCGCACCGATCCGCAGAACTTCCTGATCCCCGGCGCGGCGCGCTGGCTGATGGGAGAACGTGAGCGCGACATCTGGCGCACGACCTACGACTCTGCTGGAGCAGTGCTTGCGCTTGCCGAGTATGCGGCACAAACCGGCGACTTGCAAGCCGACTACCGCTATCGTGTCGCACTCGACGGGCGCACCATTCGTGAAGCAGTGGTTTCACCGGCAACCTTGCGCGAGACCGACCGGGTTACGATTGCCGGCGCCGATCTGAAGCCTGAAGGGAGTCAGGTGCTGTTGCAGCGGCAGGCAGCCGCCGATCAGAGTGGCAAGGGGCGATTGTACTACACGTTGCGTGTGCGCTACCGCGAAGACGCCGCCGGTGCGCAGGCGCTCGACCGGGGGTTCGGCGTGCAGCGCGAGTACATCGCCGTCGCCAGCGACACCCTTAGCCCAACGGGACAGTTGATCACCCAGGCGCGGCAGGGTGATCTCGTTCAGGTACGGATCACCCTGAGCATTCCCACCGATGTGCGCTACCTGACGGTGGAAGACTTCCTGCCCGGCGGGTTGGAAGCACTCGACACCAGCCTGAAGACGACGACGGCAGCAGTGCGTGATGCGGAGTTGATGCCGGAGGGCGAGGAGCAGCCATACTGGTGGCACTTCGGACACACCGAAGTGCGCGCCGGGCGGGTGGCGCTCTTCGCCACCGATCTGCCAAAGGGAACGTACACCTACACCTATCTGGCGCGCGCGACCGTTCCCGGCATATACGCCGCGCCGCCGGCAACCGCATACCGCGCGTATGCGCCGGAAGAGTTCGGCAGAAGCGCGGGGGCGTCGTTTACCGTCGTTGCGCCGTAGGGCTGGCGGAGATGATCGTCACGGGCGCGGCAGTCCTCGCGGGGACGTCCGATTGTCGGGGCGTCCCCCAGGGACGCCGGTCAGGCGACGGTCATCGTTCACGAGGGGGTTATACCCATGACGATTGCAGATGCCGCATGCGGGTCATTCCGAGCGCAGCGTGGGTTATACCCATGACGATTGCAGATGCCGCATGCGGGTCATTCCGAGCGCAGCGAGGAATCTGAATTGAAGATGCCGCACGCTTGTCATTCCGAGCCCTTCGCTTCGCTCAGGGTAAACGCAGCGAGGAATCTGAGCGGGTCGCGCCAGACCCCTCGCGCTGCTCGGGGTGACCATGCCGGATGTTCACAGGCAATTGGTATTACAATGACCATCAACGACGATTACATCCGCCATAAATGATGAATGCGGAATGATGAATGATGAATGCGGGGCGTTACAATGACCATCAACGATGATTACATCCGCCATACCTTCACGATCCTCTTCGATGTTCCCGCTGACGCGGCAGCGAACCATGAGATGACGCGCGATGTGTTGAACGCAGCGGTCAGCAGGATCACCGAACTGATCGAGACCGACGCGCGGTTACAGGCGCTCTTGCAGCAGTATGGCATTGAGTACGGCTGGGAAGAGGAAAGCTGGGAGCGGTAACCGCCAGGCGTGGTCTATTCGGCATGTCTCTTGCTGCACGATCAGGCGCAGAGTCCGCACACGCGCATTCGTGAGAGATCGGCTTCACACCGCTGGGGTCGGTACCGGGATTTCGGGCCGCGAGGTCCGAGGTGGGCAACCGCGGCGGCGCGTTTAGGAGCGGACAGAACAACCGAGCGGACACCGGCGCTCACAGGGGGGCGGCATCAAACACGGCGCCGGTCTCCCCTCTCCCGCGCGCGAGAGAGGGGCGGGGGGTGAGGGTAAAACGGCTCATCCCAACGCCGTGCATGCCTGCTCTGCTCATGCGTGCTGTCCACTTAGGGGGCGCTGGCGTTTGATCTGCGGAAGAGGATGGGCGCATGCACCGCGCGGCGGTAGGGGTGGGGAAGTAGGAAAAACGGGAACCGTAGACGTCGCGCGGGCGGACAAGGGGCGAGACCCGACGGACCTCACGCATCGTCGAGGGGGCTGCACACTGCGCCGAGTCCGCGGCGCAGGACGTGGGTGTCAATCATCGTAGTCTGCCCATCCTTGTGGTCCCGAAGCTCCTGCACGGTGCGCATATCATCGCCAGCCTCACGCACATGCGTGGCGAAGCGATGGCGAAACGTGTGGCAGGTGACGCGCTTCTGCACACCGGCCTGCTGCGCCGCCCGCCGGACAGCCTTCTGCAACCCGCTTTCGTCTTGATGATGGCGCATCATACCAATGACGAGTGAAGATGCCGCATTCGTGTCCTTCCGAGCGCAGCGCGGAATCGGCGCGGGTCGCGCACGACCCCTCGCGCTGCTTGGGGCGACCATGCCGGATGGTCACAGGTCATTGGCATTATTGAGAGATCGGCGTCACGCGCGATCTGCACCGCCTCGCAATCCCGAACGAACACGGCGCTCAGCGCCTGGTTCTGGGTCGAAGCGGCAACCTCCGCTTCGACGGCCAGGCAGGTCAGGAAGGCGCCAATGTCACGCGATCCCATTGCGCGCGGATGGCGCAGGTGATGAACGCGGATGAACCGGCGCACCCATCCGATAGACGCCGCTGCGGTGCGGAGCGAGGAGGGTTTGCGGCGCAGCGCGCCGCGCACCTGATCGAGCAGTCTGAGCGGATGGCCGGAAGAGGACATTTGGAACCCCTTTCCATTGGATAAAGAGTGACCTATACTCATCACAACTCATGGACCGCGCAACGCACACAAATGATGCGGCAGAGTCGTGCGTGAGTTTCAGGAGCGAAGGGTATCCCTCTCTCAGAGCACGCGCGGGCATAGGCGGACGAAGGGCGGCCGAACGCGGTACGGGGCGGGGTTCGATGGACGGTTGTCCGTCTAATGTGGTACAGGGGTGAATAGGCGTCCGAACGCTGTGTGGGGTGGGAATAGGCGAACAGTTGTCCGTCTAACGTAGTACTGACTGGAATAGGCGGACGCGGTCGGTCTACTTATGTTAGGCTGAAAGGAGAATACAGATGTCCCAACGAGACCACTGGGAAAAGATTTACTCAACAAATCAGCCGGATCAAGTCGGTTGGTACAAACTTCATTTGGAGACTTCTGTGAATTGGATAAGTGAACTCTCTTTGAGCAAAGATGCGAATATCATTGATGTCGGTGGCGGCGCCTCAACGCTAGTTGATGACTTGCCGGAGATCGGCTATCGCTCGATAACTGTGATTGATCTGTCAAAGACAGCTTTGACATAACAAAGAATACGGTTGGACGAAAGAGCGGCATTGGTTACTTGGATAGAAGGCGATATAACTTCTATGGATATCCTGGCCCATCATTACGAGTTATGGCACGATCGGGCAGCGTTTCACTTTTTGATTTCTTCAGAACAGCAACAACGATATGTAGAGAATCTTTCAAAGGCATTGAGACCTGGAGGCCACGTGATTATGGCTACCTTTTCGGTGGAAGTGCGTCCAGCAGCGCCCGCGCCGCAGCCCCCGGACCGTGGAGGCCACGTGATTATGGCTACCTTTTCGGTGAAAGTCCCTCTCAAATGCAGCGGTCTACCTGTGCAACGATACTCATCTGAAGAACTTGAAAGAATCCTAGGATCAGCGTTTGTGCTTAAGAAGAAGTCTAAAGAATTACACATCACACCGGGAGGAGTGGAGCAAATGTATCTATATTGTCTTTTTGAAAAGACACCCTAACAAATCGCTTCACCTGACCGCTCTTCCGCTGCGCTCCATAGCGGCAGGTGAGCTTGGCCGTTGGGCAGGCTCGTACGCAAACAGGCGTTGAGTTGTTGAAGGCTGCTCGTGATGTTACGGTTCGGTCGCAGCACAATCGCTCTGTGATGTGTAGGCGGTCAGTGGCGCAGGCTCCGGAAGGACAGAGCAGCACCGTCTCGGTCAGGATGAGCGACAGGGCGACGCGGGGTCAGTGGGATAAAGCGCTTGCGAAGGGCTGCGGCCCGGGTGGGTAGCGGTCATTTGTCGGACAGTGACGGGCAGTGATGCGCGTAGCCAGAAGCAAACCTAGTACCTCGTTAGGCTAGAGGCTGTTATGAACTTTAGAGTATATGAGCAATGGTTTTGACGAACGTTTGTGCCATCAGGATGGCAAACGCCAGGACGTGAAGGCTACGAAAGGTTTCAGGCAGTCGCTCAACGTCACGAGCCAGGCGACGAAAATGCGTGGTCCAAGCAAACCTCCGTTCCACCGTCCGTCTTCTGGGGAAAAGGACGAAGCCCTTCTTGGCTTCCGGTCGTTTCACGACAACCAATTCAATGCCTGCTCTCTGGGCATCCTGTTTGGGTTCGTCGCCAGTGCAGCCCTGATCGACATATGCGATTTCGACAGAATCCTGTGTTGCTTGTTGCACCGCTTCCGCCAACGCCTGAACGTGTGCACGTTCCTGTTCGTCGGCTGGAGTGACGTACGCAGCCAGAAGGAAACCCAGGGTATCTGCTGCACGGTGCATTGTGCCGCCTTTCCTGCGTGTATAACCGTCATAGCCGGCTCTTTTGCCGCTTTCTGGAGTGGATTGCACGGTGCGACCATCGAAAATGGCGGCTGTAGGCCGCTCTTGCTTGCCTTTTGCCAGGCGGATCAAGGCGCGCAGGTCATGGACCATGTCTTCAAAAACGCCTGCTGCCATCCAACGTTGCGTTTGTTGGTCCACGGCGGACCACGGCGGCACATCATTGGGCGTCATGCGCCACTGCGAACCCGTTTGGACTATCCAGCGCAGCCCATTGAACACTTCTCGCACGTCGTGTTCTCTCTGCGGTCATCACCTATTCTACTTCACCCCTGTTGCAACAATTGAACACTTCTCGCACGTCGTGTTCTCTCTGCGGAGCATCTTCTCGCATCACGGCGAGATAGGGCGCAACAAACGCCCATTCTTCGTCAGTTCCATCGCTTGGGTATGGTTTTCTGGTCATTCCCAGAGTTTACCATCCCGAAAAGTGCATAACAGGCTCTAATTAGGCTCACTCTTCGCGTTGTTTTATCGCTTGATCCTGAAGTAGCACGTCATTGCATTATACCAATCTTCATCGGGAGTAGCTCAGATGCCATCGCCAATGCGCTCTTCTAGGTATCCGTTGCGTTTGCTGAGTGGCTCACCGAACCTCTGCACGAGTCATACCTATCAGTGACCTCGTGCAGAGGTTAATTGTTCGATAGATCCGAGAAGGATAAACCATCGTTGTCAAAGCGCTATTCCTTCGGTAGACTATAACACACCTACAAATCACCGCGTTTCATCTCCGCTTCATTTTCGGGTGCTATGCTTGAGCAAACTGGAAGCAGACCGCTAACGCCGAGATACCAATGCGAGTACTGATTGTTGAAGATGAACGTGCCATCGCCGGTTATATCAAACGAGGTCTTGAAGAGCAAGGTTATGCCGTCGATGTCGCTTATGATGGTCGGGAAGCGCTTGACTGGCTGGATGCGGCGCCGTTTGATCTGGTGATCCTCGATTTGATGCTGCCTCAGATCGATGGTCTCACCGTCTGTCGTGAATTGCGCGCTCGTGGTTTTCGTATGCCCGTGCTGATGCTAACAGCCCGCGATTCGATTGACGACCGCGTGCGTGGTCTTGACAGTGGCGCTGATGATTATCTGGTCAAACCGTTCGCGATCCAAGAGTTGTTAGCTCGTCTACGCGCGCTTGCGCGGCGGAGTACCGATGCGCCGAAAACGCCGGTGCTGCACATTGCCGATCTGATGCTTGATACTGCTACCCGTCGTGTCAGTCGTGGCGGAAAGTACATTGAATTGACCGCTAAAGAGTATGCCATACTTGAGTGTTTAATGCGAGCATCAGGCCGACTCCTGACGCGGACAATGATTGCCGAACACGTCTGGAACTACGACACATTTAATCAATCGAATGTCATCGATGTCTATATTCGTAATCTGCGTCGCAAAATTGACGATCCCTTCCCGGTGAAACTCATTCAGACGGTACGGGGGGCCGGATATCGGTTATGGTACGAAGCCGAGCACGAGCATGATCCAACGTAGTACGACATTACGCGTACGCTTTGCCATCTGGACGGGCGGGTTGCTCTGTGTCACACTGTTGCTCTTTAGTGGGTTTGTTTATTGGCAAACCGCTCAAGGCTTGTCCGAGTCACTTGATACCGGCCTCCAAGCTAGCGCTCTCCAAATCACGGCCAGTCTCAGTGGCGAGCAGGTCAATATCGAAGATGGTCAGATCACACTCGATGAGCATCTGTCCGATCCGACGTTATTGGCGCAATTGCAAACCCAAGGGCTAACGATCCGGGTTCTCGACCGCACCGGTGCGATTCGGCAAGCGGTCGGCGCTTATCAACATGCACCGGTCGATCCGGTCAGTTTACGAGCACGCTCTGGTACACCAGTGTGGCATACGCAGATCCTTCCCGATCGGACAGCAGTGCGGGTCTATACCGTTCCGGTATACGAACACAGCCAATCGGTTGGCTTAATCCAGATCATACAGTCGCTTGAACCGGTAGTAGAAACGCTACAGCAACTCCAAACCGCGTTCGTAATCGGTATTCCTGCTCTCACCGTGCTGACCGGATTGGCGAGCTACTGGTTAGCTGCACAGGCATTACAGCCTATCACCAACATAATCCGTACTGCTCAACAGATTTCGGCCACCGATTTACATGCCCGCATCACCTTACCACCAACTGACGATGAAGTTGGTCGGCTGGCAGCTACGTTCAACAGTATGCTCGCCCGACTAGAAGATGCGTTTCGGCGTGAACGGCAATTTACCGCCGATGCGTCGCACGAATTGCGTACACCGGTTGCCGCTATGGAAGCGATTATTACCGTGACCCGTGAACGTCCACGCAGTGTCACCGAATATACCCAAGCGCTCGATGATTTATTGGTGCAAACTCGCCGTCTTCGCAGCTTGATCGACGATCTGTTGCAACTGACACGTAGTGAAACCCGGTATCGCTCTACACACACACCGGTCAACCTATCACTCCTGCTCGAAGATGTCACCGAAACGATGCGTCCTCTTGCCGAAGAGCGTGGGTTGGTCATCGTTACCGAGATTAGTCCCAACTTAGTTGTGGTAGGTGATAGTGATAGTCTTATTCGCCTCTGGCTCAATGTACTTGATAACGCGATCAAATATACGCCCCGCGGTACGATTACCCTCCGCGCCTTTCGTACCGGTGATCAGGTCACGGTCACAGTAACCGATAGCGGTATCGGTATTGCGCCTGAACATCTTCCCTTTATCTTCGAGCGTTTTTATCGTGTTGATCCTGCCCGCAGTGGTAATGGTAACGGCCTTGGCCTTGCAATCGCCCGCGAGATCGTGCGGCTCCATCACGGTACGATCACCGTTACGAGTGAATTGGGCCACGGCACGACCTTTACTGTGAACCTCCCGACCGATCTCGGTTGATGCCCAACCAGGTGCAATTACCATCTTGGCAAGATGGTATAATGTGCCAGCATGACCCTTGGACATCAACCGTGATTATGGCAGAGCCGTTTGTTAACGTATACCACGAGGTCCGGCAGAACTGGATTCAGTATGTCGTTGGTGTCTGCGGCCTGGGGATCGTCTTAGGCCTGGCATTACGCTCTGTCGACCTGCAAGAACTACACCAAGTACTGGCGACGGCTAATCAATGGTGGCTGACAGCCGCTGTCATCTGTAAAGTTCTTACACCGTTAGGCACGGCGATAGTGTATGCCGGCATCCTCCAGATGCTCGGTCATCGCATCCGCGCGATCAGTTCTGGTTGATTGCACAAATGACGGTTGTGATCAACATGGCATTTCCGGCTGGTCCGGTAGCAATGAGCGCCTTTCTCCTCCACGTCTTTCGCCACCGAGGTGTACCGGAGGGCATTACCACTATCGCCGTTGCCCTCGATGCACTGACGTATGAGACTGCGTTCTTTGGCTTAGTCGGTTTTGGACTGGCCTATCTTTTGACGCATCGCGATTTCAGCGTGAGTCAAATTACCGAAGTCGGGATCATTGCGCTGATCGTCGTTGTTGCCGGAATGTATCTCTGGGGGCTACAGCGTGATCGCGCCGATTTCACGCGGAAAGCAATTGCTGTTCAACAATGGCTGACCCGCCACTTGCACCGGCAGTGGCGAACAAATCAGGTTGAACAGTTTCTTGACGAAGTGTACCGTGGAAAAGCACTTGTTGCTCATCGACCAAAGGCATTTTCACGATTATCGGGAATTCAGATTGCCGTTTTGTGTCTCGATATACTGACGCTCTACTGCATTTTTCGCGCGGTTGGGAGTGACCCACACCTATCGGTCGTAATCCTAAGTTATAGCCTCGCCAGTCTTTTTGCGGCACTGGCGCCCCTGCCCGGCGGCGGTGGCTCGTTTGAATCAACCCTTGTCTTGGTTGCATCACGTCTTGGTATTTCCCCCACTGTCTCGTTAAGCGCGACGCTCATCTACCGGATTTTGACCTTCTGGTTACCCAGCTTGCTGACCGTCGCTATGTACCGTCTGGTCAAACCGAAATCATCGCTGTCCCATCGTTGATGACCGTGATCGCATATTCAAGGAGGTGACAATGCATATCCATCTCCCGCAACTGCCGCATACCTTACGTGAATTACGTCGCCAACGCCAACCGATACGCGATGTCAATCGCGAGCATCGTGAACAAATAGGTCGTCTTGATCGATTGGCATTATTTATCACCGAGCGAGTCGGAACAATGGGTTTCTTTTTGGTTATTTTTATCTGGACGGTGTTATGGCTGGGATGGAATATACTCGCACCTAAGCCGCTTCAGTTTGATCCACCGATGGCTTTTGTTTTTTGGCTCTTTATTTCAAATATGATTCAAATCTTGTTGATGCCATTGTTAATGGTCGGACAAAATCTTCAAGGACGCCATGCCGAACTGCGTGCTCAAAGCGATTATGAAATTAACCTCCGCGCTGAACGCGAAATTGACGCGATATTGCAACATCTTGAGTATCAAAACGCGCTGTTGCATACTCTGCTGATCAAAGTCGGAATACCGACCGACCAACTACCACCTATACCGGCATTCACTGCGCAGACGACCAATGAGACCGAGCAGTCCTAATCCCTATAGGGTTCGCACATCGTTATGGAGATGATGGATGAACCCGCCACTACCCCATTGCCTGATACCACATCGTTCAGCCCCGTAGTAGTAGGGGAGCTAGCGCGCTAGCCCCCCTTCAGCTTACGTGGTATACGGTACGTACCTACCTACGTTGTTCAACCTTGTTGTACTCGGTTTACCCGGCAAATCTTCACCGAATTATGGCTGAACGGAAATGGTGGGCGTTTCATCAACATGCTCGACATCGTTCCCTTCTTCCTCTGCACCCGCCTGATCAACAGAGGTGATCTGTCCGGTAATCGCATCAACTTTCACATCGGCGCCGTTGTCTAACGCAACACTGTAGACGATCACCCCGTTTTCATTGTCCAACGAGACCTTGACCATCGTGGCGCCGGGATTAGCAGCCAATGCTGTGGCAACCGCCTGTTGCTCGCTAATCGCGACTTTGCTCGCTAAGGCAGCCGCCTCAGCCGATTCATCAGCGTCGGGCGTCTCCGGCCCTTCCTGGGCATCGGGCGTCTCCGGCCCTTCCTGAGCGTCGGGCGTCTCCGGCCCTTCCTGAGCGTCGGGCGTCTCGCTACCCTCATCCGGCTCAACGGTCACTGTCGGCGCTTGCGGCTGTGCCTGAGCTACGACTACAGCCGATACCGGATCGGCACGTCGCGCTTGCACATTGGTATTGCCCAACGCGGCAATCGCAGCCACCACCACCAACGCCAGCGCGACCATCGGAGCGAAGATACGTATCCATCGTTTCATTGTTCTGCCTCCTTTGTTGTTGTCCTTTACCGCATTGCATCACTCCATCAGTGATGTGAACACACAATACAACGAACACATGAAACGAGCATGAAGCGAAAATAAAGGAGTGATTCATCATGGCAATTCTGCCGCCGAGGAAAACACCCGCTCGATCCGTAACCGACCGAGCTTCCCAGACGTTCTAGTAGAGGGAGAAACACCTTGTCTATTGCTCATCACTTGACCGTTGAGAGGCTCTGATACGCTTGATGACCGGTGCTACACTCTGGGACATGCAGGTAACGTTCATCAACTCTGCCACTGTTGATCGGCTGCGTGTAAGCCCATGCCCAAGTCTCTCATTACAAAGCGTTATTGCGGACCGGCGTTGAGATGCTCCAATACCGGTAACCGGCGTTCTATACACCAAGGCAATCGTTATCGATGATCGAATTGCATTGATCGGTGTTAGTAATCTCGACGTGCATCTGTATACGCTGGATATGGAGATCTCACTGATCATCTACGAACCGGCTACTGTTACTGCACTGTATTGGATCGTTGCCGACTATGTCGCCCGCTTGCAACCGGCAGAACTACATTATGGATGCGGCAACCGCTCTAGTAAGCCCTGATCGAGCATCCTACCCGTCTAACAGCAGCACCTCAATAACTACTAATGTACTTAGCCATAATTGCTCGTGGTATAATTATGACTGTCGTGATCTCAACTACCGCTGTTACATCACCCACGATTCGCCGATCCTTCACACGATTGTCACGCACTTCACCGGTTTTGAGGATCGAATCCGCGAAACCGTGACATCGCACACTTATGTCCGAACAATCTTCATTCGAATCGACATCGCACCAATCAAGCACTTCCCCATCGTGGCGGGCATGGATCGAGCCGTGGTATGCCGTTTATACGCTACTCGGCGCCGTTAGCGCCGGTTTGCTGCCGATCCTGATCCCGCTCTTCGTTCATCAACAGGGAACGGCAGCCGAAGTGGGCCTGGTCATGGCAGCGTTAAATGCGAGCGGATTACTCGCGCCGCTGTGGAGCTGGCTTGCCGATCGGTATCGTTGGCACCGACAAATTATCGCTGGTGGGATGGCGTTAACTGCTATTGGCACAACCATTTTCATGTTCGTCACCAACGCCGTGCTATGGGCGGTCATAGCGCTGCTGCTTAATCTGGGTGCGATTGCTGCTGCAACCATCGCCAATCTGCTCATCATCGAACGCTTCCCGCGCACCGAATGGGATGAGAGGCTTGGCTGGCTACAGACAGCGTATGGTGGTGGTCAAGTGTTCGGCTTGCTGATCACGGCATTCCTCGGTCAAGCCAATCTCCGAATAGGGTTCGGGATTACTGCGTTGTGTTGCTTCATCGGCATGGGGATTGCCTGGCGCTTTGTGCGCACACCGTCGGCTGCGCGACCGACTATACCGCTTCTTCGGCATCACCCAAAGCATACTGATGGTATGTTTAGCTCACCATATCAGCTATTGCACCACCTGAACCCAACGCTCATCTGCAATAGGAACGGAATACTGACGACGCCATTGAGCGTATGGTTGGGAGTATGGCTGCTGGCGGCCAGCGGCGCCGGAGCATTCTTTGCGCTCTATCCGATTGTGATGCAACAAGTCTTCAGCATAGCCCCCTCTGTCGCGGCAGGTGGTTTCGCGGTAGCAGCCGCTCTTGGGCTGTTGCTGTACGCACCGGCAGGCGACCTCATGCATCGGATTGGACCGCTTGCCGTCGTTCGGTATGCGTTGATTGTGCGGGCCGGTGCATGTGCATTGCTGTGGCTTATTGGGAATGTTTCGGTTGGATTTGTTCCGGTTATTACCATATTTATCATCATTGTACTTTCATGGTCTTTCATTAGTGTAAGCGCAACCGATTTAACAGCTCTATTATCACCGGTTGAAGGCGGTGAAAGTATCGGACTGTTCAATGCTATATCGGCGCTCGCCAATATTATCGGCGCCAGCCTCGGTGGTTGGATTGCCGTGCAATTTGGGTATCCGGCAGTGATAGCATGGGCCGCTTTAGGGGTCGCATGTGGGGCAGCGGGTACTTACATACTGCGGCCTCCCCCTCAAGCGGCATCCTAACCTACGGAGGAATGGGATATGGATGCGCTCGCGGTGCAACCCGGATCGGCAGGGATTCGCTTAGTTCAGCGCCCTCAACCGGAGATAACCAGACCCGACGAGGTGCTGGTACGAATCATACGGGTCGGTATTTGTGGCACCGATCGCGAGATTGTTAGTGGTGGTAGGGCAAAAGCTAGTGATCATGCGACTGACTTAGTAATCGGACACGAAATGTTTGGCCGCGTCGAGGCAGTCGGTTCGGCCGTACAACGAGTGCATGTCGGCGATTTTGCCGTCTTTACTGTTCGGCGCGGCTGCAAGCAGTGTTTGCCATGTCTGATGAACCGTCCTGATATGTGCCGCACCGGGAATTATCGTGAGCGAGGGATTTGGGGTCTGGATGGGTATCAAACCGAACTGGTGCTCGATACGGAAGCATATGTCGTGAAGGTACCGGCAGAACTCGAAGCAGTAGGTGTATTGCTCGAACCACTATCGGTAGCTGAGAAAGCCATCGACGAAGCGATCCGCATTCAACAAGCCCGGTTACCTGATGCACCGGCCACCCCGAACTGGCTTTTTGGTCGCCGCTGTCTGGTGGCCGGTATCGGCCCGATTGGGCTGCTCGCTGCCCTTGCCCTCCGTCTGCGTGGCGCCGAAGTTTACGGTCTCGATATCGTCGACGCTAGCACTACCCGTCCACGCTGGTTAGCAACAATCGGTGGTCACTACCTTGATGGCCGTACAGTTCCACCCGGCCAGATCGCCCAGATCGCCGGTATGATGGATCTCATCCTCGAAGCGACCGGTGTACCGGCGATTGAGTTTAATCTTCTCGACGCACTGGCCCCTGATGGTATGTACGTCCTGACCGGTATCCCCGGTGGTGATCGCCCTCTCCAGGTCGCCGGCGCTGAATTGATGCGTCGGCTTGTCTTGAACAATCAGGTGATGGTCGGCAGCGTGAATGCCGCTCGTGACCATTTTCAACTGGCTGTTGATGATTTACTCCAGGCCCACTACCGTTGGGGTCCAATCCTCAATGACCTGATCAGCCATCGATACCCGTATACTGCGTTTCCCGATGCTTTTCAGCAGCACGACCCTCATGACATCAAAATTGTGTTGGAATGGGAGCAATCTCAATGACACAAACAACGGTACGCTATGCACCCGGTTGGCCCGGTATTCCGGCACGCTGGACTTCGAGCGCCAAAACCGGGATCGGAACTGCGTTAAACCCGGCCAGCCGGGTCTGGTTTACGATTAGCCACGGTATTCTCAACGAGATCTACTATCCGCGGATTGATCAAGCTTGCACCCGCGATTGTGGCTTGATTGTCACCGATGGTCATTCGTTTTTCTCTGAAGAGAAACGTCATACCACCAGCATCGTTACGATGCTGGCCGTAGGTGTGCCGGCTTACCGATTGGTGAACAGATGCCAACAACATCGCTATCAGATCGAGAAAATGGTTATCACCCATCCAATGTACAACGCGGTGTTGCAGCAGATTACCTTTACTCCACTGCAAGGTTCGCTTGATCAGTATTCGGTGTTTGTATTACTGGCTCCGCATATCGGTAATCGTGGTGCTGAGAATACGGCATGGATCGGTGACTACAAAGGATTGCCGATGCTCTTTGCCGAGCGGTATGGTCTTGCCTTGGCTGTAGCTTGCTCGGCCCCGTGGACAGCACGCTCGGTCGGGTTTGTCGGCAGCTCTGATGGCTGGCAAGATTTGGTCCGTAACTATCGACTGACAACTCTTTACGAACGGGCAGAAAACGGCAATGTGGCCCTGACCGGCGGGATCGATGTGATGGCATGTCACGGGCAGTTTACTATCGCGATTGGCTTCGGTCAAACATGGGCTGAAGCGGCGTGGCATGCCCGTGCCGGTCTGAGCGACGAATTCGACTCCGTCTGCGCTACGTACATCCAGGCTTGGCAAACGTGGCAACAAACGCTCACTGCTCTGACCACCATTCATCAACAGGTGAGCGCGATGGTGTTACGGGTACATGAATCGAAGCAATTTCCCGGTGGAAGTATCGCCAGCCTCTCTATTCCATGGGGTATGGCCAAAGGTGATGATGACCTCGGTGGTTATCATCTGGTGTGGCCGCGCGATCTGGTCGAAATTGGTGGTGGACTACTGGCAATCGGAGCCAATGATGATGCATGGCGTATTCTCAATTATCTTGCCCTTACCCAAGAACCCGATGGACACTGGCCGCAAAATATGTGGCTCGACGGTATACCGTACTGGAACGGTATTCAAATGGACGAAACGGCATTTCCTATCTTACTCCTCGACCTGGCAGTAACGACTGGCGCGATTGATCCGGCTACCGTTTACCGCTATTGGCCAATGGTTCGACGCGCGGCGAGTTTCCTTGTTCGCAATGGACCGGTCACCGCCCAAGATCGCTGGGAGGAGAACGCCGGCTACTCACCCTTTACACTAGCAGTGGAAATTGCTGCCCTGCTCGTGACCGCCGAACTGGCCGAACAGTATGGTGAACCGACTATCGCTGACTATCTCCGCACCACAGCCGATAGCTGGAATGCCGATATTGACCGCTGGTGCTACGTGACCGGAACCGATCTTGCCCATCGTGTCGGAGTAACGGGGTATTATGTACGGATTGCACCACCCGATGTCGCCGAAGCGGCTTCACCAATGCAAGGCTACGTGCCGATTAAGAATCGTCCACCCGACCAAGCCAACGCACCGCTGAGCTATATCGTCAGTCCTGATGCTTTAGCCCTTGTGCGTTTCGGCTTGCGCGACCCACACGATCCACGGATTGTAAATACAGTACAGGTCATCGACGCACTATTGAAGATCGATACACCGTGTGGACCGGTGTGGCGACGGTACACCGACGATGGTTACGGTGAACATCAAGATGGTGCTCCATTTGACGGCACCGGTATCGGTCGTGGATGGCCGTTACTGACCGGTGAACGCGCTCACTACGAACTTGCAGCCGAGCGAGTTGAAGCGGCGAAACGACTGCTCATAACGTTGGAAGCGTTCGCGAACGAAGGTGGTTTCCTTCCCGAACAGGTGTGGGACAGTACCGACATTCCCGAACGAGAGCTTTTTTTTGGCCGGCCAGCGGGGTCAGCCATGCCGCTCGCGTGGGCTCATGCCGAACACCTTAAACTTTGCCGTTCTCTTGCCGACCAACGTCTGTTTGACATGCCACGAGTGACCGCACAGCGGTATCTCAGTCGGCAGGTGCAGAGCAAGATTGCCATCTGGCGTCCGAACCAAAAACGACGGCGAATAGTGGCAGGGATGACGTTACGTATCGATCTGAATGCCGCTGCGATGATCCACTGGAGCGCCGATCACTGGCAGACGATTCACGATACCACGACGGCTGCTAGCGGACTGGGGACCTTTTTCGCTGATTTACCGACCGAAACGTTGGCGCCTGCGACTGAGATCGTGTTTACGCTGTACTGGATCGATCAACAACGGTGGGAAGGGCGCGATTACACAGTGCAGATCGAAGCATCCGGCATAAGCGGAGAGTAGTGACGATATGAGCCGATTTATCATTCGTCATGTTGCCGGCTGGATTGGTTTACTCAGTGCCGTGGTAGCTGCTTGGCTGATTATTCATTATGCGACGCTGTTGCTCGAAGTGGTTGGTATCCTCTTTGGCGCTACGTTGTTGAGCTTGGCGATTGCTCCAATTGCCGAGCGGCTGGCCCATTGGCATGTGCCCCGTGGTATCACCGTCCTTGCCGTGTATATCCTCGGTGGTATAGTGTTGATCGCGCTAATCGAACTTTTGATCCCGGTGATCCGCATCGAAGCACAAGCATTACGCAGCCAAGGACCACACCTGTTCCAACAAGTAACCACATGGGTATCCGGTCTACCGGTGATCGGCAGTACGGTACTGAGCATGCACCAGAGCACGATCCCCAACCTCGGTCAACAACTCGGTAACTTTATCGATTCGGTGGTTCGCATCCTTTTTGGTACCGGTGGTTTATTGCTCGATTTGCTCATCGTGACCGTGTTGAGCTTTTTGTTCATTACCGATCCCGGCTTGCCAAAACGGTTGATAGCAAGCTGGATCCCACCCGCTGTTCAACCGCGACTGCAAGATTTCATCGAACGGTTACGTCGCCGCTTAACTCGCTGGGTCTGGGCCCAAATCTTGATCGCTCTCTATTTTGTGGTTGTGTATAGTATCGGGCTGAGCGTACTTGGCGTCCCTTTCGCCCTCACCATCGGCATCGTCGGTGGTTTACTCGAGATCGTACCGTATGTGGGTGGTGCTTTCGCACTCATATTAGCAGTTATTAGTAGCTTGTCGGTGAGTCCGTGGTTGGTGGTCTGGGTCATCGTTTTTCACGTGGTGGTCGTTGAACTTGAATCACACGTGATTGCCCCTGCACTCTACGGACGGATCATCGGTGTCCATCCTGCGCTGATGTTGCTTGCCTTGTTCGTAGGAGCAAAAGCCGGTGGTGTGGTGGGTGTGTTTTTTGCTGTGCCGATCACGGTAGTTATTCTAGCATGCGGACAAGAGTTACGGCGTAGCCTTGCGATATCGAATCGGACGACCAATTCATAGGGAGGGATTATGTTGCTGTCACTTCATGCCACTGTGTACTGCCATACTACACCCTGCGGGGTCGTGAGTGGTGTATTCTTTGATCGTCCATCACTACGCCTCACTTCTATTCTGGTACAAGAACAAGGCTTACTCGCAGCCGAGCGATTGGTGCCGGTATTGGCTATTGATAGCGTAACCGATAATACCATCACATTGACGATAACGGATGATGAATTCACCGAGTGTGATCCTTTTAGCGAGCCGATTGAGATGTATCATCTCGATCCAGAACCATCGACCGCTATCCAACTGCCTCTCCTCCGCCGACACGCGCGCGTGATGGCCAGCAACGGACGTATCGGCCGGGTAAGCGCCTTGCACCTCGATGCTGATTGGCGGATTGTCGCCATTCTGTTGCATCGCGGCTATTGGTGGGGAAGCCGTGATATTAGCATTCCGATTCATCTTGTAGCCACAATCGACGAATTTTTGGTCACACTGACGGTTCGCCGCGATGAGATCGCATCGTTGGCAGCGAAGCAATAATCGAAGGAAGACGTTATGAACTCGTATGGATGGCTCATATGGGCATTGCTCTCAGCCGTGTTTGCTGCCCTCACGACTATTTTGGCCAAAATCGGTATTCAAGGCGTCGACTCCGATCTGGCAACCCTGATCCGTACCATCGTGATTGTGGTAGTTTTGACAGGTTTTGTATGGTTCACCGGCAAATGGACCAATCCTTTCACGTTAGGTTCGAAAACGCTCGGGTTCCTTGTTTTATCGGCATTAGCAACCGGTGCATCCTGGGTCTGTTATTTTCGCGCATTGCAACAAGGTGATGCGGCGAAAGTCGCCCCGATTGACAAATTAAGCGTGGTGCTGGTTGCTATCTTTGCCGTTATCCTTTTGGCCGAACGGCCTTCATTGCGCGAATGGTTGGGAATAGGGTTCGTCGGCGCTGGGGTAGTGATCATCGCACTTGCGAAGTAGTTACAAACCATGCCCAGACTGTTATGACATCACTCTTTCCTCTAAGTTTGAGCGAAATCCTTTTGGTCATCATTGCCACAACCGGTCTCGGCTGCATCATCAGTGGCCGCCTCCGTCCTGATCTAGCCGCACTGCTCGTTTTAGTCACGCTTGGCGTGACCCGCGTCATCTCACCGCAAGAAGCCTTCAGCGGTTTTAGCAATTCAGCGGTAATCACTATTATTGGCCTGTCGGTTATCACGGCTGCCCTCGAACAAACCGGCGCCGTGCGCTGGGTTGCTCATCACCTCGCCGGTCTCAGTGGCAAGAGCGAAACGCGCATGATCGCCGTCTTTATGATCGCTGGCGCCCTTCTCTCCCTGGTCATGAATAACATTGCCGCCGGCGCCATCCTCTTGCCGGCAGCGGTTCGGGTTGCTCGCCAAGCCCAGATTCCGGCCTCAAAGATTTTAATGCCGCTTTCGTTTGGCACCCTCCTCGGCGGTATGGCAACGCTGTTTACCACATCCAACATTATTCTCAGCGGAAATCTGATCGCCCAAGGTCAACGCGGTTTGACAATGGCCGATTTTCTCGTTTCGGGCGGGCCGATGGTCATTACCGGCCTGCTCTACATGCTGTTCATCGGCCGTAGACTCTTGCCTGCACGTGAAACCGCCGCCCTCACTACGGTGGGTGTAGTTGACCTCCGTAGCATCTATCAGCTCGATCAGCGCTTATGGGAAGTACGGCTACCACCAGACGCCCAAATCGTTGGGACCACCTTGGCCGAGGCTAACATCAGTGCCCTGACGGGCACGACCGTAATCGCTATTTGGCGTGGTCACACCGCAATCTTCCATCCGACACCTACCGAACAACTGAGAGGTGAGGATATTTTGCTGGTATTAGGTCGGGAAGATCGTGTGACCCAACTCGAACAGTTTGGTTGCATCATCGGACGCAATAGCACGCCGGGGCATCACCTAAACTTACCAATTGAGCTAGCTGAGGTCATCGTTGGCCCGCGTGCACCGTTTACCGGCCAAACACTCCAACAACTCCGCTTTCGGACGAAGTTCGGGCTGACCGTTGTCTCGCTCTGGCGTGAAGGCCGCAGTTATCGTACCAACGTCGGTACCATACCGCTTGCCGCCGGTGATGCTTTGCTAATTACTGGCCCATTAGACCGTATTCAACAATTGGCCGAGGAGCCCGGTTTTATCGTCCTACATACCCAACCGGCCGAACAACTTGTTGGGCGGCAAGCAGTGATTGCAGGGGTCATTACACTGGTTGTACTGCTTGCGGCAACAACTGGCTGGATTGCTACGGGCGAGGCAATGTTGGCCGGCGCCGCAGCGTTGATCATATCCGGTTGTATTACAATGGATGATGCCTATCGCGCCATCGAATGGCGGGTGATAACTATGATCGCTGGCCTGCTGCCGATAGGGATTGCTCTGACCGAAACCGGTTTAGGCGCGAAAATAGGGACGCTATTGACAAGTAAGCTAGTGGTTTATGGGCCAATGGCATTGCTAACCGGCCTGTTTTTAACAACTGTCCTCATGACCCAGTTGGTCGGCGGACAAGTAACTCCTCTCATTATCGGTCCCATCGCGATCAGTGCTGCGTTGAATGCCCACGTGAATCCGCAAGCGATTGCTGTCGCCGTTGCCATCGGTTGTTCAACAGCCTTTCTTACCCCAATTGCCCATCCTGTTAGCTTGATGATGGGGCCGGGTAATTATCGCTCCGGCGATTTTTTACGTGTGGGTCTTGGATTGACGGTGGTGTGTTTGCTTACCTTGCTGATTGTGATGCCACTGGTGTGGCGCCTCAATTCCATCACGCCGTAACGAGCTCAGATGGTCGATCCGGTTCGGCTTATCGGTGTCACCATCACGATGACGCCTTTCCCGCCCGATGGACTTTTTTTCAACCGCTTACGTCTGAGATATTGTTTTCACCCTCTCTGTGTCCGGCTATGTGCCGGTCGTGTTTGCACCAGATAGGCTGTTGAGAGCCATCCCTCAATGCGGTCGCCCCCGATTGTCAGGCGCGCTGCGCGGTAGCCTTCGTGGCGCGCCTTGCTCGGGATGTATCGGTTCGAGATGTATCACGCCTCCTCAGGAGAGGGTGTTCGTCTGCGCGTCCCTTTCAGACTTTGCTCACGCTCTGGCGGATGCACCTCATTGCTTTACAAAACCGTCATCTGGTGTTAGAATGAAGCAGCGAAATATACGGCAAGGAACGCCGCACAGGGCAGATGTCGCCCGCCTCTCAAGGCGGGCGCTTTCTTATATCTTGAAATTTCGGAGCAATGCAATGTCCCAGAACGACAACTCAAACCAGGTGTACCACTGTCCAACATGCGGCAGCGCGCTGGTTCCCGACAACAATCACTTGCGTTGCACGGCGCCGGGCTGCCCTGAGCGCAACCACAGCCTGTTTCTCGCCTACGGTCCCCGTCTGGTTCTGCGCGAGCCGCGCACGAACGGGCATTCGGCTGTGACGATGCCCTGGGAAATGCACGAAGGTGAGAGCGTCTCCCGGTAATGCGCCTCTCATCGCGCGCTGCGAGTTCTGGATCGTATTATCACGTTTGCGCTTTCTTCTGAGCAACGCATAAACCTGTGGACAAACGGCGAAATGCACTCTGAGCATGTCGAGGGGTGCATTTCGTTTTTGTGCATCCTACGCGCTACTCACCATCCGCCGCCGCTGCGTCCGCCGCCGCCGAACCCGCCGCCGCTGCGTCCGCCGCCGCCGAACCCGCCGCCGCTGCGTCCGCCGCCGCCGAACCCGCCGCCGCTGCGGCTGCCCCCGCTCCAACTGCTGCGGCGGTGGGGGCGATCGTTCAGCAGTGTTCCGACCAGCACGCCGCCGATGAAGTCGCCAAGGCTGTCCTGATTGCGGTGAGCGGATGCGATCTGCTCCTCGAATATCCGCGACGCACTTTCGGCTTTGCTGTAAGCGTCGTGCGCGCGCTCCAACGCGCGCTGCGCGTCGGTTTCGTTGGAGACCTCGCCGATCTGATGGTAACTCGCGCGCGCTTCCTGGAGCAGCGCAAAGCCGCGCGCATTCGCCATCACCAGATTTCCTGCGCGCGCCGAGAGTTGCTCGGCGCGCATAATCGCCGATCGGGCGCGGTCGGCTTCGGTGCGCACCTGTTGCCGCAGCGTAGCGACGCGCTGATAGTGGTTCTGAATATCTGCATAGATCTGGGCAGCCTGCTGTTCGAGCGCAGTATAGCGCTCAATTGCGTCGCGCAGCGCCTCAGCGCGCGCTGCTTCCTCCTTTTGTTCAACGCTCTGCGCTGCGCGATAGGCAGCCTGGAGGTTGATCTGCAAGCCGTTGATCCGGTCCTTCGCGCCAACCGGGATGTCGCGCGAGTGAACGGTTATGAACTGAACGATCTTCTGCACTTCAGCCGTGGCGACCTGCTGCATACGCTTCAGTTGTTCGCGCAAGCGATCCATTGCCTCGACTTCGGAGCGCGCGCCGCGCAGCGCCTCATCCGCCAGGTGATTGGCTTCATGCGCCAGGCGAACGATCTGGAGCCAGTCAGGGCGCTCCTGCTGCATTTCAGCGCGCGCCTGCGCCAGCGCCGACTCAGCGCGCGCCAGCAGTTTCTCCGGTTCCTTGCCGACATCGGGATCGTTGGCGGCAAGGAACGCGCGCCCCTGGAGAATGTCCGCCTCGGCAGCCGCAATCTCATCGCGCGCCGCGTCACGCGCCGCCTCCAGGTCTTTCAGGCGCTTGATAATCGCCTCGATAAGCGCGCGCGCATACGCGATGCGCTCCTCCGCCTGATCGAGATCGGCGCCGGCTTCAATGAACTCCTGTCGCTCCATTGAGTTGCGTTCGGCAGCCCGCTCCCACAGTTCCTGCGCCTCGTCGGCGGCGCGCTCGGCTTCGCTGCCGTTGCCGCGAATGTCGCTCCAGGCGCTCTCGGCAAACTCATCGACAAGGTCGAACACGCGCCATCCCTCGTCGATGAATGCAGCAAGCGCTTCGCCGTCTGCTCTGATCTTTTCGATGCGTTCGAGGTTGGCGCGATAGCGCGCCGGTAGCCCGCCGCCACGGATGACTCCCAGTTCCCGCGCTTTGTCCGCCTGGTCGAGCAGACCGGCGATGCCTTCGGGTCCGATGATGGGCAATGCTGCCGCTGCCTGGCGCAGCAACCCTTCGGCAGTGTTGAACGATGCCATGCCCGCATCGACGCGGAACCCCTGCTCAGCCGCTCGTTCAGCCGCCGCGCGTCCGGCAGCGATACCGTCCTGGATGTCGCGCATGCGTGCAATCGCACCGGCAAGCGCCGTGATCGCGGCTGACGCTGCCCCGGCTGCCGCGATTGCATCGGCAGCGCGGCGCTCCTTCAGCAATTGCTCAGCGCGTTCGACCAGCGATTCGGCGGAGTGGAACACCGCCTCGGGCTGGAGATCGGCGCTGAGGTCGCTGAGTTGCGCGGCAACGTCAGCCAGCGCTTTTTTTGCCCGGTCCACCTCATCAGGCGCTGCCTGTGCAATGCGGTCGAGTTCGGCGCGGTGCGCTTCGACCTGCACCAACCGTTCGCGCACAGCATTCGCTTCTTGCGCTATCTGGCGATACTGCTGTGCTGCGGCTTCATAGTCAGCCAGCGCGGGCATTTTGCGCAACACCAGGCTCTTTTCCGTCTCGGCAAACCGTTCCTGGAGGCGCGCGAACTGCTGCTCGATGTCGCCTTGCATCGCGGCAAGGTGACGAACATCCGCCTCTGCGTAGGAGACGCGGTCGAACTTTGCTTTTTCCTGGGCATCGCGCAGCGCCTGGCTGAGATCGACAATGGCGGAACTTGCCAAACGGCGCGCCTCGTCCATCGCAGTACGCGCCGTTTCCAGCGCCTTCGCTGCCGCACGGCGCTTCTGGAAACCACTCCAGAGCATCGGACCGGCGACTGCCAGCAGCACCAGGAAGATAACGCCGCCGACAATCGGAACCGGATCAATGTTGACCGTCGTTCCACCTGCGGGAGTCGGCGGTGTGACGATTGAGCGCTCAATTGCCGTCAGTGCGTCAACAACGCCACGGGTCGCATTGCCGCTCGCCAGTCCGGGGTTCAACTGGTTCTGTCGGATTGTTTCGACATTGTTGTTCGTGCGCAGCGCCGCATTCCAGCGATCGCCATACGCAATCTCCGAGTAGCGCGGGTCGAACGACACGTAGATGGCGATCACGTCGGTATTGATGTTGCTGCCGCTGGCGAGATCGGCGCGCTGATATTGGCGCAGTGCGTCGTCCTCGCCGCCGCGCTGCACCAGAAACACCCCCACGCGCGCGCCGCGGTCAACGAGCGGCCGTGCTGCACGCTGTACGGCGGCAACGTCGAGATTGCCGGTTTCGTCGATAATCGTTGGGTTCGATTGCGCCAGCGCCGGGGCGACCAGCACCGCCAGGAGCAGTGTGAGCAGCGCCAGAGCGCCGGCTTTGCGCGCATGGATCAGGAGTATCATGGGCGACTCCTTTGCTCAGATATGCTTCCATTGTAGCACGGCTTCCTGCGTGCGCAGATGACCGTCACCTGGGCAGCTCTGGCGGAGCGTGGGGGTGATGCCAATGACGATTGAAAATGCCGCATGCTGGTCATTCCGAGCCCTTCGCTTCGCTCAGGGTAAACTCAGCGAGGAATCTGAGCGGGTCGCGCACGCCTCCTCGCGCTGCTCAGGGTGACCATGCTGGATGTTCACCGGTCATTGGTATGATGTTCCGGCGCGGCGGGTATGCCGGTCAGCGGGGGAGGGGGGGCGGGCGTGGGTGACGGTCAGCGCCTGTCAGACACCATTCACCCCGCAGCCTGGTGCAGGCTAGGGTCATCTGCTATACTCTGCGGCATTGCATTCGTAGTACGCTGGCGCAACTGCGCAACGGAGCAAACCATCGTGGATCGGCACACAACGAATCGCAACCTTCGCCTGCTGGTCATCGAACTCTTCTGGGCATCAATCGCAATTGCGTGCTACTCGTTCGCGGCAGCATTCCTGATCCAACTGGGGGGATCGAACCTGATGGTCAGCCTGCTGACCTCGGCGGCAGCGCTGGTCAATGCGCTGACATCGATCCCCTTTGCCATGTTCCTTGAACGGATTGGCAATCGTCGTCCCTGGATCATCGGCAGCCTGCTGGCATTGCGCCTGGGGCATATCGGTCTGATTTTCGTTCCCTTTCTTCCGGCGTACCGCGCTGAGGCGATGGTCGCGCTCCTCTTGCTGATCAATGTGCCGGTTGCGCTATTCAACGCCGGATGGTTGCCGATGCTCGGCGATATTGTGCCGCTGGCGCAGCGAGCGCGCCTCTTTTCGGCGCGCAATATGACGATGGGCATAACCGTGATGACGACGACATTCCTGATGGGGCGCTGGCTCGATGCTGCACCCTTTCCTGCCAATTATCAGTTGATGTTCGCCCTGGCGGTCGTCGCCAGCCTGTTGAGCACTGTCTACGTGGCGCGTCTGACGATCCCGCCATCGCCGGTGGTCGAGCGCACGGCGGGGCGTCATCGTCCGACCTTCGTGGAAGTTCGAGCGTTGCTGCGACAGCAGCGCTCGTTTGCGAACATCACGATCAACACGCTGATATTCAATATCGCATTCTGGATGGGAACGCCACTGCAACCGATCTACTTCGTGCGCGAACTCGGCGCAAGCGATGGCTGGCTTGGCGTATGGCTGGCGCTCATCAGCGGCGGGCAGATTATCGGCAACCTGGTGTGGCCCCGCCTGATCGAGAAACGTGGCTATTCGTGGGTGTTGCTGCGTGCAGCTACGGCAAGTGCGCTGTACTATTTCCTCATCGGCGCCGTGCCCGATCTGACGCTCATTCTGCTGTTTGCGCTGCTGTTTGGCGCAGTCAGTCCTGGAGTAGAGATCAGTCATTTCAATATTTTGCTGGAAGTCTGCCCGCCCGAACGACGCGCATTCTCCATCGGAGTATTCGTCACGGTGATGAATGTTGGTTTCTTTGTCGCCACGCTTGCCTGTGCACCGCTGATCGATCTGGTTGGCGCGCAGGCGCTGGTGTTGATCCTTGCCGGTGTGCGCCTGATCGGGGCGCTCCTGTTCGTGGTCAACCCGGTGCGCGCGGCGACGATTGAGATAGCAAAAGTGCATTGATATGCCTTCCACCCGTCACACGTTCATTGCTCAGACGCAGCCCGGTTTCGAGGCGATTGCCGCAACCGAGATTACCGCGCGCCTCGACGGTGCGCAGTTCATCGATCTCCGGTCGGTTGCTGACAAGAACGGCATGGTGCGCTTTGCTTTCTCCGGCGATCCGCGTGATCTCTTGCAACTGCGGACGGTGGAAGATGTCTTTGTCGTGGCGGCGGAGGCGCGCGATCTGGCGCCGGGATTTGCGGCATTGCGCCAGTTGGCGCATCTGGCGGCGACAGCGCCCGGCATCGAGCGCGCCATTCATCTGGTGCGACGGGTCGATCCTCGGCGCGGCGGCGAAGGGCGCATTCATTACCGCGTTATTGCACGACAGGTCGGACGTCTGCCGTACCGCCGCGTCGATGCACAGGTTGCCGTCGAGCGCGGAATCGCCGCGCGCCCGGATCACCGCTGGCGACTTGTCGCCGACGGCGGGATTGAGTTCTGGCTGGTGCAGTGGCCCGGTGAGGCGCTTCTCATGGTGCGGCTAAGCGATGAACGCATGCGCCACCGTGACTACAAAGTCGAGCACCTCCCGGCATCGCTGCGTCCGGCGGCTGCGGCGGCGCTGGCATGGTTGACGACGCCGCGCGATGATGATCGGTTCCTCGATCCGATGTGCGGCGCGGGGACGATCCTGATCGAGCGGGCGCATCTGGGGCGCTACCGCGCGTTGATCGGCGGCGACATCGACCCGGAAGCGGTTGCGACGGCGCGGGCGAATATTGGATCACGCTACAAGCCGGTGTCCATTCACGAATGGGATGCGCGCCGGTTGCCGCTCGACGCCGGTTCGGTCACGGCGCTGGCGGTCAATCTGCCATTCGGCGCACAAATGGGATCGCTCGAAGAGAATCGCACGCTCTACCCGGAGTTCCTGCGCGAAGCGGCGCGGGTGCTGCGCCCCGGCGCGCGGCTCGTGGCGCTCAGCGGCGACGCGCGCACCCTGAGCGACGCGCTGCGGCGGAACAACCGCCTGGCTCGCTGCGCAACCTACCCTGTCCTCATCCTCGGCCGTCGCGCAGTGATTGTGGTGGCGGAGCGAGGGTAGGGGTGGTTTTGTGCCGATGTGCCTGACAGTATGTGGTACAGCGGTAGGCTCAAGCGACGGTCGGTCGGAGCGCAGGTCAAGTGGCGCCTGAGCCAAACCTCTGATAAAACCGTTCAACCACGAGCAGCAAATCCTCCGGCTGACCTGAGACGAACCGTCCCAAACGCGGAAATCAGGGTTGCCGGCTTCAGTCTTTTTGGGCAAGACGGTGACCTGTAATGGCACAGCCTTGAGATTTGGCTATTCCCTCCAGCAGCGTCCCGAGCACGGGGTAGTAACTCTCTTCGCGAGCGTCGCCGCGCTGAGTAAGATTGGCAATAGACTGAAGGTAAGATTCCAATGGCTTGTCCTTTCTTCGTTGGTCGCCCTGTCACTCATTGAAGCGGCTCAACGGCACGCGGTTATGCTGCACTGCGCAGTTTGCGGTGTCGGCATACAGCGGCGCGTGCCGTTGGACGGCATACCTTTACGAGAGAAATGGATTACATATCTGAATCTCTTCTTGAACCGTCAATCCGTGTTGCATATCTTCAGAATACAAAACGGAAACACCCGCACGCAAGGCGCTCGCTACAATGATGCTATCCCAGGAAGATAGCACATACCGTTGACGCAATCGAGACGCCATTGGTAATACCAATTACGATTGAAGATGCCGCATGCTTGTCATTCCGAGCGCAGCGAGGAATCCGAGCGGGTTCGCGCAAGACCCCTCGCTCTGCTCGGGGTGACCATGCCGGATGGTCACAGGTCATTGGTATAAAACCGACACCGACTCGCAGTCAGTCAGACAAGATGTTCGAGCGTCTCGTTCGCAAGGCGTCACAATCCACAATGCGCATTAGCGGTCGTGGACGCTTGACCGCGTCTCGGCGCTAGCAGCCCTAGCAGGGCTTGCACGTGCTCAGCGAGGGCTTTAGCCCGCAGCGCCTTTTTCCACTTACTCGCTTGATTCGTCTATTTTACTTGCACGTGCTTAGCGAGGGCTTTCGCCCGCAGCGCCCCGGCAGTATTGCACGAATGACTGCGCATACGCATCAGCAAAAGCATGAGACTCGAGAACAAGCAAGTTGTCTTCAAGCAGTCCCCGAACGTGCGAGCGATCAGGACGGCATGCGGGCGAGCGCTGTTCGGTAAAATCGGCGCGGCGAGTCCGTCGGACGCGAATCTGCTGCTGAGCGGCGCCGCGTGCTCCCTACGACCATGGTGCTTTACCGACGTGATTTTAGGACGGCAACGCCCTTAACGATGATGTCGCGTACATACCTATACTTGTATGCACTAGGGTTGTGCTCTTGCTCGGCCGCATGAAGAGCGAACGAAAGAACATTGGGGTCGGCGCCCATCAAAGGAAGCAGTTCTTGTTTTGCAGTTGTAAGCATATGTTCCAACCAGTCGCGGCTTTCCATAGTCAGTTGATATCCTGAAAACGTCGATTGTATTTCGTCACGTTGCAAAGCGTAACGGTAATACTTGACGCCCCAACGGTTCGCTACCGGTTGCAACCCA
Source organism: Roseiflexus castenholzii DSM 13941 (assembly GCF_000017805.1). Classification (GTDB taxonomy): domain Bacteria; phylum Chloroflexota; class Chloroflexia; order Chloroflexales; family Roseiflexaceae; genus Roseiflexus; species Roseiflexus castenholzii. The sequence continues at coordinate 3,330,765 of NC_009767.1, read as the reverse complement.
AGGACGAGCGTAAATGCGAAACCAAGACTTGCCTTGACCGTGATCGGGCGTAGTCCAGAAAGGGTATGATGGTTCCATCCATTCAGTGCTGCCGGTCGTCGCGCAAAGGCGTCTCCAATCGGCGGACTCAAGATTGCAGTCGTGACAGTCTCGACAATTTGGACTTCCTCGCTATGGAAATAGCGTTCAAATGCTACAAATCGAGGTGCGATAGCATCGGCGACGTGAATAAGTTCGTTTTGCGTATAAGGCGCCGCTGACACGACAACATAAGCATTGGACCACGAATGGGAATGCAGTTGCTTTTTGACGAGAATGCGATAGACGGCCATCAGTGTACAGCCTTCTCCCACTGCGAGCGGAAGGTTTCCTCAGTGAAATAGTGGAAGTTAGGAACGGTATACGCCTGAATAGTGGCGCCAGCCCTGAACAGGGCATATTCGACAAGCTTTGCCGTTGGAGTAAGCCCACGCTGACGAGCTAACTGGAGGATGCTTTCTGCATCACGCTTAAGGCGGCAGCGAACGTGCATTGTTACGATTTGTCCTTGGTCATCAAAGCGGAAATACAGGAGCCACATGTCACTATCACAAATAAACAGTTTCAACATCCCATGCTGATTATAGCACGACGAGATAGAGCGCTGCCCAACGCAAGTGTCAGCCGTCCGCTAAGCACCGCGAAGCGGGTCGACTGCATGCCGCGTTGGGCGCAGCCCCGATCTTGCGGCAGCTCTAGGGTCTCCAGGTGAACTTAGAGTCAGCCGCCACCATGATGTCTCCGTGCTGAACGTCCTGTTTGCTAATGTCGCGCAGCAGCACGCCGATATTATCGCCCATCCGAGCCTGGTTCATCTGCTTCCCGAACGATTCGATGCCGATGACCATCGACGTCTTGGTGGCGCCTGGCCGTGTGATTTGAATATTATCCCCGACCTTGAGTACGCTACTCTCTACTTGACCAGTGACGACTGTCCCCCGACCACGGATCGCGGATACATCTCGAACGGTCAAGTGAAAAAATAGATTTGATAGGCATAAGCTCAGTTTTCCTTGATGTGAAGGCTTATACGAGTGCGCAGTCATTCGTACAACACTGCCGATAAACGTTGTTCTTCATTCCAAGCAAACCGAGTGATCGAATATGTTATCTGACTGACCGCAAGTTAGTACCAGTTTCTGGTTCTCAGTTCCTGGTTCTCACCTCTCCTATCCCGCAACCTTCCCCCTCCCGTTTCGTAGATTCAGTGCTGCAACCGTATCGCCAACAAGTGATAACACATCCTTAACCAGGATCGGGTAGACTGAGCAGCAGAATATCGCATCGCAGCAGGAGTGGATGATGCAACCGATCACACGCGCCATTGGTTTTGGGTATCTGCTGATCTGTCTGCTGGCGTTGATCGCCTCTGCGTTTGTGGGTCCCGTTGGGTATGCGCCTTTTCCAATCCCCCTCGGTCCGGCGCAGGAGCCGGTGGTCGTCACCATCTGGTACGGCACCGAAAAGAAACTCTGGCTCGAAGACGCCGCACAACGATTTGCCGCAACCAACCCGCGCGTCGGCAACCGCCCGATCCGGATCGTCCTGCGCGGCATTGGTTCCCGTGAACTTTCGTTGCGCGCCGCGCGCCAGGAGTTCGGCGGCGATGGACAGCCAACCGTCATCAGTCCGGCGAGTTCCATATGGGTTGAAGTCGCCAAAGCCGACTGGGCAGCGCTCAATCCCGGCAGCCGACCGTTTGTCATTGATCGCCCCGATCAGGCGGCGCCGCTGGCGTTGACACCTTTGGTTGCTGTGGCATGGAAAGAGCGCGCCGACGTGCTCTGGCCCGCCGGTCCCGTCAATTTCTGGCAAAATCTCCACGACGCGCTGTCGAACGAGGAAGGATGGGTTGGCGTCGCCAAAGCGAACGGCTTCGCTCCCGGATCGCCGGAGTATGAGAAAGCCAGGAGCTGGGGGTTTGTGAAATTCGGGCATACCTCGCCGCTCACCTCAAACAGCGGTGCGCAGGCGTTGGTCCTGATGGCGTATGGTTACCACAGCAAGAGCAAAGGATTGATGAACGCCGACATCCTTGATCCCGGCTTCCAGCAATGGATGCGCGAGATCGAGATGGCGGTGCTCGAATTTGGCGACAGCACCGGCACCTTCATGACCAGCATGGTGCAGTTTGGTCCCAGCAAATACGACATCGTGCTCGTCTACGAGAACCTGGCGCTGGAGAACGTCGAAGCGGCGCAGCGGCGCTGGGGCGACATCCGCATTTACTATCCGCCGGTCACGATGTTCAGCGACCATCCCTATGCCATTCTGAACACCCCCTGGGTGACGCCGGAACAGCAGCGGGCGGCGGAACAGTTCCGCGATTTTCTGCTGTCGCAACCAATCCAGGAGATTGCATTCCAGCAGTATGGATTCCGTCCGGCAAATCCAGAGGTTCCGGTGCTGACGAACGATGCATCCAATCCGTTCAACAAATACCGTGCCTATGGCGCGCAGGTTGATACACCGCCGCTGGTTGAAACGCCATCGGGCGATGTCGTCACGACACTGCTCGACCTGTGGCGACGTCAGATCAACCGATAACAGAGGCAAGAGACAAGAGGTGAGAGGCGAGAGGGTATGCGCCCGATCATTCGCTGACGCATTCGCTTCTTCTAAACCTGGCGCCTCTATCCTTTGAGATGAGAGGAGATCATTACATGCGACATCCTTTCCGATGGCTTCTGATCCTGGTTCTGTTGACGCCGCTGCTAGCAGCGTGCGGCGCCGGCGGTGGCGACGGAGGGTTCCTGGGAGGCAATACCGTCGAAGTCAGCATTGCCTACGGCAGCGAAAAGCGTGCATGGCTCGAAGAGGCGGTTCGACAATTCAACGCTGCCGGGCGGAAAACGGCGAGCGGAGCATCCATTCAAGTGGTGGCGACGCCAATGGGTTCAACCGACTCGATGAACCAGATTCTGAGCGGCGCCATTCAGCCGACCGTCTGGAGTCCGGCGAGCAGGATTCTGCTGCCGGTCGCCAACGATGAATGGGGCAAACGCAACAATGGCGCAACGCTCGTCGATGAAAATGCGCCGCTCCTGGTGCTCAGCCCGGTTGTCATTGCCATGTGGAAGCCGATGGCGGAAGCGCTCGGCTGGCCCAACAAACCGCTCGGCTGGTCCGACATCGCCGAACTGTCGGCAAGCGGCAAAACCTGGGCGGACTTCGGCAGACCGGAGTGGGGTCCGTTGCAGTTCGGTCACACCCATCCTGATTATTCGAACAGCGGGGTAGCGACGATTATTGCGATCAGTTATGCCGCCGCCGAAAAAACCCGTGGCTTGACCGTCGCCGATGTGCAGAATCCAAAAACGGCGGAGTTCATGCGGAATATCGAGAGCGGCGTCATTCACTACGGCGAAAGCACCGGCTTTTTCGCCGACCAGATGTTCAACCGGGGACCGGGATACCTCTCGGCGGCGGTGCTGTACGAAAATCTGGTGATCGAAGCCTACAATCGTGATCGCTATCCCTCCGTCTCTCTCCCGGTCGTTGCCATTTATCCGAAGGAAGGCACGTTCTGGACTGACCATCCCTACGCGATCCTGAACGCGCCGTGGGTGACTGATGAGCAACGCGAGGCGGCGAATATCTTTCTCCGCTATCTGCTCGACCGTCCGCAGCAGGAATTGGCGTTGCGCTACGGCTACCGGCCCAGCAACACCGATGTAGCAGTCGGCGCGCCGATTACGCCGGAGAACGGCGTCGATCCACAGCAACCACAGACGCTTCTCGAAGTGCCGCGCCCGGATGTATTGAGCGCTATTCGTAGCATCTGGGAGCAGAACAAAAAGCGGGTCGACGTGATGGCAGTGCTCGATGTTTCTGGCAGTATGGAGGACGAAGGGCGTTTGGAGCAGGCAAAAGCGGCGCTGCGCATCTTCGTCGAGCAGTTGCAGGACGATGATGGTTTCGGGTTGACGATCTTCAGCGACCAGGCGACTGTGCTGACGCCGATCTCGCCCATCGGTTCCAGGCGCACCGAGGTTCTCAACCGCATCGCCGGGTTGACGCCGCGTGGCGGGACGCGCCTGCTCGATACGGTGGTTGAGGCGTATCAGGAATTGACCGCAACACCGCCCGGTCAGCGCATTCGCGCGGTTGTGGTGCTGACCGACGGGCTGGACAATAGAAGCCAGCGTTCAGCGGAAGACGTGCTCGATCTGCTCAGGCAGGATAGAGAAGGGTACAGCATCAAAGTGTTCACCATTGCGTTCGGTGGTGATGCTGATGTACACTTGCTGAAGGAGATTGCCAGTGCTACCGGGGCGAAGAGTTACGTTGGCAAACCTGGCGAGCGTGGCGCAATTGAGCGTATCTATCAGGATATTACGACATTCTTTTGAGGTGAGGCTACCGGTATGAATATGACGCTCCTTCTATTGGTGGCGCGCCAGCCACTGGCAATCACCGTGCTGATTGTCGCAATCATCGCCGGTTTGACCATTGCCCTCTGGCTGCTCCCGCTCGGATTGCTGGCATATGCGCTCATGATCTTTTTCTCTCTACGCGACCCGGTGTTGATCGACGCTGCGCGTCGTCCGCCGCCAACGCCACGCCCGCGCCTTACCAGTCCCACATTTCGCGCCCAGATCGAAGCCATTGAGCGAACCCAGCAGGAGATTGCCCGGAGCGCAGCGCAGGCGGGCGGTCCGCTGGCGCGCCTCTTGCTGCCCATTGCCGACCAGGGGCGCGAACTGGTGGAGGAAGCGTATCTCCTGGCAGATAAAGGGCAGATCATTGAACGCTACCTTGCGTCGGTTGATCGCCACAAACTCGAGCAGGACATTGCGACTATCGACCGGCAAATGCGCGCCACGCAAGACCCGTACACCCTGACGCAACTGGAAGAAACGCGTCGGGCACGGCTGGAGAAAATCCAGAACGTGCATGACCTGGATACCTACATCGGGCGAATCAGTGCGCAATTGCAGAATATCAGCGCCAGCCTCGACAACGTGCTGGCAGAGACGGTGCGCCTGCGCACTGCCGACGCAGCCAGCGCCAGTAGCGCGACCGGCCAGGTGGCGCGGCGCCTGGCAGACCTCAAATCGGACATGGACGCATTCCAGGCGGTGCTCGACACCGCCCTGGCGCGCAGTGGGGCGGTGTAATACAGGGCGAACGGCGCGAGGTGTGAGGCCAGTGGCAGGGCGCCTTCGCCGTCGCACCCGCCTGGGGAATCGCATCCCATGCCGGGCGAACGGCGCGAGGCGGGAGGCGCGGGGGAGGGGCATGCCGGGGCGTGCCCACGCCGATGGCGCCCCGACGCCCGTGAGGATGGCAAGGACAAGACGCACCATCGATGCGCCCATGCGCGTGCAGCGATGGTGCACCACTGAGAAGGGGTAGATTATGCGACACGCCAGGCGATCCTGCACACCGTTCGTCCTCCTGCTCATCATCGGATTAATCGCCTCAGCGTGCGGCGACCTGAACGTCGGAGACGGAGCGCCCGCTAATGCCATCACGATCACCATCGCCTACAGCCCCGAAAAAGAGGAATGGCTGAAGGATCGCATTGCTGCCTTCAACCGTTCGCGCGTACAGGTCGATGGACGCCCGGTTGTCGTTGAGGGGATCAACAAGTCGAGCGGCGCCGCGCGCACCGAGATAAGAAATGGACAACTGACGACAACGATCTGGTCTCCTTCGGCATCGACCTGGCTGGAAGTATTGAAGTATGAGGGTGGCAATCCCAATGTGGCAGTCTCGAACCAACCACTGGTTCTGACGCCGGTGGTTATTTCGATGTGGCGACCCATGGCTGAGGCGATGGGGTGGCCCGACAAACCGATTGGCTGGTCGGATATGCTGGCGCTGATCGAGGATCCGCAGGGATGGGGCGCTTATGGACATCCTGAATGGGGACGTTTCAGTTGGGGGCATACCGACCCGGAGATCAGCACAACGGCGCTTTCGACATTACTGGCGGAGTTCTACGCCGCCACCGGCAAACAGCGCGACCTGACCGTCGCCGATATTCAGAAGCCGGAGAGTCAGGAGTTTATCCGCAAACTGGGGCAGGGAATCAAGCACTACGGCTACAACACCCTTGTCTTCAGCGAGAATATGCGGAAATTCGGGATGGGCTACATCTCGGCATTTCCGATGGAAGAGATCACACTCATCGACTTCAACAAGAACAAAAATCCGCCAACGCCGCTGGTGGCGATTTACCCGCGTGAGGGAACCTTCTGGCACGACAATCCGTTCATCCTTATGACGAGCGCCTCGGACCAGGAGCGGCGCGCTGCGGAGCAGTTCTACGATTTCCTACTGAGCGACGAGAGCCAGCGGCTGGCGATGAGTTACGGCTTTCGCCCGGCAAACGTGAATGTGCCCCTGTCCGACCCAATCAGCCTGGCATATGGCGTGCAGCCGCAGGGTGTGCAGAGTGTTCTGCCTGTGCCGCCAGCCGAGGTGATCGTCGCTGCCAAGAATGCCTGGTCGCTCAACCGCAAACGCGCCGATATTTTGCTCGTTGTCGATGTCTCCGGCTCGATGGAAGGCGACAAACTGGAGGCGGCGAAAGCCGGACTTGGAACTTTCTTGAGCCGTATTCTGCCAGAGGATCGCGTCGGTCTTGTGACCTTTTCGACCGAATCGCGCCTGGTTGTGCCGCCAGCGCCACTGTCGGACACGCGTATCAGGCTCGATGATGCCATTGCCGTCATGCGCGCCCAGGGTAGAACGGCGCTGTACGACGCGCTGATCGATGGGAAAGAGGCGCTCGACAGCCTCCCCTCAACCGGCGATGATCGCATTCGTGCAATTGTCCTGCTCTCGGATGGCCTGGACAACTCCAGTCGGGCAACGCTCGAACAGGTGCGCCTGGCATTCGAGGAGTCAGGTATCAGCATCTTTCCCGTCGCTTACGGCGCCGATGCGGATACTGACGCCTTGCAACAGATCGCCACATTTTCACGCACCATCCTGGTGCAGGGCGACGCCGGTGACATCGGTCAGATTTTCGAGAATCTGAGCAGGTATTTCTAGAGTGGAGGAGCGCCCCTGTGCAGGCGCTCCTCCGCAGATTGCCCGTTATCGCCTCGGACATCACCTCCCTCCCTTTGCGACGGAAGGCTGGAGTGTGCTATTATCGTCAGGGCTGCTGGTCTGACGCTGTGCGCCGCCGGTTACGCACGGTGTATGATGGTCTATCGTATCCCTACGGCTCACCTGGTAATGTTTTTGTTACACTAAACTCGTACTCTTACTCACAAGGATTTGCCCTTCTTGCATAAACGGAAATGCAACCAAAGCGTATCACCCGTGCGAAAGGAGATTGCTGCTTGCTCTAATCCAATTCTGCCTGGCGCTGCCGCTAGCGTATACTGAAATGTACCTCCGAGCGCATCCTCTGTGTGCTATTGGCGCCGATGGTTCGCTCCACCCGGCGCTCGAAGACACCGGATGATGAACGAACTCCCGGTGCGTCTCCGTCTCCTCTACCGGCGCGCATCTGTATCTCGCCATCGGTATCTCCAAAAGACTGCTCCGCTGTTACTCGATTTTTTGGAGGCTGTCACTATGCTCAAGCAGCGCCGTTTCTCACTCGTTTCATCCGCTGCGTTGATTGCGCTGATCACTCTGCTTCTGCTGTTGATCGCAGTACGTTTGTATCCGGTGGTCCACCCGGACCCGATTCGCGCCGCGTGGCAGCGCGCGCTGAGCGCCGGCGCCTACCGCTTCGACGCTACGATCACGATTGTCACGGACCCCACTGCTTCGCCGGTCAACGCCGGTCACCCACCTGAACGCCACGAGATCTATCTGAAGGGCAACGTCGATGTGCCGGCAGAGAAGGTCGAACTGCGCTTATGGTCGCAAGGCGGTAATGTGATGACCGGTGAAGGCAGCGTGATGCTGCGCATCATTGCCGGACAGACGTGGGTGCGCCAGGGTGAAGGTGCGTGGGAGGAGTATAGCGGGTTGGGCGATCTCTTTGCGCCCGGCGGTGATGTGCTGGGGTATCTGAACGCGGTGCGCGATGTACAATCGTTGGGCGAGCACGATGTGAGTGGGAGGGTGATGACGCGCTATGCCTTTCGCCTCGATGGTATGGCTTTAGAGCGCTATCTGCGTGAGCGCCAGCAGTCGGCGCTGCGGCGCGCGAATCGCCTGCCGCCGGGGGCTGAGCTGCGCCCGTCCGATGAGTACAACCGCTTGAGCGGCACGGGTGAGGTGTGGCTCGATGCCGATGGCTTTCCCAGACGGCAAATGTTGAATCTGGTCTTGCCGTCTGGCGACGATCAGCCTGCCAGCCGTGCGCAATTGACCATGGATTTTTTTGGCTTCGGTCCCTTGCCGCCGGGCTTGCCGCTGTCCTGGCAGCAGTGGCTGTCGTCGTTGCGCGCGATGAGCGATGCGGCGCTGCCGGTGAGCGCTGCCCTGGTGTTGGGGCTGGGCGCCGCCATTCACTTGATCCGTCGGCGTGGTTCGCGCTGGCTGGTCAGCAGTTTGTCCGTCACTTTGATTGTATCGCTGGTTGGTGATCCGTTGCTCACGGTACAGCGTATCCATGCCGCTCAGACAGCGGCGGTCGAGCAGGCGGTCCAACGCCGTCAGGCGCAAGATGGATTGGAACGCGCGCGATCAATCGAAACGCAATTGCCGCCAGACGTGGCAGCAGCGCATTTGATGGCTGATGTTCTGTTGAGCGAGGCGCGCGGTGATGCAACCGTAGATACCGATGGCGACGGTCTCAGCGATGCGCAAGAGGCGTTGCTCGGAACCAATCCGCAGGTGGCTGCCGATGGCCCGGCTCGCCTGACGGCGCTCACGGTGCAGGCATCAACTGCGTTGTCCAGCGCCCCGGCTTCGTTGGTTGATGATGGCCGCGATACCGACGGCGATGGCTTGACCAACTTCCAGGAGCAGTTTCTTGGCGCCAGCCCGTTCGATGCTGATACCGACGGTGATGGGCTGAGCGATTTTGCTGAAGCAGTTGGGTTTTCGTATGCTGCCAGAGACTGGCGGCTCGATCCGCTAGCGCAGGATACGAACCGGGATGGCGTACTCGATAGCCTTGAGGTTGATCGACACGGCAACCTGGTGCAGGCGCGCGATACCGATGGTGATGGCATTCCCAATGCCTTTGACTATGACGATGATAACGATGGTGTTGTCGACCGGCTCGATCTCTCGCCGTTGACCCACTCGGCTGATCGCGGCGCGTTTCGCGGTGACCGCGCGCTGTGGCTCAAGTTCGATAACCTGAGCGTGAACCGGTTGGTGGCGGTGGATATTCAGGTGCGCCCGCAAGACCAGCGCCAATTGTGGTATGCCCAGAGCCGTTTCGATTGGCCTAACGATAGCGCCGGGCAGGTGCAGGATCGCAATAGCACCACCGATGACATCCAACTGCTGCCGCTACTTGAGATTTCGATCCCGTCCAATTCGTTTGCGACGCTGCCGCCGTATACCAACAACGGCAACGGCAACCTCTCGTCACCGATACTGAGCGCGCAAGGCATTACACTGCGTCAGTCCGACGCCAATACCATTGTCGCTTATGTGCCGCTCAGCCTTGTCACCGATAGTCAGACCGGCCAGCGGGTGGCCTTTTCAGGGCGTATGCTCTATCAAGGCGCGCCCGCGTGGGGGAATGCCCACCGCGTGCGGTTGGTCTGGGCGGTGCAGATGAAGAACGATGTCGATGGCTTCGATCAGCCCGGACTGATTCACGTCTACGCCAGCGAGCCATGGCTTCTGACCGGCATGCAGGTGCGCGAAGACCACGGCGTAGCCGGCGCGTTGGTGGTCGCCGATCCGCAAGCGCAGGGTGATGCGGTTGCCCGCGATGATGCGCTCCTGGCTTTGATTAACGGCTTGAATCAGAGCTTTATGCATGCGCGGGCTGATCTTTCCCCGGCGGCGATTGCTAGCCGTTTCCATCGCCTGAGCAACGGCAGCGTTCCTGCGCAAGAACGTTGGAATTTGCCCAACATCTTTCTTGCCAGCGCCTACAGCCGTAGCGATACGCTGAGCCTGGCCCGCGATGCGGCGACGCTCAACCGCGGTCTACTCGCGCAGATACCGGCTAGCGACCAGCCCTTGATCCTTCACCTGCGCAGCGAGACGTTCCGCGCCCTCAACTTTGACAGTTTGGGCAGCAATGCCGTGTGGTCAGATACGGTCTTGACCATGAATCTGGCTGCCGGGGGCCAGAATGCGGTGTTGGTGCAGACTGCCAATTACCTGAGTATGACTGGCTATGAGTTTACCGGTGGCGATTGGCGGGTGCTGTCGCCGGAGCAGACGGTGCAGCGCTTTGTTGATCGCCATCGCGGGCAGGCCAGCGCCGATGAAGAGACGCGCGAGGGCCAGCTTGTGCTGTTGCGCAACTATCTTGCGGTGCTGATCCAGGGTGTGATGGCGCTGGTCGCCAATGGCGAGCAGCGCCCGATGGTTGGCTTTGCCAGCCCCGATGCGTCACTGGCGCAGATCAACACCGCGCTGGCCGCCCAGGGAGCCGGCGCGCTCAAGCACGCGATCGCGGCGCTCGGTCCGGCGCAAGGGTCAGACACCAATTCGGTGCTGAAGATGATCGGCGGTATCGTAAAGTCGTTGGGTATCTCCTCGGTGCGGGGCGCGGCTGCGGCGTGGGCGGTCTCGAGCAAATTCATGACCAGTTTCAAAGCCAATGCCCAGAATGCAATTCAAGGCGCTATCGTCGCTGCGTTGGTGACCGGTTTGATCCTGGCGGCGACGGCCCATCTCGGCCAGTTCTCGCCCGAACTGAACCGCTGGTTGCTGACCGGCGGCATGGAACTGGTGGCGCACGTTACTTCGTCGGTGGCGACGATTGTGAAAAATGGCATTGACCTTGCCCTAATCGCTAAATTCGGCTTGCAGAAGATTACGGCTGCTTCAGCGGCGCTCACGATCTTCGTCGGCGGGGTGCTGGTAGTGGCGACGATCGGTTTAGCGATCTACGAAGCCGTCTCGAATCAGTTGTCGGGTGTGGCGCTGGCGCAACTGATCATTGCAACGGTCTTGCAGGTGGCGTGGATCGTGTTCCTGACCGCGCTGGCATTCATTCCCAAGGTCGGCTTTATCATTGTGGCTGTCATTACCATTATCGATGCGGTGCTATCGGTGATCCTCTCGGTGATCCTGGGCCGCGCCACCACCTTTTCGTCGTGGTTTTTCCAACAAATCGCCCGCTTTATCGTCGATGAGTCGCGCTACTTGACCGTGCGCCCAACGGTGGGGGGCACAAGTCTGGGTCTGCTCAATCCGGCAGCAGGTATGACCGCGTGGAACACCCTCCGCTTCAGTGCGACCATCTACCCGAATCTGGCGTGGAACCCTAACCGGATCGGCAACCGCTGGTTTGGCAACCCCTGGAACGACTGGCAGGCCCGTCAGCGCGTCTCCGGCGCGGTTTCGCTGGCTGATCATGAGCAGAACCTGAGCGTATCACCCGGCTGGCCGCCGATCCAGGGCGAATATCCGCGCCACTTCGATTTCTCCTTCCCGGCGGGCATCAATCGTTCGACTGCGCTCTGGATGAATACCGCCTTCAATCTGCCATACAAGCGCTGTATCTTCCTCTGGTGCGGCGCATATGATGATGTGCAGCGCCATAACACTCGCCTGGCCGATAGTGTCGTCTTCGACGTCTTTCCGGCAACGCTTGATGAATTTGTGCGCATGGATTGGGGTGGTCCTGTTGCCTTCCCGCCGTTGCCCGACGCCGATTTTGATGGCCTTCGCCGTGAAGTCGATCCGAACGAGAGCACGTGGGATGCCGATGGCGATGGTCTCGGCGATGCCTTTGAGGTGCGACGCGCCAACGAAGGAATGCGCTTCAATCCACGGCTGGCCGATACCGACGGCGATGGACTCGGTGATGCGGTTGAGGCGCGCTGGGGCGCCGACCCGACCCGACCCGATACCGATGGCGATGGTCTGAGCGATGTCCTGGAGGTGAACGGCCAGTTCGTAACGGTGAGTGGGCGGCTGGTGCTGATCCGCACCAGCCCGCTGGCTGCCGACTCGCGCGGCGATGGCGTGTCCGATGCGGTCTGGCTCAACCAGGGTGGTTCGGTGGCGGCGCGCTCGCGGCTTGGCGCCTGGCCGCTCAGCGCGACATTCGCCGACTCGTCCGGCGGAATTGCGTTTGGTTGTCCGCCAGGGAATTGCCCTGCCGCTGGAGTGACAGTAGCCGGGCGCACCGGTACGCGCTTTGATGGCAATCAATTTCTGGTGATGAGTGACGAGCGCTTCCGCCTGGCGGATGAAATGACCTTCGCGGTCTGGATCTATCCCACTGCCAACGCCAACGGCATTCTGATCAACCGCGAAGGCGAGTATGAAGTTGCCCGCTTCCCTGATGGCACGATTCAGTGGGCGTTTGCCAACGCCAATCCTGGCTGGGCATGGATCAACACCGGCGCAGTTGCGCCGCTCAATCAGTGGACGCACGTGACAGTGACGTATAACCGTGGCGTGGTGACGACGTACCTCAACGGCGCTGCCGTGCATACCTACAACGGGGCAGGTGCGATAAGCGATGTCGATTGGACGCAGAATGAACTGCGTCTCGGCGACCGCCAGCACACGCCACAGCGCTTCGTGGGTCTCCTCGCTCACGCCCGGCTTTTCAACCGTGCCCTGCCGGCCGCCGAAGTCAGCGCGCAGCCGGGTCTGTCGGCGCTGGCGGCATTTGCGCCAGCCAGTACGCCTGCCGAGCTGACTGCGCCGCAAGCGCCGATCGGCGTCTTCCCCACCGCCAATGATGACAATCTTGTGGTGCGGCCCGGCCAATCGCTGGTCTACACCGTCACGCTGCGCTACCTCCCGCCCGATGGCCGCCCGCTGCGCGGTGCGGTCTGGCTGAATACGCCGCGCACCAGCTTCCCAGCTCAATCGTTTGAGTTGCTGCCGGGCCAGGAACAGAGCTTTGTGAGCAATCTGACCATCCCGGCTGATGCGCCGGAAGGTCCGTTTGTGCTCGATGCGATCACGCAATACAGTTTGGGCGGCAATCCGACAGCGCGCTGGGTGCAACCGACTTTTGTCGAGCGGTCCGGGTCCGATGTGAGCGCTGCGGCGGCTGCGGCTTCTCCCGGCGCCGCAGCGCCTTACGCGTTGGTGACGTCCAGCGGTGGACAAATCTTCTTCTTCGCTGCCCAGCCTACAAGTCTGCCGGCGCCGGTGAACGTAGGGAGTGGGACGCAACCGGCGGTAGCATGCCAGAACGGCGCCTGCCTGGTGGTGTGGCAGAGCAGCGGGACGATCCGCGCAGCCCGCGTTGCCGACGGGGTGGTCTCAACGCCGGTGACGCTCGGCAACGGGACAGCCCCAGCAGTGGCGAGCAATGGGAGTGGCTTTGTGGTGGCGTGGCTCGACAATGGCGTCGTGCGCACTCAGCGCGTCGCCGCGAATGGTGCCGTGACCGGTTCGCTGCTCACGCTCGACAGTAATGCGCAGTCCGGTAGTGCAGTGGCGGTGGCAGCCGCAGGCGCGAACTACGTCATCGCCTACGAACGAGGAACGGCATCGCAGCGCGATATCTGGTTGGTGCAGCTCGATAATGCCGGCGCGAGCGCTCCGGTGCAGGTCACTGCCACATCTGATGATGAGACCAAACCGGCGCTGGCTCATCATGCAGCCTTTGGACGAGTCTTGTTGGTCTACCTGCGCAACGGCTCGGTCGTCGGTCGCCTGCTGGACGGTACGGCTGTGCTCGCCGAAGCACCGTTGCTCTCAGATGGTCGCGTTGATCTGACGAACCTCGCCGTGACTGCCGCCGCCGATCACTTTGTGGTGGCTGCCAGCACGCGGATGGACAATCGCGCCCATCTTCTCTATCAGGCTGTTGATGGTCAAAACCGCCTGTTGGGTAGCCCGCAACGCTTTGCATGGCTCACCGACGCGCCATCTGGCTTGAGCGCGGCACTGGCGTGCGCCACCGGCCAACCGTGCGTGGTCGCGCTGGCGGGGTTGAGTGGCAGTGGCGGTACGCAGATTGGCACATTGCAAGCCCAGATTGTCGGTGAAGAGTCGGGCTTGCTCGATAGTGGCACCCTGCCTGCCCCGCTGCGGTTGGTGGTCGATAACACGCCACCGGTGGCCAGCATCGTCTCGCTGGTCGATGGCAGCTACGTGCCGGCAGCCAACGTGAATAGCGGCCTGGTGGTGAGTGGGGTGATTACCGATGCCAATCCGCTTAAGCAGGTTGAGATCAGCCTGAACAACGGACCATGGCAGGCGGTGACACCCGGCGCGACGTGGGCAGCCACCATCGACGTGGGCAGCCTGCCGGAAGGTGCGCATACTCTGCGCGTGCGTGCTGGCGATGCAGCCGGCAATCAGGGAGCGCCGAGCGCGCCGGTCACGTTCCTGGTTGATCGCACACCGCCAGCGCTGGCGCTCACACCGGATGTGCCGGTCGGCACTGTCCGCCCGACGCTCGATGCCCGCGGCGGCTGGGTCTTCCCCCTGGCTGGAACGCTCAACGACGCGGCCAGTGGTAGTGCTCAACTGACGATCGAATTGCTGCCAGCCAGCGCCGGCGCCGTGACGAGCGCATCACAAGAGGTCACCGCCACCGGCGGGTTGTGGCAGCACAACTACCGTCTCATCACCGGCGGCGGGCTTGATGGGCGGGTGACGCCGCCAACCGGCGCGTATACGGTCACGCTACGTGCCGCCGATCTGGCCGGGAATGTGTTGATGCTTGAACGGCCAACCCTGCTCAGGCTCGACGCAACGCCGCCTGCCTTCACGCTAACGACTGATCCCGGTGAGAGCATAACTACCACGCTCACCCTGACCGGCATCGTGACCGATACCGGTTCGGTAGCGAGCGGGGTGCAGTCGCTCGAAGCGGCGTGGGCGCCGCTCGAACAGGCTGATGCGCTGGCCGGCGCGGCGGTGCGGCTGCCGTTTGATGAGCCGGTGGGGAGTGAGGCGTTTGCCGATGCGGTTGATGCCGCGTTGATTGCAACGTGCAGCGGCGCGAATTGCCCGCAGGTGGTGGCAAATGGTCGGGTGGGGCAGGGTCTCAATCTGAGCAGCTCGCATACCCTGACCATGACCGATCGACTGGGTGATCTGAGTAGCTTCAGTGTGGCAGCGTGGTTCGACGGGTCTGGGCGGGTGTTCGAGCGCGGCCAGGCCGGTCAAGCCGGGTATGTCGAACTCACGACCAGCAGCGCCCAACTGCGCGGCAATAGTGGCGCATGCTCGGTCTCGTTCACGCCGACCGGCACGGGCTGGCGGCATGTGGCGGCAACCTATGACGGCACAGCGTTGACCGTCTACGGTGATAACGTCGCGGTGGCGACCACACCATGCGCCGTCGGCGCGCTACCCGCCGCCGACGCCCGTCTTGGCGGATTCACCGGACGGATCGATGAAGTCTATCTGTACGGTTACGCGCTCGCCGCCGACGAAGTGACCCATCTGCGCGCAGCAGCGGATCAGAACTGGGAGAGCGTCACGCTCACCACACCCGGCGCTGCTGCTAGTGCGTGGAGTATGCCCGTGCCGCCTAATCTCGACGGGATGTACGCGCTGGTGATGCGCGCTACCGACGCGTTGGGCAATCGTACCGTCGATCCTGCTGGCGTGATCGTCTGGCGTGGTATGGTTGATCAGCGCGGACCGCAGGTGACGGTGACGGTAGCCCAGCAGGGCAGCGGCGCGCTGGCGCGCACCACGATTACCTGCCAGGCCCGTGACATCAACCTCGCCAGCGTCACGCTGGATTGCCCTGTGCCGGGCGGCACAATCCTTGAGCAAAACGACTCCCTCGTCTACTACCAGCCTCCGGCGTGGCGTCGGCTGAGCGACGAGTTGCGGCTGCTGCATGGGCGCGATGTGACCTATGTAGTCGATGGGCATATTACCTACACTACGCCAGCGACTGCCCAGGACACGCTGGGCCGCACCGGCAACGGCACACCGCAGCCGGTTACGCCACCAGCGCCGGTGGTTGATCTGCTCGTCACTTCACCGACCGGCAATGTCTTCACCACGCTCGATCCGATTACGGTGGCCGGCAATGTGCGGGCTGATGCTGGTTTGAACCGAGTGCGGGTATTGGTGAATGGCGGGCAGATCTTCGAGCAGACGTGGACTGGCGATCTGACCGGCGCGTTCTCGACCTCGTGGACACCGCCAGCCGAGGGGCGGTACGCGCTGGAAGTGCAGGTGACCGATCAGAGCAGTCGCCTCGCCACGCGCCAGATCACGCTCTTTGTCGATACAGCACCCCCCACTGCCCTTGGTTTTGCCACCCCGGTCTTGACCACTGCCAACACCCTGAGTGACACGCTGGCGCTGCCGATTCAAGTCGCCGATACCGGCGTGATCACCCGTATGCAAGCCTCGTTTGATGGCTCGACGTGGATCGACGCAACCCCTGATCCGAGCATGAGTGGGCGCTGGTGGGCGCCGCTCAATCAACCGGCCAACGATCTCGATAACTGGTCGTTTACGATGGATCTGCGGGCGATGGATGCCGCCGGGCGAGTGATCACGGCTACGGCGCAGCCGATGGTGGTCGATGTGCGCCCGCCGGCGGCGCAGACGGCTACCCTGCGACTGATCGGGGGTGCAACGCTGAGCAATGGCGCCATCGTGCGCACTGCTGGCGTCGGCTTGCGGATGGAATGGGTTGCCGGCAGCGATAACGCCGGTCCGGTCACCTTCCGCGCAGGTTGGAGTACTGACCGTGAGCCGAACCTGGCCGGTCTGACCGCGTATGGGGCGGGCGCCGGCAGTCACGATCTGCCCACTCCGCCTGAAGGCAGCATCCTGTACGCGCACCTGGTGCAGCAGGATGCCAATGGCAACCAACGCATCCAGACCTTCGGGCCAATCATCTACGATACCCGGCTCACGCCCGATGCTGTCTCTCAAACCGGCGCCCCTTTGCCGGAACGAGCAATTGCCACCGGATGGCTCGATGGACCCTGCGCGCTGGTGGGACAGAACAGTGCGTTGTCCCGCCGCGCCAGCGAGCTGGCTGCCACCCGCGACGTGCAACGTCTCTTCGCAGGCTGGGATGATCGCGCGTTGCGGTTGGCGTGGCGCGGCGCAATCTGGGGCGCGAGCGAGGATCTGTACCTCTACCTCGATACCGCGACTGGCGGCGCGACTGCGGTCTATACGCAAGGGATGTCGTCTGGTCAACCCGATCTGCGCCTGCCCGCCGGCTTTGCGCCCGATTATCTGCTGCGAGTAGACGACGCGCAGACCATCGGTTTGTTGCGCTGGAACGGCGCCGCGTGGGTCGCGGTCAGTGGGGCGTGGCAGGCGTGGAGCGATGCAGCCCAACCTGATTTGTTCGAGGCTTATCTGCCGTTTGCTACCCTTGACATCACGAGTCCGGCAACGACGCCGGTGAGTCTTGTGGCTTACGCTACTGAAGAAGACAGCCTGCGCATATGGTCTGTGATGCCGGCCAACAATCCGCTCACCAGCCCGCGTGTGCTCAATAGCCGCAGCAGCGAAGCGATCAACAATCAGATTGCGCTGACGAACGCGATCGCGTGGTCCAATCTTGGTTCTGGCGTGTGCCCCGGCGAAGGGCAGATCGTTGCCGACGTGCGCTTCCGCATCACGGCCACGCCGGTTGGTGCGATCTACTCGATCTTCACCGACGAGATGATCAATGCCCAGGAACTGCTCTATGACGACAGCAGCCAGGTCGATAGCCAGCAACTGGCTGAAATCGACAACTACCATCCGTCGTTGTTTGAAGGACAGACTATCACCTACACGATCCACTACGAAAATGTGGGTGAAGCGCTGGCGACCAACGTGCAGGCGTGGATTGTCAATTGGGGATCGCTACGGCTGCCGGGCGGAAACCTTGTTATCGGCTCTGGCGGACCCTACTACGAACAGTTCATCAATCTGGGCACGATCGCGCCCAACAGTAGTGGAACCGTCACCTTTACCGGTGTGGTTGATCGCCAGGTTGCACGCGACGCCAGCGAAGACGAAGAATGGGCCACGGTGGATGTCTCCTTCCACGATGACACCACCGGCTTCGACGACGCACTCGACTGGTTCTTCGTTGACCATCCGGTCGATATCGAGCCGCCGGTGCATGTTGTGATTAACGACCCGTCTGCCTACGTGAAACCCGGTCATGTCACGGTGAGCGGCGAAGCGTGGGATGAGTCGGATGTGCCGCAGATTGAGATCGAGGTGAGGGTGGGAATGGCTACGCCCACGATTACTCCATGCACCGACCTCACCCCTGACGATGGCGAGTGGCGATGCGCAGTGAATATTGGCGCTCCAGCTGACGGGACGCCGGTGGCAATGCGCGCGCGCGCCACCGATGCCGGCGGCCAGACCAGCGACTGGAGCGATCCGGTCGCGCTCATTGTGGACGCGAATGCGCCCCGGCTTATCCTGAGCGATGCCAGCGTTGCGCGCCTGGG
Organism: Roseiflexus castenholzii DSM 13941; assembly: GCF_000017805.1. Taxonomy (GTDB): domain Bacteria; phylum Chloroflexota; class Chloroflexia; order Chloroflexales; family Roseiflexaceae; genus Roseiflexus; species Roseiflexus castenholzii. The sequence goes on along the minus strand of NC_009767.1, from coordinate 3,312,304 downwards.
AATAGGATCGGTTAGCGTCGGCACTGTGCAACTCGATGGCCGGGTGGAAGACAACCGGTCTGCGCGGGCCGTCGAAATCTGCGTCGACCAACAAGATGGGCGTGGCTTCCAATGCGAAGAGGTGGAGGTTGACGAAAACGACAACTGGAGTTACGCCCTGCCCGTCCGTGAAGGAGTGGCGCAGGCCCCACAGCACGTGCGCCTGACGCCAATCGACCTTGCCGGTAATCGCGGTAGTGCTCAACAGTTCACTTATGTGATTGATACTGTGGCGCCAGCCGTGACCGGCGGGTTGCTACCGCCAACTTCCCCGCTGCTAACCGTCAGCAGCGTGATCGGCGGAAACTACGCCGACGCAGTGGGGGTCACGGGCATCACGGTGCGAGTAGAACGTCCCGATGGGCTGGTCGAGAACGGAGCCGCCGATCTGCAAGGCAACCAGTGGCGTTACGTCGCGTCGCTGAGTGTGCCTGGCGCGCACCGCATCTACATTACTGCGCGCGATGCCGCCGGCAACACGCGCACTATCGGTCCTTTGCAGATCAATGGTCCGTACCGCGTCTTCATGCCGGTGATTGCCAGATAGAGAGGCGGTGCTGGTCCTTCTTTCGAGCGCACTCCTCTCTCCTGCGTGCAGGAGAGGGGAGACTGGCGCCGCGCGGGTCCGTCCCACGGGCTTTATACCAATGACGCGTGACGATGCCGCATGCGTGTCATTCCGCGCGCAGCGACTTGTCATTCCGCGCGCAGCGACTTGTCATTCCGCGCGCAGCGAGGAATCTGCGCGAGGCGCGGGGTGATACCAATGACGCGTGACGATGCCGCATGTGTGTCATTCCGCGCGCAGCGAGGAATCTGCGCGAGGCACGGGGTGATACCGATGACGCTTGACGATGCCGCATGTGTGTCATTCCGAGCGCAGCGAGGAATCTGCGCGAGGCGCGGGGTGATACCGATGACGCTTGACGATGCCGCATGTGTGTCATTCCGAGCCCTTCGCTTCGCTCAGGGTAAACGCAGCGAGGAATCTGGCGGGTCGCGCACGACCCCTCGCGCTGCTCGGGGTGACCATGCCGGATGGTCACAGGGAATTGAAAAGTGTTCCATTTCATCCACTCGGCTTCTTGGCGGCCGCCCCACGGTCCCACAGTAGGAGCGCCGGGGTGTGCGTGGGGGTTCGGTCCGCCCTTAAACAGTGGAGAGAGAGCAGGGAAGAGGAACAAAGGCGTCGCCATAAGACAACCACCCCTTGCCCCTGCACCACGCTACTGCTGAACGCTTCTCCGGTTACTCATCCGGCAGCAGCAACACGCGCGCGATCTGCTCCCACTCGGCATCGAGCGACCCACTGGCGACCGGTCGGCCCGCCTGGCGGTACCAGTACCCCGCATTCGCCAGGTCACCTTCTTTGCGGTGGAGATAGGCATGCACCCATGCGCCGTCGATGCTGTCATCGTCCTGCGCGGCGCGATGCGCTGCGTGCCAGTCGCCTCGAGCATCGTGCCACAGCGCCTGCAACGCGCCGCTGAGACCGGGTGGAGGCGCGTCGCCACTCAGTGACGCGCGAAATGCTTCGATGTCCCGAATCATCGTATCATCTCCTTTGCGTTCAGGAAGAACGCAATCCCTGCATCGCTCCGTTCCATAGTCGCTTTAGGCGAGCGATCAATCGGAGGTTGAAGCATGCCGGTCGCTATGCTGAAGATGCCCGTCGTTTAGCGAGACCTTAATGCGATGGATCAAGCGTTCTTCGACCCCTTGCGGCAATTCGGCTGGAACATCACGCAATGCGCGGTAGATGTGAATGGTACGACTCAATGTATCGTACACGGTCCGGCAATCGGGGCATTCGGCGAGGTGCTGTTCCAGTTCACGACAGAGCGACTCAGCGAGTTCACCATCGAGGTAGTCGTTCAGTTGCGCCAAAATGTCACGGCAACGTTCCGGATCGTCGTGCAGGTAATGGTGAGCGTCCATAGCGGACCTCCATGCGCCAGGACTCTAGCGCTCAATGTTCCTGCATGTATGCAGAGAGCAATTCCCGCAGCCGCAGCCGCGCGCGGTGCAACCGCACCTTGACGGCGCTTTCACCCAGACCAAGCGCTGCTGCGGTCTCCTCAGTGCTCAATCCCTGAATATCGCGCAACACAAAGACAACACGCAGCGCTTCAGGAAGCGTTGCCAGCGCCTGTTCCAGCACCATGCGCAGTTCGCTGTTCAGCGCCGCAGCTGCCGGATCGAACGTCCATGATGTCAGACGGTGCGGCATTTCATCTTCCTGGATCGTCTCGGCGACGTCGGCAAGATTGACGTGCGGCGACCGCTGACGCAGGTGCATGAGCGCTTCATTCGTTGCAATGCGATAGAGCCAGCTGCCCAGCCCACTGCGCCCTTCGTAGGTGTCGAGTTTATCGCACGCCTTAATGAATGTTTGTTGCAGAATGCCCTCCGCCTCATCCGCATCGCCGAGTAGTCGTATCGCTTGAGCATAGACCAACGGCGCAAATCGTTTGATCAAACAGGCGCACGAATCGGGGTCACGGCGACGCAGCCCGGCGAGCAACGCCTCTTCATTCTCGTAGATCGTGAGTTCGATGGTTGGTCCGGGCATAGCACGGCTTTCGTAGATTCAGATGCCGGTCATTCAATGCGCGTTACACGGCGCTCTCATTCGATGCCTGCGGTCGCTTGAGGAACGCCTGATGCAGGCGTTCAAAAAGAGCGCTGCGTTGGTCGGCGGGGATAACGCGCTGCCCCTCATCGTGGACGAGCACAATCAGGCGCCGCGTCGTGTCGAGCACCACGCGGCAGTTACGGCAGTGCGCAATATGTTCCTGCACTTCGGCGACCAGCGCAGCATCCATTTCGTGGTCGATGTAGCTCGACAGATGGGCTATCAATTCTTCACACGTCATGATCGTGTCCTCCGGCGTTCAGCCGTTTCCCGGCGCCACCCACTCGCCGAAGTACTCACTGACCCGCTCACGCAGCGTCAGGCGCGCGCGATGGAGGCGCACCTTCAACGCCCCCTCGCTAATGCCGATGATCTGTGCGCAGTCAGCCGTTGAAAGACCTTCAATGTCACGACAGATGAATGCTGCGCGCAGAGTCGTTGGCAGTTCCATGATCGCTTTCCGCAGCATTTCCTGCGCCTCGCGGCTGAGCAGGCGCTCCTCCGGCAACACGCTCCAGTCTTTCAGAGCCGATGGAAGCGGCAGCGCGCCGTCATCATCTGGCAGCGTCTCTTCAGGTCGCCGTCGGCGCAGGATCATGAGCGCGTGATTATAGGCAATGCGATAGAGCCAGGTGCCAAGACGCGCATGATGTTCAAAGCGCTCAATGGCTTCGAGCGCCGAAATGAATGTCGCCTGCACCACCTCCTCGGCATCGGTTTCACTGCCGACAATACCGTATGCCAGGCGGTAGACGCGGTCGGCATAGGTCTCAAAGAATGTGGCAAACGCCTGCGGGTCACGCTGGCGCAGCCTGTTGATCAGGGTTGCCTCATCGTCCATAGTGGCTCACAACAGCGACAGATCATTTCCGGTGCTATTATAGCGCAGGCATCCATTACCGATGAGTGACCATGCATTGCGCCTGGTGTCGCTCTCAACAGCCTTGGGGAAGAAACCCAAAAAGGAAGACACGTATGACCGACCCGACGACACGTTTCCAGCGGCTCCAGCAACGCTACCGCGATGGTGATCTGCCGTGGGATCACGATACACCGCCACCAGAGGTGATGGCGATTGCCGAATCGCTTCCACCGGGGCGGGCGCTTGACCTGGGGTGTGGCACAGGACGCGCCTGTGTCTACCTCGCAGCGCGCGGCTGGCATGCGGATGGCGTCGATTTCATTCCCGAAGCGATTGCCCGTGCTGAAGAACGGGTTCACCACGCTGGCGTCGCCGACCGTGTGCGCCTGTTCATCGCATCTGTCACCGACCTGCACTTCTTGCGCGAGCCGTATGATCTCGTGATCGATGTCGGCTGTATGCACGGCATGACCGCCGAAGAACTCTGCGCCTATGCTGGCGAAGTTGCGCGCCTGACGCGATCCGGCGGTCTCTATCTGCTCTTCGCGCATTTGCACGATGGAACATCAAGCGATACGCCGCGCTGGATCGCAAAGGGGATGGTGGAACAATTATTTGCGCCCGACTTTGAAGTCGAGCGCATCGAATATGGCGTTACTCACGTGTGTGATACGAGTTGGCCCTCAGCGTGGTACTGGCTGAGGCGCAGGTGAGCCGATTACTCCTCGGCGACAGCGCGCTGCGGTGCAATGCGAGGAGTTGTGCGCGTCGCCGTCCACTGATGAATGCGCATTTCGATTGACGACTGAAACGTAATGATACGCTTCGCAAGCGCCGACACCAACGGCACAGACGAGGACGCCAGCGAACGGATCGCGCGGTTCCACCAGGCGCGAACTATGCGCAGCCCGCGATCACGTGGACCGACCAGGATGATCCCGGCGATGACAATGACAAATCCAAAGGGAATGGGAGAAATCGAAACGATCAGACCGCCGATAATGCAGATCCAACCGACAATGAGGCGCAAAGTCCGAAGTGCCTGTCTGATCATTGCCATGCCTTTCAGCCCGTATAATGATTTCGTTCTCTTTACCAGTGTATCATATTGCTCGAACCATTGGAAGGGTAATCATTCCCGATCATATTAGCGACATGACTCGGCGACGACCATGGATGAACGCCGGCTTCAGGACATTTTGTTCCGCAGTGCGCGCGCGCGTGTGCTGGTGGTAGGCGATTTCGTGCTCCATCGGCGTCTCCTGATCGATCCGGCGCGCATCGAGTATGCGGAAGAGACCGGGCTTCCCGCTCACCAGGTGGTTGCGGCGGAGACTCTCCCCGGTGCGGCCGGCAGTATCGCTGCAATTCTGCGCGCCTTCGGGACGGCGGTCACAACGCTTGGTGTGATCGGTGATGATGGCGACGGGTATGAATTGCGGCGCAATTTGCGAAAACGCGGCATCGATGAGCGTGCTATGGTCGTTGCTGCTGATCGGTATACACCAACGTCAATTCAGCCGGTGATCGCCAGTGGAACCTCCATACCCTACGAACATGAACGACTCGATATTCGCTCGCGCATCCCGCTGGCTTCTTCCACCACAATGGCGCTGATCGAGCGTCTCCGCGCGTTGGTGACGCAGGTTCAAGCCGTACTCATCGTCGATGACATCCCCGAAGAAGAATGTGGGGTCGTCACCCGTCGACTCCGTTTGGAGATCGCCGACCTCGCCGCTCGCCATCGAGATGTCTGGTTTCTGGCCACCTCACAGCAGCGTCCAGGTCTCTTCCGGCAGGTCATTGTCATGTCAAACGCGCGCGAATGTGTACGCGCTGTGTGCGCGAACGACAGCAGCAACCCACCGCTGGCGCTGGTGGGACAGGCTGCCGAGCAACTACGCCAGCGCACCGGCAAACCGGTGATTGTCATGCTCGGCGTGCGCGGTATGCTCGTGGTTCACGAGCAGGGCATGATCCACGCGCCTTCCGTGCCGATAACCGGTCCAATCCGGCCGACCGGCGCGAACGATAGCGCCATCGCAGCCGTGGCAGCGGCGCTGTGTGCTGGGGCCACGATGGATGAAGCGGTGGAACTGGGCAATCTTGCAACGGCAGCGGTGGTGCGCCGAACCGATACAGACGAAGCGCCGTTGCAGAATCAAATCATTGCGATGTGGTGGGCGTATCGTAAGGGTGAGTGAGCAGCCGCACAGAGCGCCTTTGTTCCTCCATTGGTCCCCTTCGCGCGCTTCGGGATGCTGCTTTCGTCTACGAAGCACACGAAGGCGCACAAAGACGGTACGGTATCGACCGGTCCGGGAAGACGCAATTCAACCTTTCAGCGCCTCATATGCCTCGATCAGCATACGCTCGGTCGTTTCCCAACCAACACACGCATCGGTCACCGACACGCCGTAGCGCAGCCGTGAGCGATCGGCAAGGATCGGTTGCTTCCCTTCGTACAGATAGCTTTCGACCATCATACCGATGACGGCGTTGCGGCTGGCGATGTGGTCGCGTAGCACCTCGCGCCAGACGTGCGGCTGGCGCGTGTGATCGCCGCCCGCATTGGCGTGGCTACAATCGATCATGATGGCGGGCAATAGACCTGCCGCCTCCATCGCCTGTTCAGTGCGCACAACGGTTGCCGCATCATAGTTCGGTCCGGCGCTGCTACCGCGCAGGATGATCATGCCATCGGGATTGCCGGTGGTACGCACCACGCAACTCTGTCCATCCTGATCGATGCCAAGGAAGGAGTGCGCCCGGCGCGCCGATAGAAATGCATTAACTGCCACCTGCACATTGCCATCGGTGCTGTTCTTGTAGCCAACCGGCATCGAGAGACCGCTGGCGAGAGCGCGATGGGTCTGCGACTCGACGGTGCGCGCGCCGATGGCAGTCAGGCTGATCAGGTCAGTAATATACTGCGGGCTGATCGGGTCGAGCATTTCGGTGGCGGTTGGCAGCCCAATGTCGTTGATGCGCAACAACAACTCGCGCGCGCGCCGTAATCCTTCGTTCATGTCGAACGAACCGTCGAGGTGCGGATCGTTGATCAGACCGCGCCATCCGACGGTGGTGCGCGGTTTCTCGAAGTAGGCGCGCATCACAATCACGATTCGGTCGCGCATCTCGCCTGCCAGGCGCGCCAGTCGCCCGGCATACTCCAGCGCCGCTCCGGTGTCGTGGATCGAACAGGGACCGACAACCGCCAGCAGGCGCTGGTCTTCACGGCGCACAATGCGCTTGATCGATTCCCGCGTTTCGTAGACCGTCTGCGCTGCGGCTTCGGTGATCGGATACCGCTCACGCAGGGCGCGTGGCGGGGTGAGCGGCTCAAAAGCAAGAACGTGAAGGTTATCGACCGGTTGCACGAGCGTTACTCCTCGTCGTCATCGAAGTTCATATCTTCTGGTTCCGGGAACGGTCCAAACCTGTCGTAGCGTTCCCACAATGAGAGTTTCGCATCGTTGGCTAAGCCGGATGTTTTTTGCGACAACAACATCTGACGCGCTGCCGAGGCCGGCATACGCTCCTGATTCACCGCGCTGGCGCGGTAACGTGCCATAATGTCGCCATACATGTCGGCAAGCCCGAGGTACGCTATAGCGCGCACAATGCCGGCGTTCAATGTGCGGTCGTCACTCTGCATCAGTCGCCGGTACAATTCGGCGATGACCGGCTCGCGCACATCTTTGTCGATCACCGTCGCATACGCCAGCGCCAGGAGCGCGCCATCACGCTCGACAGGGGTGCAGGCAGGGTCTTCGATATAGGACCAGAGCGGCGCCACAACTGCCGCACCAATCCGTCCAATCATCTGCGGAACTTCATACTGCCAGATTTCGCGCGCGGAGCCTCTGCTCTTGAACTCAGCATCGACGCTCTTGAGCAGCGGCTCGACCATGCGCAGCGGGCGCAATTCACCAAGCAGGCGCAGTGCGTGGATCGGCGCATAGGCGACTGGCGGTTCTTCGTAAAGGAGCAGGACACGGGTCGCCAGTTCAATCAACGGTTCGACCGCAGCATCGCCACAGTGCAGAATATTGTTGACCAGACGTTCGCCGGGACGCAATCCAATGCGGCGCAAACGCTGCACATACTCGCCGGCGCTAAGGTGAAGGGTCATGGCTGTTCTCCTTCCAACGCTGCGTTCCGGATATTGGCAGGCGCCATATCGCACAGTGGGCGGAACGTCAGACGGTGGTGCGGTGTAGGACCGTAGCGGCGCAGCGCCTCCTGGTGCGCCGCAGTCCCATACCCTTTGTGTGCTGCGAACCCATACCGGGTCCAGTATCGCCCAAGCCCTTCCATAAACCGGTCGCGCATCACTTTGGCAATGATCGACGCAGCGGCAATCGACAGGCAGCGCACATCACCCTTGACCAGCACACGCTGCGGGAGGGGCCAGCCGTCGAGCCGCACCGCATCGATCAACAGCACATCAGCGGGAAGCGGCAGACGCAGGAGCGCCACCTGCATCGCCAGGCGCGTGGCAGGCAGAATGCCGTGGCTATCGATCACATGCGCCGGTACGGATCCAACTGCCCAGGCAACTGCCAGACTGGTGATGCGCTCGAAGAGCGCGACGCGCTGCGCAGGGGTCAGCATTTTTGAGTCAGCGACGCCGTCGAGCAACTCAGGCTTGGCAATCACCCGCTCCGGCAGGATCACCGCCGCAGCGACCACCGGTCCCGCCCAGCATCCGCGTCCGGCTTCGTCGATCCCGGCGATAGCGCGATACCCAACAGCACATAGTGCCCGCTCTTCTTCAACAGTCGGTGGAGATCCTTTCATCATAACATCCGGCGCTTTCCCAGAACATACTGCACTGCGCCATCCGGCGTTGCGACTTCTCTGAACGATACGTCTATGCCGGCGCGCTCGAACCGTTCGCCAAAGCGGTGCAGGGCGGCAGAGGTTACAGACGTCACCGGACGCGGCGACCGCTGGAGCGTCGCGCGGTACGCGACATCAAGCAGGCGCGCGTAGGGCGAATCATCAGCAAAGCGCGCCCACAGCGCAATCGCAACGGTTCCTCCAGGGCGCAACACGCGCCGGATTTCGGCGACAGTCGCTTCAGCAGCGATATAGTCGCTTGGAAAGGTCGCAATAATCGCGTCAAATGATTCGGAGACGAAAGGAAGGGCGCGTGCATCGGCGCGCACGAGCGGAGCGCGGAACCCGGCTTGTTTCAGACGGCGACGGGTCAGCCGAAGCATCTGTGGCGACCGATCCAGCCCGGCGAAGAACCCGACGTGACGCCGCGCCAGCGCCAGCTGGACATGCCCGGTGCCACAGCCAACCTCCAGCGTTGCGCCGCGTGCAAACTCCAGCGCCGTCAACGTCCAGTTGCGCCACCGACCTGCCGACGCCAGCGCCGCTACGGTGTCATACGTCCAGGCAAACTCCTGGTAGAAGCGCGCAAACGCCCACCGTATCAGGCGCGCATAGAGCGCAGCAGGCGCGCTGGCAGCCATGGGGAGCCAACCATCAATCGTTCAGCGCCGCTCTTTGATCCGCGCCGCTTTGCCGGTGAGACCGCGCAGGTAGAACAGGCGCGCGCGGCGCACCTTACCGCGGCGGACAACCTGGATGCTCTCAACGCGCGGCGCGTGGACAAGAAATGTGCGCTCGACGCCGATCCCGTGCGATGCGATGCGCCGCACGGTAAAGTTCTCGTTGAGACCGCTGCCCCGCTTGCGGATGACGACCCCCTCGAATTCCTGGACGCGCTCACGGTTCCCCTCGACAACGCGCACACCGACGCGTACCGTGTCGCCAACGCGGAACTCGGGGACATCCTGCTTCATGTAGCGACGCTCGATTTCTTCTATAATCTGCTGTGACATTGCTGCCCGACTCCGGTCTACACAAAGAGAGCAGGGCGAATGCTGGCGCCCTGCCTGCTCGAACACTGATGCGGATTATAGCATATGCTTACAACGGAGGCAAATGGAATCGTATGAGCCGCTCCCTTGAAATTGGCGTCGTCTTCCCGCAAACGGAAATTGGCGATGATCCTGGAATAATCCGCGAATATGCCCAGGAAGTCGAGGCGCTTGGTTATCGCTACATCCTGGCATACGACCACGTCCTCGGCGCCGATCCGTCGATTCGTCCCGGCTGGAGCGGACCGTACACGAGCGAGTCGATGTTCCACGAGCCGTTGGTTCTATTCGGGTATCTGGCAGGGATCACGACATCAATCGGTCTGGCGACCGGCGTGATCATCCTTCCGCAGCGACAGACAGCGCTGGTCGCCAAGCAGGCGGCTGAAGTCGATGTGCTGAGCGGCGGACGGCTGCGGCTGGGTATTGGCATCGGATGGAATGAGGTGGAGTATCAGGCACTGGGCGAGAACTTCCACAACCGCGGCGCGCGGAGCGAGGAGCAGATCGCCGTGCTGCGCGCCCTGTGGTCCGAGAAAGTCGTCACCTTTCACGGACGCTGGCACACAATCGAGGCAGCAGGACTCAATCCACTGCCGCCACGTCGTTCCATCCCGATCTGGATCGGCGGATACGCTGAAGCGACCCTGAAGCGCGTGGCGCGGATCGGCGACGGCTGGATCACCTTTCGCCCGCCGGACGAGACGACCCGAGCCGCGCTGGAACGTCTCGCCGGATATGCCCGAGATGCCGGGCGTGACCCTGCGACGATCGGCATCGAGTCGCAGTTGAACCTGCGTTCGGTCGCAGAAGAGCGCTGGCAGACGTATATCGATGCCTGGCGCGCGCTCGGAGCGCATTATCTCTGCCTCAATACCATGGGTATGGGATTGACGCGCATTGATCAGCATCTGGCGGTGTTACAGCGCGCGGCGCACCTCAGATGACCGTCACCACAGCCAGAGGCGCCCCGCCGGGCGCGCCGCGCCGTAGTCGGTCGCCGCCGGATCACGCCCGCTCCCCGTCGCGGCGACGGTCATCTGCGCCCGCGACCTGCGGGAGATGACCGCCGCCTCCGCCACGTCCCTGGGCAGTGGTATAATTCAGAAAGAGCCATGGTTTGCCGTGATTGCGAGGGAACCTATTGAACACATTTCTTGTCGATTTTCTGATTATCGAGATCGATGAGGATATTTCTCATAAAGCGGTTGAATTGTTGGAAGAATACCGGCTAAGCCATGAATTGCTTATTGCTGATTCTTTTATTGCTGTTATCGCCCTCTCGTGTGGTTATCCTCTTGAATCCAGGAATCAGCGTGACTATCGCTTTATTAGGGGGACTCAATCTGCTGCCCTATAGCATAGTAGGAGGGAGCGCATGATCTTCGACGATAATCCCCATGCCTCGATACGCATTTTGCGCACGCGCATGCCGTATGCGCCATTTGATATGCGTCCGTGGTCGCCAGCGGTGAATGTGTTTGAGACCGAACAGGCAATGCTGCTGGTCATCGAACTGGCCGGCGTCGAGCCTTCGAATGTGCAGATCGAAGCGCACCCGCAGTTTGTGCGTATCGCCGGCGTGCGCCAGATTGCGTTGCCCCACGATCTGCGCCGCTTGCACCGGATGGAGATCGCATCCGGCGCCTTCCAAATCGAGGTTCCTTTTGATCGCCCGATTGACCCGGATCGGACGACTGCCCGTTTCAACACCGGCTTGCTGGAAATCTGGCTTCCTTTCGCCGGGCGCGGCGCTCGTCAGGTTGTTGTCCACATTAAGCAGGAGGGTGAGTCATGAGCACTCCACTCCCAACCCAGGACCCGCCCGACATCCCGGAAGTGCTACCGATCCTGCCGCTCAACAACGTCGTGCTCTTCCCCGGCATGTTCCTGCCGCTCGTCGTCAGCGGCGACACATGGGTGAAACTGGTCGATGAAGCAGCGCTTGCAACGAAGATGGTCGGCGTGTTTATGCGCACTCAACCCGGCGAGGGGTTCGATCCGCTGGCGCTGGCGCGCACCGGCGCCGTCGCGTTAATCGTCCGCATGCTGCGGTTGCCGCACGGCGCAGTGCAAATCCTGGTGCAGGGGCAGGCGCGCATTCAGATCAGGCAACTGATCGTCACCGAACCATATCCGCAGGCGCGCGTCGCCATTCATCGCGATCCCGCTGTGCTTTCGGTCGAGGTCAGCGGTCTGGCGCGCGCGGCGCTCGCCGCCTTCCAGCAGATCATCCAACTCAGCCCGACTCTGCCTGATGAACTGGCAATCGTTGCGGCCAATACCGCGCAACCCGGTATGCTGGCAGACCTGATCGCAGCGAATCTGAACCTTAAACCAGAGGATCAGCAACTTGTGCTCGATACGCTCGATGTGCAAGAACGCCTGCGTCAGGTGCTCAGTTTCCTCGAGCGCGAACGTGAAATTCTGACAATTGGACGCAAGGCGCAGGAAGAGATGTCGAAAAGCCAGCGCGAGTATGTGCTGCGCCAGCAACTCGAGGCGATCAAACGCGAGTTGGGCGAAACCGACGATCATGCCGCCGAAATTGCAGAGTTGCGTCGTCGGCTCGAGGCAGCGAACCTTCCCGAAGAGGCGCGCAAAGAAGCCGAACGCGAGATTTCGCGCCTGGAGCGCATGCCCCCCGGCGCCGCCGAGTATGTCGTTGCCCGCACCTACCTGGACTGGCTCCTCGATCTGCCGTGGAATGTCAGTACGGAAGACAACCTCGATCTGACGCAGGCGCGTCAGGTGCTCGATGAGGATCACTACGATCTGGAACGGATCAAAGAGCGTATTATCGAGTACCTGGCGGTGCGCAAACTGCGGTTGGAGCAAGACGCCAGCGGCAGTGCGCGCGGTCCGATCCTCTGTTTTGTCGGTCCTCCCGGCGTTGGGAAGACCAGTCTGGGAACCTCGATTGCGCGTGCGCTGGGGCGCAAGTTCGTGCGGGTGGCGCTCGGCGGCGTGCGCGATGAGGCGGAGATTCGTGGGCATCGCCGCACCTATATCGGCGCGCTGCCAGGGCGCATCATCCAGGGAATTAATCGCGCCGGCAGCAACAATCCGGTCTTCATGCTCGATGAGGTCGATAAATTGAGCGTCGGCTTCCAGGGCGATCCGGCGGCTGCGTTGCTGGAAGTGCTCGACCCGGAACAGAATGTGGCGTTTGTCGACCGCTACCTCGATGTGCCGTTCGATCTGAGTCGTGCGCTCTTCATCTGCACCGCCAACCGCTCCGATACCATTCCGCCCGCGCTGCTCGACCGCATGGAACTACTGGAACTCGCTGGCTACACTGAGATGGAAAAACTCGAGATTTGTCGCCGCTACCTGATCCAGCGCCAGCGGAACGAGCAAGGTCTGGCGGAACGCGCACCGACGATCACCGAAGCGGCGCTTCGCCGCCTGATCCGCGAATACACCCACGAGGCGGGTGTGCGCGATTTGGAGCGACGGATCGGCGCGATTTACCGCAAGATGGCAACGCGCGCGGCGGAGGGACAACCACTTCCGGATCAGGTGGATGCGCCCGATCTCGATGACTTGCTCGGACCGCCGCGCTTCCGCAGTGAAACGCTCCTCGGTGAAGATGAGGTGGGCGTGGTCACCGGGCTGGCATGGACGCCGACCGGCGGCGACGTGCTCTTTGTCGAAGCGAGTGTTGTGCCGGGCAACGGTCAGTTGACGCTGACCGGTCAACTTGGTGATGTGATGAAGGAATCGGCGCGCGCAGCGCTGACGTATGCGCGGTCGCGGGCGCGGGCGTTGAACATTCCGACCGATTTTGCGCAGATTTGCGATATTCATATCCATGTTCCGGCCGGCGCTGTTCCCAAAGATGGACCATCCGCCGGCATCACGATGGCAAGCGCGCTTATCTCAGCACTGACCGACCGCCGTGCCTACAAACACGTCGCCATGACCGGCGAAATCACGCTGCGCGGCAAGGTGCTGCCCATTGGCGGGGTGAAGGAAAAGGTGCTGGCGGCGCAGCGCGCCGGTGTGCGCACGGTTCTGCTGCCGAAGGCGAATGCGCCCGATCTGCGCGAACTGCCGGAAGAAACGCGCCAGCAAATCGACATTGTTTTGGTCGAACACATGGATGAGGTACTGCCGCGCGTCCTGCATCCCAAGAGCGAGTCGGTCACCTTGGCTGAACCGGCGCCACCCGATGGGGCGGGAACGGTGCAGGCGACGTAATACCAATGACGATTGATGATGCCGCATGCGTGTCATTCCGAGCGCAGCGACGGGTCATTCCGAGCGCAGCGACTGGTCATTCCGAGCGCAGCGAGGAATCTCAGCGGGTCGCGCCAGACCCCTCGCGCTGCTCGGGGTGACCATGTCGGATGGTCACAGGTCATTGGTATAACAGGGTTGCGTGATCGGCATGATCGAACGGGGGCGTAAAAGACGGCAAACCAGTTCAGGCACTCCTGTCCTGTCGGTCGTATGACCGGTCGTTCTCTGGACTCGCATCTGGAAAGGAGCCAACAATGTCGTTGAAAGAACGGGTGGACGGACTCTTGAGCGCAGCCGTTGAGCGTGGTGATGTGCCAGGGGTTGTAGCGGTCGTTGTGGACCGCGAGGGAGTGGTGTACGAAGGGGCGTTCGGGAAGCGCAATCTGGCGACCGGCGAGCCGATGACGCTTGACACGGTCTGCTGGATTGCTTCGATGACCAAGGCGATCACCGGCGCCTGCACGATGCAGATGGTTGAACAGGGAAAACTCGATCTCGACGCTCCTGCCGATCAGTGGGTTCCGATGCTGAAAGAAGCACAGGTGCTGGAAGGATGGGACGATGAAGGGAAACCGAAACTGCGTCCTCCGGTGCGCCCGATCACGCTGCGTCAGTTGTTGACGCACACTGCCGGATTTTCCTACGAGTTCTGGAGCGCAGACATTCTACGGTACCAGCAAGTTATGGGTGTTCCGGGCGTTGCCAGTGGGAAGATCGCAGCGCTCACAACCCCGCTCCTCTTCGATCCCGGTGAGCGCTGGGAATACGGCATCAATATCGATTTTGCCGGTCTGGCAGTCGAAGCGGTCAGCGGCAAAAAACTGGGACAGTATATGCAGGATCATCTGCTGGGACCCCTGGGTATGAACGACACCGCCTTCAATATCCGTCCTGATATGCGCGCGCGTTTGGCGGTTGTCCATGCGCGTGGTGAAGACGGTTCACTGGCGCCCATAGCATTCGAGATTCCGCAGGACCCTGAGTTCGAGATGGGCGGCGGAGGATTATACGGCACAGCCGGAGACTATGCCAGGTTTGTGCGCATGGTGCTCAATCGCGGCGAACTCGATGGCTTGCGCGTGCTTAGCGCCGAAACGGTCGCTCTGATGTGCCAGAACGCCATCGGTAATCTGCGGGTGACGCCAATGAAGAGTGTCATGCCGCAGTTTTCCAATGATGCGGAGTTTTTCCCAGGGTTGCCCAAAGGATGGGGGTTGACCTGGCAGATCAACCTTGAGCCGGCGCCGACCGGTCGTCCGGCGGGCAGCCTGCAATGGGCCGGTCTGGCAAACTCGTACTTCTGGATCGACCTCGATCATGGCATCGGCGGGATCTATCTCACCCAGATTGTTCCATTTGCAGACACGAAATCGCTGCCGCTGTTCGAGGCATTCGAGACGACGGTCTACCAATCGATGCACCCGTCGTTGGGGTCCGTCTGAGACCTGCCCCACCAACAACCGCAGGGGCAGATAGGGGCAGGTCTGAGACCGGCCCCACCAACAACGACAGGTCTCTGATAGGGGCAGGTCTCTGATAGGGGCAGGTCTCTGATAGGGGCAGGTCTCAGACCTGCCCCACCAACAACGGCAGGGGCCGGTCTCAGACCGGCCCAACGGGGGACATTATGGCACACATCGAACTCACATGGATTCACGACCAAACGTTTCTTGGCGTGGATAGCACAAACCACAGCATCGTTCTTTCTCCAGGCGGCGGCGTGGGGGTCAAGCCGTCAGAAACCATGCTCATCGCGCTGGCGTCGTGCTCCGCCGTCGATTTGGTCGAAATTCTGAAAAAACAACGAGCGACGCTGCATCGGCTGGCAATCACCGTCGATGGCGAACAGGACGCCGATCCGCCGTGGCGCTACCGCTGGCTTCACCTGCGCTACCAGGTGACCGCGACTGGCGCAACGCTTGAAAAAGTGCAACGCGCGGTTGATCTGGCGCTCAACAGGTACTGCTCCGTCCGTTCTTCGTTGCACCCGGAGATCGAGGTGACGTTCGAGGTCGATCTCAATACCCCGGATCGTGAGGCAGGAGAATGAGGGGTTAAGAGGTTCGTGGGCAATGCATCCGTTCTCGCCAGGTCGAGATTGCGAAGACAGGCTTTGCTTTCCGTGGTCTGTGACATTCGTTGCCAGACAGGCAGCGCATGACGGGATGCATTCAGCGCTCATCGTCATCGGCTAGGGGGCGCATCGCAGAAGATGGTTTCAACGTCCAAAACGCTCGCGCTCGGCGCACGAACCCTCGCCGGTGCGAGTCCAGTTCGGCGATGCGTCAGGACGAATGCGCGTCTGCGCCCTCCGTGTCAGCCTGATAGGACTGACGGGCACAGAAGGCGTTCCTGGAAGCAATGCGAAACGTGAGCGCCCTCGCCGCTGCGTGGAGGCAGTCCCCCACCCCTCCCTTTCGGCATGACCGACGCATTGCCGAAGAAAGCACCCACCCGGATGCGCCTCGACCTTCTGCCGCTCGACGTGACCGACGCACCGCCGGGTGGGGGCGCTCAGGCAGGAGCAGGGCGCCCATGCAGAGAGGCGCCTCTACCTTTACCTTCCGCCTCCCGACGCAGCCGATGCACCGCCAACAATGCGGATCGCGTGCGCAGGCGCATCGGCGAGCGACGCAGGCAAGGTTATGGTCAAACCGTGGTCGTGCTGTGCCGCTGCAATCTCGCCGTAACCGGTCAGAATCACACGCGATCCTGGAGAAACGGTCACGTCAAGCAGGGTGACGTTGGGCTGCTGCGGCGTATCAAGGAGGATCGCATACAGATCGTCGCCCTTGCGCGTAAATCGCATCCCGATGCCGCTGTCGGTCACGCCCTCAGCGCGCGTCCAGGGGCGCGTACCGTAGATCGCTTCACCGTTGACCGAGAGCCACGCGCCGAGCGCTTCGAGTCGCTCCGCCTGCTCCGGCGGAATCGTTCCGTCACCCATCGGACCGACATTGATCAGCAGGTTGCCATTCTTGCTGACGATGTCAACGAATGATCGGATCAACTTGACGGGCGAAAGCATATCGTCAACCGTTTCGTTGCGGTTGTAGCCGAACGAGTATCCCAAACCACGGCACGACTCCCACTTTTCGGCTTTGATGTCGGGGAACACCGCATACTCTGGGGTGCGGAAGTCGAAGTGCGGCGGTGTGGGAAGCATGCCCTGCGCCAGCGCCTGCATGATCGCTGCCGGATCAGGCGGACCGTCGCCGATGGACGCCTGCGTGAAGCGGTCGTTGATGACCCCTTCGGGAATAGTGTTATAGTAGAAACTAAACAACTCCACCAGGTTCGCTGCTGCCGGATAGCCGATGTCATTCCAGAGTATGCTGGGCTGATAGCGATCAATCAATTCCTTCCAGTGCGCATTGGCGTACTCGACGTACTCCAACTGCTGTGGCACGCCCATGAAGAGGTCAACAATATCGGCGATCACCCGGTCATTGAACGTCCAATCGAGACCGCCGGAGTAATAGAGACCCATGCGCAGCCCTGCGGCACGCACGGCGCTGGTCAGATCGCCAACCAGGTCGCGTGTGGCGTGGTACCCTGCGCGGAACGGATTGGGGCGCGCGCTGGGCCAGAGCAAGAAACCGTCGTGGTGCTTGGTGGTCAGCACAACGTACTGCGCTCCGGCGCGCTTGAACAGATCCGCCCAGACTGCCGGGTCCCACGCTGCCGTCTCACGGTTGAACGTCTCGGCGAAACGTTCGTATGGAAAATCGGCGCCAAAATGCTGCGCGTGGTAATCGACGGTCGGGCTGCCGGGAATGCGCAATGAGTTCATGTACCACTCGGCGTATGGATTGCGCCTGAACCATTCTTTCCAGCCTTCTTTCGCCACGACATCGTGGAGCGGTCCTGTCGTCGGCGCCCATCCGGGGACGGAGTAGAGACCCCAGTGAATGAAAATCCCCAGTTTCGCATCGTGAAACCAGTCGGGAACGATGTGCGCGCGGACAGATTCGAGCGTTGGTTCGTACATCATTGTCGCTCCTTTGTGCTGGGGGACTGAGAACCGGGAACTGAATCAGGAGTCAGGAGAGATTTCCAACCGTAACAACCATGTAACCGTGTAACCTCTGTCTCGTTTATCTTTCCACGGACGATGTGCAACGCAGCACATCGCCGGCAACACGCTTTTGGGCAGGTAGGCGTGCTTCAGGATACCCATAACGGGCAACCTTGAACCTTTTGTGGGCATGTCTGCGGAAGAACACACACCCGTTCATCCCCACCTGCCATCTTTTCACGAATGTGGAACCGTCACCCTTCCCACCTTAACCGAGATTGCTCCATGCCGCACCATGAGGATACTCATACATTGCCAGCGACTCCGGTTTCATTTCGATGCTGTATCCTGGCGTCTGCGGCGGCATGTAGCGAGCATTGCGGATGACAACCGGATCGAGAAAGTGCTCGTGCAGATGATCGACGTATTCAATCACACGATTCTCCAGCGATGCGGAAACGCAGATGTAATCCCAGATCGACAGATGTTGGACATACTCGCACAACCCGACACCGCCAGCATGCGGGCAGACCGGTACGCCAAACTTTGCGGCCATCAGGATAACCGCCAACACCTCGTTGACCCCGCCGAGGCGGCAGGCATCGATCTGACAGAAATTGATGGCATTCATCTGCAACAGTTGTTTGAAGACAATGCGGTTCTGGACATGCTCGCCGGTTGCCACGCCAACCGGCGCCACAGCGCGGGCAATCGCCGCATGACCCAGAATATCGTCGGGGCTGGTTGGCTCCTCGATCCACCAGAGGTCGAATTCTGCAAGGTCGCGCATCCAGGCAATCGCCTGCGGCACATCCCACACCTGGTTGGCATCTGCCATTAATTTGCGATCCGGTCCAATGATCTCGCGGATCAACCGGGCGCGGCGCCGGTCGGCATCGAGATCACGTCCAACCTTCATTTTGATGTGCTGGAACCCGGCATCGATCGCTTCCCGGCACAACCGGCGCACTTTGTCGTCGGAATACCCGATCCAACCCGCCGATGTCGTATAGGCAGGAAACCCGTGCGTGCGCATTTCCGCCTCGCGTTTGGCGCGCGTCGCCTCCTGGCGGCGCAGAATGTCACGCGCCTCATCAGGCGTCAGCGCATCGGAAATGTAGCGAAAATCGATGCAGCGCACCAGTTCTTCCGGCGACATATCGCTCAACAACTTCCAGAGCGGTTTTTGCTCAACCTTTGCCCACAGGTCCCAAACCGCATTGACCACGGCGGCAGTCGCCAGATGAATCACGCCCTTCTCCGGTCCGATCCAGCGCAACTGGCTGTCGCCGGTGATCATATGCCAGAACGCGCCCATGTCAGCAGTGATTGACTCAAGGGAACGGTTCACCACCATCGGCAGCAAAACCTGACATGCGGCGACGCACAATTCATTGCCACGCCCGATGGTAAAGGTCAGCCCGTGCCCCGTCAGACCAGGGACGTTTGTGTGGAGAATCACATATGCCGCCGAGTAGTCGGGGTCGGGGTTCATGGCGTCCGATCCATCGAGAGTGCGGGAAGTGGGGAAGCGAACGTCGCGCGCTTCGGCGCGGGTGATGGTGATTGCCATACGCACATCGCTTGTTACAATAAAATATATATCACGGGCGTAGTGTACGACGAGGCATGGCTGATGTCAAGTCGCAACCATATAAGAAAGCGGTGCATACCTTCCAGAACGTCACCCGCAAAGGCGCAAAGATTCGGCGCACCCTGCCGGAAGGTTCAAGGGCGGACAGCACGCATGCATGGCGTTGGGATGCGCCGTTGTACCCTCACCCCCTGCCCCGTCTGCGGAAGCGTAGAGACCGGCGTCGCGCGTGGCCGTCCCACGGTCCCACAGTGGGTGTGCCGGTCGGTGTTCGCTCGCGTGTTCTGCCCGTGCTTAAGGTCCGAAGAGCACGGATCATCATTCCGAGCGAAGCGAAGCATCCCAA
The DNA here is from genome assembly GCF_000017805.1 of Roseiflexus castenholzii DSM 13941. Taxonomy (GTDB): domain Bacteria; phylum Chloroflexota; class Chloroflexia; order Chloroflexales; family Roseiflexaceae; genus Roseiflexus; species Roseiflexus castenholzii. Next base: position 3,292,668 of record NC_009767.1, on the reverse strand, counting down.
TCCTGCGCGCGCTGCCAGGACCCACCCCTCGCTTCGTTCGCAACTCTGCTCATAGCGACAGCGCCTGGACTCCTCGCGTACCAAAGAAAGAAAGAACATCCGGCGCACGCTCAGCATGGGCAGCCGGCGCACAGATTGCGGCAAGGACGGCGCTTGCGCGACCGCCACATCGCCCGCGATCTTCCCATACGCAGGAGGTTGCCCCGGTGCGCTTGCAGCGACCAAAGGGAGGGATGAACGCTCTTGACAGAACAAACGAAAATAATATAAAATATTTGCATTCCTCGTTTCTGCTGATCACAAGTGTGCTATGAGCAATCTTCACCAACGCACCATGACCGAGCAAGTCATGGCACGTCTGCGCGACATGATCCTGAGCGGCGAACTGGCGCCAGGATCGCGTCTCGACCAGAACGAACTGGCGCGACGTTTCGGCGTGAGCCTGGTGCCGCTGCGCGAGGCGCTGGCGCGGCTGCAATCGCGCGGGCTGGTGCGCATTGTTCCCCACCGTGGCGTCTTCGTCGAGTCATTGTCGGTCGAAGAGTTGCTCGACATTTATCAGGTGCGCGAGGCGCTCGAAGAACTGGCGGCGCGCCTGGCAGCGCCGCGCCTGACCGTCGCGGACCTGGCAACCCTTGATCGATTGAAAATCGAAATGGAACAGACCGCAACGATTGATGATTTCGATGCATTTCTCGATCTACACCGCGAGTTTCATTTCACGATCTACCGGGCGGCAGGACGGCGGCATCTGGTGCAGTTGATCGCTCAACTCTGGGATTTGAGCGCGCGCTATCGGCGATTTCAGTTGTATGCCTTCCCGGAGCGGGCGCGTGCGTCCCTGTTCGAGATTCAGGCGATTCTCGATGCATGTCATCGGCGCGACCCCGATGCTCTGGCGTGTATGGTGCGTTACAAGGTGCATCAAACGGTGGTCAGCCTGCTCGACGTGATGCAGCGTGAGCAGACGGTTGCGTCGCTGGTCAACGGGAAGCGCATCGAGAAACAGCAGGCGCTCGGATCCACCGGCGAGGACGCAGGCGTATGAAGCATCCATCGCACAGCGTCGAACTTACCGGTCTCACCTGGGATCATACCCGCGGGTATGTGCCGCTCGTCGCAGCTGCGCAGCGCGTTGGCGAATTGCACCCCGGCATGACTATCACCTGTATTGCGCTGGGGGAAACGCCATTCACGACTGTCGGGCGCGTGGTTGATCGTCCAATTGGCATCGCCGCGCTGGAGCATCTGCGCGCGCTGATTGCGCTGTGCGATCCGGCGTGTCTGCACCCGTAACCCGATCCAGACTTATGAGGCGCTTGCAACCAGCGACACGCTTGCTTATTGCCCGTTCGCCTGCGGCTGAATTATGCGCGCTGCGGGTATGCCGCCAACCGGTTACGCTTCGGCGGTCTGGTGACGTTCAACGGCCAACGCCTGCGTTCGACCCTCGGCGGCGCCGGTCTGTCGGTGTCGGATGCATGCCGTCACGTCGCTACTGCCGTGGCGTTCGCCCGTTTCGTCGCCGAATCGTCCATTCAGTGCATCTATGTGACCAGCGGCGGGCAACCCGGTTATTGCGCTGCCTGGAACGATGATCTCGCCAATGCCCTTGGTGACGGATACTTCCGTGACACCCTGCCGACGCTCGATGCGGCATTCTTGCGACTACGCTACGCGGGATATCCCTGGTTCCAGGACCACGCGGCGCCGCTGGTGCACGCCTGTCTTGCCGGCGAACGTTCCGCTGAAAGGGCGTGTAATGGAAACTCGACCGCTCGATGGCTTGCTCGTACTCGATTTCAGTCAGTTCCTGGCTGGTCCCTCGTGTGCGCTGCGCCTGGCGGATCTTGGTGCGCACGTGATTAAGATCGAACGTCCTGATGGCGGCGAAGCCGGGCGTCATCTTGCGATCGCCGATCTGTTCCTGGATGGCGACAGCGTACTGTTTCATACCATCAACCGGAACAAACTCTCCTTCGCCGCCAATCTGAAGCGTACAGAAGACCTGGAGCGGGTATGCGCCCTGATTGCTCGCGCGGATGTGCTGATTCAGAACTTTCGCCCCGGCGTCATCGAACGAGTGGGACTTGGGTACGAGGCGGTAGCGGCGATCAACCCGCGTATCGTCTATGCCACTGGTACAGGGTATGGCACAACCGGTCCGCGGCGCGATCTGCCAGGGCAGGACCTGCTGGCGCAGGCACGATCCGGACTGCCGTTTCTCAACGGCGACGCCGATCAACCGCCGCTTCCCTTCGGGCTTGCCATCACCGATATTTTTGCCGGTGCGCACCTGGCGCAGGGGGTGCTGGCATGCCTGGTACGTCGCGGTGTCACCGGGCGTGGCGGTCTGGTCGAAGTCAGCCTACTCGAATCGGCGCTCGACCTGCAATTCGAGGTGTTCACCGCCTACCTGAACGATGGCGGTCGGTTGCCGCAACGCAGCGCCGTCAATAATGCGCATGCCTGTCTTGGCGCGCCGTATGGCATCTATGCAACAGCGGACGGCTATCTGGCGCTGGCGATGGGTTCGATCCCGCAATTGGGCGAATTGCTGGGATGCGAAGCGCCGCTGGCGCACACCGATCCGGCAACATGGTTCAGCGCGCGTGATGAAATCAAAGCGCTGATCGCCGCGCACCTGGCGACTCAACCAACTGCGTACTGGCTCGCGCGATTGGAACCGGCGGACTACTGGTGCGCCGAGGTGCTCGACTGGGATCGGCTTACGGCGCATCCGGGGTTTGCCGCAGTGCAGATGGTGCAACAGGTGACGCGCAGCAACGGAATGACCCTGGCGACAACCCGGCGCCCGATACGGATCGATGGCGCTGTTCTGACATCGCCGGTTGGCGCGCCGCGCGTCGGCGAACATAATTCTTGCCGGGTACGGCTTGCAATGAGCAGGTGCTGAGCCATGACTCACAAACAGTATTTCGAGGACTACGCCATCGGCTTTCACCGTCGCACCATGGGGCGCACCATTACAGAAGCCGATGTGGTGCTGCACGCCGGGCAGACAGGCGATTTCTATCCGCACCATATGGATGCAGAGTGGTGCAAGACGCAGGATTTCGGGCAGCGTATTGCGCATGGCACGCTCATTTTCGGCGTCGCCATCGGCATGACCGCCGGCGCCATCAACCCACATGCTATGTCGTATGGCTATGATCGATTGCGGTTCATTCGCCCGGTCTTCATCAACGATACGATCACCGTCGAGGCGACCATTACCGAAAAGCGCAACCATCCGCGCCGCGCTGATCATGGGATTGTCGTCGAAACGATCGAGGTGTTCAACCAGCATCATGAAACGTTGCTGGTGTGTGAACATCTGTATCTGGTGAAGCGACGCCAGACGTCGGTGCTTGCTGAACATTGAGATCATGAAGAAGCGCGTCATCATCGGCGGTATCCTTGTCACTCTTGCTCTGATTGTTGTGTGCAGCGGCGCCGGTATGACCGCGATCCGGCGCAGCGGCGTTGCACCGCCGCAGTTCGTCATCGATCTTGGCCCGGTTCAGGCGCTTGGGCGCCTCTCGACCATCCCGGTCTGTTCGTATGCCACGTCGTGCCTGCTCGATCCATCGGGACGTGATGTTGCCATCTATACGATCTGGATCATCCAGCGTCCTGCTCTGCCTGGAGCGCCTTCACGCGCGATCCGACTGGCGAGTCTGGTCATTGATGATGGATCGTAAACTATTTCTTGACAAACGTTCCGAAAAATTATAAAATACATATATCTCCGTATCTCGGCGCACCCCGATGTGCATGTGCTTCGATCAGATCGTGAGCAAAAGACAGTGGAGTCTCTTCCGATTCTCGATCTTCACTATCATCCGCACCTTTCCGCCCGAACCGATTATGGGATTGCGCTGATCGGATGCGGCAGGATTGCGAACTATGCCCATCTGCCTGCATATAAATTGCATGGTTTGCGCGTGGTCGGCTGTTACGACATCGACCGTCAGGCGGCGCAGGAAACCGCTGCGCGTCATGGGATTCCGCGGGTATATGAGACGCTCGATGCCGCACTCGCCGATCCCGATGTGCAGATTTGCGACATTGCAGTACCCGCCTGGCATCAACGCGCCATCGACGAACAGGCGGTCGCCGCCGGCAAGCACCTCCTCTGCCAGAAGCCGCTTTCCGAGAACCTCGCGGATGCCGAAGCCATTGTGGACATAGCGCGACGCGCCGGGCGCAAAGTCGCCGTCAGTCAACAGATGCGCTGGAGTCCCGCGATTGCCGCTGCGCGTGATCTCATTCAGCGTGGGTTTATCGGGCAACCGGCCGCTGCGCAGATTCTGGTATCGATCACTACGCCATGGCATATGTGGCCCTGGCTTCAAGCGCATCCCTACCTCGATCTGATGTGCCACAGCATCCACTGTCTCGACAGTCTGCGCTACCTGTTCGGCGACCCGGCGTGGGTGACGAGCCGCCATGCCCACTATCCGGGGCAACAAGAACGCGCCGAAACGAAAACGATCACGGTGCTGGATCACGACTCGGGGTTACAGGCGTTGCTTGCCGTCAATCATCATGACCACAGCGGCGACGCCTATGCCACGTTTCGTTTCCTGGGCACCGAAGGAGTGATCAAGGGAATCATCGGGCTGCTCTACGACTATCCGCACGGCAGACCAGACTCGTTGCAGTGCCATTCCACGACGACCGCGCCGGACATCTGGTTCGATGTGCGCCTCGAAGATCGCTGGATTCCCGATGCGTTCATTGGTCTAATGGCATCGCTGATGGAAGCGATGCAGATGGATGGAACGCCGCTGACCGACGCCGCCGACAACCCGCATACGCTTCGCCTCGTGCACGCAGCATATCGCTCCGCCGCCGATCATCGGTCGGTGCGCCCCGCTGAATTATAAGATTTCTTGAACGAAACGAAAGGAGGCGTGTATCGTATCAGAATCTTCGGTCAATGTCAGGCTTGCAGATGCTCCTTCCACGCAGCGCAATTGTGGCGTTTGCGGCATATTGGTATCAGGCGCAATCATCCCGGCATAGTCCGACAACAATGGAGGGACTCCATGACCACACACCACGAGGAAGAACTCGCGCAGGAGTTGAAACGGCGTGGCTTGAGTCGCCGCGAGATTTTGCAGATCGGCGCACGCCTCGGGTTGAGTAGCGCTGCTGTGGCGGCCGTGCTGGCGGCATGCGGGCAGGCGCCGCAGCAATCGGGTACGGGCGCTGCGCCGACCACGCCTCCCGCAACCGAGCCGACACCGACCTCACTCTACGATCTGGAAGAGGGCAATAGCGGCTGGCCCACCAATGCCATTGCCGATCCGTCCGAGCGGGTGGAGATTAGTGTCGCGCACGCCTGGGACGCTGTCTTCTTCGAGCGTCAGAAGCAGTTTGATACGCTCTTTATGCAGCGCCACCCGAATATCGTCGTCAAAGCCGAGAATACGCCCTTCGGCGAGTACCGCCAAAAATACGTCGCGCAGGCGGCCGGCAACGCCTTGCCCGATATCATGTACTGCCAGTTTTCATGGGCGCAGGAGTTCATCAAGAACGGCCTGTTCCGTCCGCTCGACGACTACATCGCTAAAGAGAAGGACTTCAACCTGCAAGACTTCACGCCGCAGTCGCTGGTGTCGTACCAGCGCGACGGCAAACTGTGGGGCATTCCATATGATGAAGGTCCCGCCAACCTGTACTACAACAAAGATATTTTCGATGCCGCCGGGATTCCCTACCCCGACGAAACCTGGGACCTCGAAAAGTTGAAGGAAGTCGCGCTGAAACTGACGCAGGGCGAAGGACCGAACAAGATTTTCGGGCTGGGCGAACTCCCATCCCTGGGCGACTCGCTGGTGGCGCCACCCTACCTGATGCCCTTTGGCGCTCAGTACCTGCGCGAACCCAAGGAGGACGAGTGTCTGATCAACCAGCCCGAAGCGGTTGCCGCCCTCGAATGGTGGCAGGAGTTGCGCGATAAGGGTGCGGTGCCCAGCCCCGCCGACCTGCAAAACGTCGCCTGGCCCGCATTCCAGTTCGGCAAGATTGCGATGACCATGCAGGGTTCGTGGGCGACTCCGCCGATCCGCGCCGGCGCCAAGTTCAACTGGGATATTGCGATGTGGCCTAAAGGTCCGAAGGCGCATGTCACCTTCTCCGCCGGAAGCGCCTACATGATCACACGCGACAGCAAAAACCCTGACGCGGCGTGGATCTATCTGAACGAATACCTCTCGACCGCCGGGCAATCGTATATGTGGGGAATTACCGGGCGCGGCAGCCCGGCGCGCCTCTCGGCGTGGCCCTCGTACCTCAACTCGAAGTTTGCGCCTCCCGGCGCGAAATACGTCGAGCAGGCAATGCGCACCATCGCCAGCCACGACATTATCGATCAACCGACCGGTCCGCAGGTCACGCAGGCGGCAGGACCGATCTGGGATCTGGTGGTGGCCGGGCAGTTGAGCGTGAAGGAAGCGTGTGATCAGGTGTTTGCTGCGGTGGACCCGATTATCGCCGTCAATCGCGCGTGATCGGCGACGCACAGCAGTGGAAGGACGGAGATACGGCGACGGTTGCTCTGGGCAGCCGTCGCTACAACCTTGCTTCTGGGGAGGGTGTGCATGGCAGGAGCGCAGCGACGAATCGATCAAACAGTGGCGCGACCGATAGGCAAGCCCAAACTGGGGAAACTGGCGCGCCGTGAAGAGCGTGAGTTCTATCTGTTCATTTCCCTCTGGATCATCGGGTTTATTGCGTTCGACGCCGGACCAATCATTGCATCGCTGGCGATCAGTTTCACCAACTGGTCGATGATGACGCCGCCCTCCTGGACCGGATTGCAAAATTATCAACGCCTGATCGCCGACCCGCTCTTCTATACGGCAATGTGGAATTCGCTCTATTTCGGTATCGGCAGCGTCGGTCTCGGTCTGATCGTCTCGTTTCTGCTGGCGTTGTTGCTCAATCAAAAAGTGCTGGGGATTTCGGTCTTTCGCACCGTTTTCTATCTGCCATCGGTCGTCAGCGGGATTGCCGTCGCCATTTTGTGGATCATGATCCTGCATCAGGATTTCGGGCTGATCAATACGGTGCTTTCCTGGTTCGGCATCAAAGGTCCAGGGTGGCTGGTGCAACCGCAGTGGGCAAAACCGGCGCTGATCCTGATGAGTCTGTGGGGCGCCGGCGGTTCGATGGTGATCTACCTCGCCGGTTTGCAGAGTGTGCCGCAGCACTTGTACGAAGCCGCCTCCATCGATGGCGCCGGTCCGTGGATGAAATTCTGGAACGTGACCGTTCCGATGATGTCGCCGGTCATCTTTTATAACCTGATCGTCGGGTTCATCGCCTCACTCCAGGGGTTTGTGCTGGTGTTGATTATGACCAACGGCGGACCGGCGAATGCAACGTTGATGTTCGGTCTGTATATCTATCGGGTGGCGTTCCAGTTCTTCCAAATGGGGTACGCCTCAGCACTGGCGTGGATTCTGCTGGTCGTCATTATGATCATTACGGCGCTGCAATTTCTGGGTGCGAAATACTGGGTGTTCTACGAGGGTGAGACGGCGCGTTGAGCGCACGGACTGCATCGGCATCCGCATCATGAGGTGGCTTCGATGAGTGCAAATCTTCAGCAAAGCGCAATGGCAACAGCGCAGGCACAGCGTCGTCCGCTGTTCGGTATGCGCAATCAGCGACTGGCGCACCGGGTGATCGTCTATGCGCTGCTGCTGGCGCTGTCGGTGTTATTCATTCTTCCCTTTATGTGGATGGTCTCGACATCGCTGAAGAACAGCGAAGACGTCTTTACCTATCCGCCGAGTTTCTTTCCAACGACCTTTCTCTGGCAGAATTATCCGCGCGGCTGGACGATCCTGCCGTTCAATACGTTCCTCCTCAACTCGCTGATTGTGACATTCACCAATGTGATCGGCAATCTGATCTCCTGTTCGCTGGTGGCATTCGGGTTTGCGCGATTGCGCGCGCGCGGACGGGGCATCCTGTTCCTGGCGTTGCTGGCGACCCTCATGATCCCGCGTGAAGTGACGATTGTGCCGCGCTTTTTGCTCTTCAGCCAGATGGGGCTGGTCAATACCCTCTGGCCCCTCATTCTTCCGGCATGGTTTGGGTATGCGTTCTTCATTTTCCTGCTGCGCCAGTTCTTCATGACCATCCCGACGGAGCTGGACGATGCGGCACGCATTGATGGCGCATCGTCGCTGCGCATCTTCTTCGAGATCATTCTGCCGCTCTCGAAACCAGCGCTGGCGACGGTGGCGATCTTTGCGTTCATTGGCAACTGGAGCAATCTGCTCGATCCGTTGATCTATATTCGCTCGCAGGAGCTGTATACCCTGGCGCTCGGTCTGAACCTGTTCCGCGGGCAGAACTTTACGCAGTTCAATCTGCTCATGGCGGTGTCGATCATTACCCTGATCCCGGTATTGACGGTCTTCTTCCTTTCACAGCGCCTCTTCGTGCAGGGCGTGACCCTGACCGGTATGGGGGGACGGTAGGAGGCTTTGCGTGCCGCACCTGTCGATCAAGCATCGCACATTCGATTCGATGGCTTCGAGCGCGCGTTGACGGAGCAGGTACGCCATTTTGCCGCGCTGCATCCAGGTGTGACCTTCACCATGAGTCACGCCGGTCCAGAGGAGTTGTACGCGGAGATGGTGCAGCACGGCGGGGTGTGGAGCGGCGAATACGACCTGATGCTCGTGCTGTCCGATTACGATTGACGATGCCGCATGCGTGTCATTCCGAGCGCAGCGACGGGTCATGCCGAGCCCTTCGCTTCGCTCAGGGTAAACGCAGCGAGGAATCGAAGCGGGTCGCGCACGACCCCTCGCGCTGATCGGGGTGACCATGCCGGATGGTCCCAGGGAATTGGTATCACTCATTGTCGGGATTATCGCACGTTCCTCTTTGCGCCATCGTCATGCATCCTCAAAGACCCAATTCTGCTGGCGCGCAATCTCGCGCAACGCGCGCGACAGTGCATCGAGTTGCTTGAGCAACAACCCGATCTTCATCGGCGCGTGCTGGTCCTGGCGCACCCATTTGATCAGATCGCCTTCGGCGTGCGCCCGAAACAGCCGGTCGGTCTCATCGATCATCTGGTCGAGCGAACGAATGCGGAAGACGCGCGCTTTGTTCTTTGGCTGATTCTCAATCGTTTCGTCGGCGATGTCGGGGAACACAGGATCATCGTCTACGGTTTCGTCGTCCCACAAACCGGCGTCGCGCTCGTCGTCGGACAGATCACCGAGCGCAGCGCCTTTGAGGAGCGGACCGGCGGCAGGCATGGCGGCACTGCTTGCGCTGCGTGGCATCGTCGCCGCCAGATCGACGCCCTGTTGCAACGCCTGAAGCGCATCGTCGAGCGAGAGATTGGGGTTGGCGGCGAAAAAGCTTGCCAGGCGGCTGATCTCGGCGGCTGACATACCCTCTTCGACAGCGGCGCGCGCCAGTTCGATCTGCGTGCGTTCGTTCGTGACACGCCGCAGGTGCTGCGCCTGCGTGACGTTCAGATCGCCTTTGCGCAGATACTCCTGGATTTCGAGCGGCAGGTCGAGCAACCCCAGGTAGCGCCGCACCGTGCGCGGCGACAGCCCAACGAGGCGAGCCGCCGCCTCGTCGAGCGCCCCTTCGTCGGTGCTGCCGCGCTCGAGCGCAATCTGCTCGCGCAATTTCTGGAAGGCGCGCGCCTGCTCGAGGTCGTTCAGGTCGCGCCGTTGCAGATTTTCGGTCAACTGGCGCAGGAACACCCGCGGATCGTCGGGATCGAGCAGCACGCATGGCACCCGTTCCAACCCCAGTTTCAGCGCCGCCAACCGCCGACGGTTGCCGTACACCACACGATAGCGACTGCGCCCGATGTCGATCACGCCGAGCGGCTGAAGCAACCCATACTCAGCGATGGTCGTCGCAAGTCCATCGATTTCGCCGGGGTCTTCGCGGACGCCCTGCGGATCCGGTTCGAGCGCCCGCGGATCGATCCAGAGAAGCTGCATATGCCCTCCAACAGGCGATCTGGCGCCAATGTCGTTCAATCTCACACAAAGGCGCAAAGGCACAGCACAGTACAGATGTTCGGGAGGAGTATATCAGATGTTGGGTATGGTGACAAGCGCGGGGTATCCGGTAGTGCAAGCATGGTTTGACTGCGGTCTTGTCTTCTTTTGTAGTGCAGTGCGGTGGTTTTGCGGCACTGCGCCACCATGATCCGGAGCGCCGCGCTTTGTTCTTGCAGCGCCCAAAAACGTCACCTACCAGGAACGCACATCAATGAGAAGGCGCATACCGAGTCGCGCCGTGCCGAGAAATGCTTTACCCATTGGGCGCAGTACGCTCCTGCTTCGCCATATCTGTCAATTATTCCAGCCGTGCCAGAATCTCTTCGGGGACGTTGGCGCTCAGATGGGGATATGCTTCAATCAGGCGTGCAATGTCTGCCAGGTCCTTCTGCCGTTTACTTCTGCTGCGCTCAGGATCGAGCGTCGCCCAGATTTTTCCTCGCAACACATCCTCCAGGCTCGCAACCGGCAGATCGACTCCCAGAACATTGGACACGACAGCGCGGTCGATAAACGAGCGGTAACGTTCGTCGGTTTGAATCTGTATCCGCAGATCGGAATGCGGAAGAGCAATGTTCAGACTGTGGGGAAAGCGCCTGACGATGAAGCGTTGCTTGAGGATCTGTTCCAGGGCGTCCAGCGATTCAACCGCGACCACGACGACCAAATCCAGGCTGACAAGCGGCTCCACATAAGCGTTGACCGCCTGCCCGCCAATAACGCAAAAACGGATTCCCTGCTCGCGCAAAAATGCGATAAATTGTTCAAGCAGATTGGCAGCATCCATCGTGATGATTTTCCAGAATGTCTGCACTTGCATAGATCTGCTCACTTCGTGTGGCGCCACTATAGACCATGCAGTAAGGCATGTCAACCGTTTCGTGCTATAATCGCAACCGCGCGCCTTTGCACAACGTCATGTCCGGTGACGCGAGCGCGCGGTTGGGATGCCGGAGCAGCACCGCGCGCATGCGCCTCGTGGATGACCGGACGTTTGTGCAGTGGACATGGAGGCTTACAATGACCACACGACCGGCGCTGGCGCAGGAGATCGCCGATGCACAGCGAACGATCAGTGCGCTGACCGAAGAAATCACGGCCACCCGCAGTTATATCAGCGCCAATGAACAGGCGCTTCAGAGTCAGCCGCAGTCGCTGCGCGCCATCACCGAGGAAGGGCTGGCGAAGGCGCGCGCGAACCTGGCGCGCAAAGAGGCGGAGTTGCAAATCGCGCAGCACACTTTGGCGAATGCGCAGCGCACACTGGCAAAGGTCGAGGAGATTGAGCGCAAGCAGGGGGAGATCCGCAAGCTCGAACAGGACCTGGCGACCATCAACGCACTGCTCGAACGCGCGCGCAGTGAACTTTCGCGCCTCGAAAGCGAACTCCTCGCTATGACTGGTCCGGTCGTGGTTCCGGCGTTTGCGCTGGTGATGAACGATGGACGTTCCATCGCGTTGCCGACCGACCGTTCTGAGATGCTGATCGGGTGCCAGGATGCAGCAGACAATATCTTCCCCGATGTCGATCTGTCCCCCTTCGATGCACGCGCCAACGGCGTCAGTCGGCGCCACGCGATCCTGCGCTATGCCGGCGGTCAGTGGACGCTCACCGATCTTGGGAGTGCGAATGGGACCTTTGTGAATGACACAATGCTTATGCCCCATACGCCGACGGTGTTGCCCGAAGGTTCGGTGGTTCGTTTGGGCGCTTTTGTTGTGACTCTTCGCTCGATGTCACCGAGTAAAACGGTGCGGCTGTAATGTCTGCGCTTCCACTCCCTGCACTCGTTGGTCTGGAACTGGCACAGCAGGCATTGCTCCTGCTGGCGGTCGAGCCGCGTCTGCGCGGGATTGCCGTCGGCGCGCCGGCCGGCGCGGGGAAGAGCAGCCTGGCACGCGGCATGCGCGACTTGTTGTGTTCCGGCGATCAATCGGTTCCGTTTGTGGAATTGCCGCTTGGTGTGGACGAAGCCGGTCTGCTGGGCGGACTCGACATCGAGGCGACCCTGCGCGCCGGAAGGCGTGTGGCGCGCGCGGGGGCGCTGGCGCGCGCCGATGGCGGCATTCTCTATGCCGATCAGGTCAATCTGCTGCCCGATGCGATCATCAATCCACTGATCGCTGCCATTGATACCGGGGAAGTGCGTCTCGAGCGCGAAGGTCTCAGCGTTCAATCACCGGCGCGTTTCGTCTTTATCGGTTCTTACGACCCGGCTGAAGGGCTGCCGCGCCGCCATCTGCTCGACCGATTGGGTTTGCTGCTGGTGTTGCCGCGTGCGATGAACGAGCAGGCGCGCACCGAGGTGGTGCGGCGCAATCTAGGGCAGGCAACGCAAACGTTGTCGGATGCCTATGTGGATGAACTCGATCTGCTGCGCGGGCTGGTGCAGGCGGCGCGTGAACAGTTGCCGCAGGTGCGGATCGATGACGAACAGGTTGAACAGTTGGTGGCGATGGCGGCGCTCTGCGGCGTTGAGGGTCACCGTGCCGATACATTCGCGGTCTATGCTGCATGTGCAGCAGCGGCGATAGGTCTGCGCGATCATGTTGAGCAGGAAGACCTGGAACTGGCAGTGCGGTTGGTCATTCTGCCACGCGCGACGCGCCTCCCGCCGCCGCCGGAACCGCCTTCTGATGATGAACCGCCTCCGCCGCCGTCCGACGCCGACAACAACACATCCGACGCGCCGCCTGAGCCGCCGTCGGACGATGAGTTGACCATCCCGCCCGAACAGGTGCTCAGCGCGCTGGCTGCCGAACTGCCGGTCGAGCTGGAACAACTGCCGTTTCGCACGCTGCGCCGTGGGAAGACCGGATCGCGCGGCACGGTGGCGGGAAAGCGAGGGCGGCACATTCGCAGCATCCCCGGTGATCCGCGCCGCGGACGGATCGATGTATCCGCCACGCTGCGGGCGGCGGCGCCGTTCCAACCGTTGCGCCGCGCTCAGGCGAATGCGCATGCTGCACCGTCCAGGGTATTGCTGCGCAGCGATGATCTGCGCATCAAGCAGTACCGCAGCAAGGCGGGAGCGCTCTTCCTCTTTGCAGTAGATGCAAGTGGCAGCATGGCGCTGCACCGCATGCGTCAGGCGAAAGGCGCAGTGCAAGCGCTTCTTCAGAAAGCGTATGTTCACCGTGACCGCGTGGCGCTGCTGGCGTTTCGCGGGCAAAACGCCGAACTGCTTTTGCCGCCGTCGCAGAGTGTCGAACTTGCGCGCCGCGCCCTCGATCTCTTGCCGACCGGCGGCGGCACGCCACTGGCGGCGGCGCTTCTGGCAGCCATCGAAGTAGCGCAGCAGGCGCGCGCGCGCGGCATTATGCAGACGGTGCTGGTGTTGCTGACCGACGGGCGGGCGAATATCGGGTTGCGTGCCGGGCGCGAAGGGGTTGCTGACGAACTGCAAACCATCGGGCGCGCAGTGGTGGCGGCTGGCATTCAAACGATCGTCGTTGACACCCAGCGCACCTACCTGAGCCGTGGCGAAGCGCGCAAACTGGCAGAATGGCTTGCCGGGGAGTATGTCTACCTCCCCAATGCCCAGGGCGAACAGATCGCTGCGCTGGCGGTCGATCGCGTGGAGCGATAAGGAAGGAGGGTCGTTGCTTCTCCCGTCCTTCTTCAAGGGCGGGGAGGTGATTGCTCTCCAGTGGGACCTCCAGGCTTTACCGTGCCACGAGTGGCAGGAACGCTTTCGGTTCGAGCGGCGCCAGCGACTCGACGGCGGCAAACACATCGATGCGTGGCTTTGTCAGTCCGTTGCGCGTGTCGGTGATCGGCACGCCGGTGGTAATCAACGCCGCCACGTAACTATCCGGTGTGTGGCCGGGTCGCGCACTGCGCAGCAGTGCAATTGCTCCCGCCACGTGTGGCGCTGCCATCGATGTCCCCGATTTGGACGCAGACCCGCCCCCCGGCACAGAAGACGTGATGGCGACACCCGGCGCTAGCAGGGTCAGGAACAGCGCACTGTTCGAGAACCACGCCACCTGCTCCGGGGTTGTCTTGGTCGTCGCGCCAACGCTGACGACGTTCGACAGACATGCGGGCAGGCTGAGTGCGTTGGCGGCGCCGCCGTTGCCTGATGATGCAACGGTAAGCACGCCCCCGGCGCGCAGGGCTGTGATCGCAGGTTTCAGGGCGGCACCCACCGCACTGCCTTCACAGGCTGCAACACTGCTGAACGTTCCCGCGCCGACGCTCAGGTTGACCACTGCCAGCGGCGGGGTGAAGGATGTCGATGCCAGCCAGTCCAACGCGCGCAACTGGTCGGAGACATAACTCAACGCGCACGGCGAGGGGAGCGAGAATGCCGAGCAATTGTTAATCTTCGAAAAGACTTGCACCGCAATGATCGACGCCCCCGGCGCTACGCCGCCGTTCCCGGCAGCGATGCCGGCAACGTGCGTGCCGTGGTCGCACCCCGTGACGGTACACGGCGCAGCCGCGCCAGGACCAATGACTTCCGTTGCGCCGCCTGGACAGAGGGAGACAGCGCCATCACCAGAGTTGTTGGTCGAGAAACACGCTTCGGCAACCACGCGCCCGCCAAGGAATGGGTGGGTAGCGTCGATACCGGTGTCGAGAATGGCAATCGCCGCGCCAGCGCCGGTAGACTCAGGGTGCACCAGATCGGCGTGGATCAGCGCGACGCTGCCGGTCAGGTGCGGCGCTGCCAGCATATCCTCCGCGACAGCGACGACCTGTGGATGCTGTTCCAGGCGCTCAATCGCGGTATGCGGCGCTTCCAGCACCAGTACCGGCAACGTGCGCAGGCGAGCAACCTCGCGCGCGCCGGCGGCGGTTGCGGCAGCGGCAACATGGTCCTGCGCCTGTGTGATTCCGAAGTGCGCCGCGCTTGTGTCCCCCTCTGCCGCCGCCGGCGCGCGCAGAACGACAATGACCCGCGCGCTGCCAGCGGACTCCGCCTGCCCTGAAACGTTTGGGAGGGTCAGCGCGCCGATCAGCAGAAGGATCAGAAGAAGGGTTGAACGTGAGGAACCGCGATAGGAAGACATTAACATACGTGCTATACTTTCGTGTGGTTGTCAGCCAGAACGCTGGCGCCATGATACATGAACGTGAGCAGTGCGAGGATGTTGCGTTCCTGAGGAGCAGTGGCTAAATATCACCTGCGCTTTTCTCATTGCGAGGAGCGCAGGTGAGGACGGGCGGATTGTGTCGCCACGTTCGCCATGATGTCGGCGTCCCCACTTCACAGAAGGAGCATTTCTTGACTCTCGCAGGACGACGTGGCATAGCGCTGTTGATCATCCTCCTGATGGCGACGGTATGGTTCCCTGCACCTCTCGCTCGCGCCGCCAGCCCGACAGGTACGTTTCAACCTGATGCGTGTATGTTTGAACTTCCTGCCGGCGCCGTCGAGGGACGCGACCTTGAGTGCGGTTGGCTCCAGGTTCCAGAACGTCACGCGCAACCGGAAGGTCCCGTCATACGCCTGGCGGTTGCAATTGTCAAATCGCGCGCCAGCAACCGCAAGCCCGATCCCCTGGTGATGCTCCAGGGCGGTCCGGGCGGTTCGACAATCGACACCTACACCAGAATTCTCTTCAGCCCCGGCAGCCGCCTGCGCGACCTGATCGACCGCGACATCGTACTGTTCGATCAGCGCGGCGCGTTGTACTCCGAACCGTCGCTCGTCTGTCGGGAGCAGCTGGAACTGGTCGAACGCACGATCGAGCAGCGATTGACCTACGAAGAGTCGGATCGGCTGTCGCTCGATGCGACCGCTGCGTGTCATCGGCGGCTGAAGGATGAGGGGATCGACCTTTCGGCATTCAACAGTATCGAGAATGCGGCAGATGTCGCTGCGCTGGCGAGCGCGTTGGGATATGCGCAGATCAATCTCTATGGCGTCTCCTACGGCACATTGCTGGCGCAGCACGTCATGCGCGATCATCCTGGCATGCTGCGCAGTGTGACGCTCGATGCAGTTGTGCCGACCAGTGTCAATTATCTGCTCGAGACCCCTCGCTCACAGAACCGCGCCTACACCGAATTGTTCACTGCCTGCGCTGCCGACGCTGGGTGCCGGACAGCCTATCCGAACCTGGAACAATCGCTGATTACGACCATCGAGCGGCTCAACCGTGAACCGGCGCGCGTGCCGATCACCGACAACGAAACCGGCAGAACGTACAATGCCGTGCTCGACGGCGACAGTTTCGCCAGCGTCGTTTTTCAGATCATGTATTCGTCGAGTTTCATCCCGGCAGTACCGCGGATCATCGATGATGCAACGCGCAACGATTTCCGCGTGCTGGAGCGAGTGCTGCCACTCATCGTCTTCGACCGCACCTTCAGTCTGGGGATGCACTATGCCGTGATCTGCGCCGAGGATGCCGACTTCACCCCTGAAGATGCGCCGCTCCAGGGTGTGCGCCCGTTTATTGCCCTTGATGGCCGACGCAGCCTTGAAGGATACCTGGAACGCTGCAATATCTGGCAGGTCGATCAACTTGCGCCGGTGGTCGATGAGCCGGTGTCCAGCGACATCCCGACGCTTGTCTTGTCGGGCAGGTTCGATCCGATTACGCCGCCGGAGTTCGGCGATGTGGTCGCACGCACGTTGAGCCGGGCATATGTCTACACATTTCCCGACACCGGGCATGGTGCAGTTGGTTCGAGCGCCTGTGCGGATACCATACTCAAAGCGTTTCTCGATAATCCGTCACAGCCGCCAGATTCTTCCTGTATCGCAGAGAGCGCAGGACCACGCTTTATTTCGCCGGACACGATCATATTCACTCCAATAACGCTTGCTCTGGCTACGCTCGACGTTGCCGGTCTGGCGCCGTTTGGCGCGTTTGTCGGAGCGCTGCTCCTGCTCCTCTCGGCATGGATCGTCTGGCCTCTTGCCTGGTTGTTCCGTCTGATCACCGGCGGAAAAGCGCCAGAGCCGTCCCCTGGCGCGACCATCGCGCGCTGGCTTGTCGTGCTCACCGGCGCTGCCGGGGCGGCATTCGTCGCCATTACGCTGATCAACATCGTGCAAATGGCGGTTGCCAATGATGCGACGATCTTCTACGGGTTGCCGCGTTCTCTGACGCTGGTTGCGCTGATCTGGGGAATGCCCGCACTGGCGTTAGCAATTGTGGTCTGTACCGCGCTCTCCTGGACGCGCGGGTGGTGGTCGGGCATCGGGCGCGTCTACTACGCGCTGCTCTCATTGTCTGCTATCGGATGCGCATCCGCTCTGGCGTGGATGGGGGTATTCCGTTGAACATTGGACATTGAAGGCGTGAGACGCGCAGACGGAGGAGCGCTCCTGGCGGGCGCCTGTGGGGAGGGAACCCCCAACTCCCACAAAAAACGCAACCCTGAGCACGCTCCTCTCGTCTCACCGGCAGATGTGTGTTGAGGAGACCTCCATATGCTGAGACCTCGCTGGCGCAAGGTGTTCGCTGATGTCTGGAGCAACAAGACACGCACCGTTCTGGTAGTGCTGTCGATTGCCGTCGGTGTGTTTGCAATTGGTGCGATTGCCGGCGCCAATGCGTTGCTGACCCGCGAAATGACCGCAGCTTATATGGCGGTCAATCCTGCCGATATCACAATCTCTTCTGATCCGTTCGATGATGAATTCGTCCGCACAGTGCGCCGAATACCCGGCGTTGCGGATGCCGTCGGCGGTCTCTCCGTCGGTGTGCGCTTCCAGATCGGACCCGATCAGTGGCGCAATATGACTATCTCCATCGTGGACGACTTCAAGGATATGCGGATCAACAAGGTTTATCCGGTGGAAGGCGCCTGGCCCCCTGCACATCGTGAACTGCTTGTCGAACGCGCATCGCTGCCGCTCACCGGTGCGAAGATTGGCGATACCGTGACCATCCGGCTGCCTGATGAAACGCTGCGCCGGATGCGAATCGCCGGCACAGTCGCAACGCCAAACCTCGCGCCAGCAGCGCTCACCAACCAGACCTATGCGTTCGCAACTCTCGCAACCCTCGAATGGCTCGGTCGACCGCAGTATTATACCGAGCTGCACATCACAGTGACCGGCGACCGCTTCAACAAGGAGCATATTGCTGAGGTCGCCGCCCTGGTGCGGAACAAGATCGAGAGCAGCGGTCGCACGGTTTACTTTACCTACCTCCCGGAACCGGGACGACACCCGGCGCACCAGGTGCTGCAACCGTTGTTCCTTTTGCTCAGCTTTCTTGGCGCGCTTTCGTTGTTTGCCAGTTGCTTCCTGGTTGTCAATACCATTTCGGCGCTGCTGACCCAACAGGTGCGGCAGATCGGCATGATGAAAGCCATCGGCGCGCGCACGAGCGATGTCATCGTGATGTACCTGGTGAGTGTGCTGCTGCTGGGAGTCCTGGCGCTGCTGCTGGCAATGCCGCTGGCATATCTGGTTGCCGCCGGTTTGACGATCCTTATTTCGGGACTGATGAACACCGATGTGACCAGCCTGGCGATGCCGCTCGAAGTCTGGCTGATCATGATCGCTGTTGGTCTGCTGGTACCGCTGCTGGCGGCGCTGGCGCCGGTCTTCGGCGGCGCGCGCGTAACGGTGCACGAAGCGATCAGCGGCTATGGGCTGGGGAAAGGGCGCTTCGGGCGCGGTCGCATCGATCGTCTGCTGCAACGCATCCATGGTCTCTCCCGTCCGTTGATGTTGTCGCTTCGCAACACCTTCCGGCGCAAAGGGCGCCTGGCGTTGACGATGATGACGCTCACCCTCTCCGGGATCATCTTCATATCGGTCTTTAGTGTGCGCAATTCGTTACAGTTGACGCTCGACGATGCGTTGAAATATTTCAATTTCCATATTCTGGGGGTATTCAACGGATTCTATCGCACCGAACAGATCGAGCGCGAGACGCTGGCAGTGCCCGGCGTGATTGCCGCTGAGAGTTGGGGCTTTGATATGGTGCGCCGGGTTCGCCCCAACGACACGGAAAGCGACTCGATCATCATGTATGCCGTTCCTGCCGAAACGCGCATGATCATCCCGACGGTCCTTGAAGGACGATGGTTGCTCCCCGAAGATGAAAACGCGCTGGTGATTAATTCGAGCGTGCTCGGTCTCGAACCCGACATCAAGGTTGGCGATACGGTGACGTTGAAGATCGACCGGCGCGAAAGTGAGTGGAAGGTTGTCGGCATTGTGCGCGGCATTGGTGGGCAGGCGATGGTCTATACCCACTATCCGTACTTTGCTCGCATTCGCGGGTTCACCGGACGCGCCATTGCAGTGACAGTGCAGATCGACCCGTCCGACGCCGCAAACCAGGAGCGGGTGGCAAAAGAACTCGAAGCGCACTACAAATCGGTTGGCATGCGGAGCATGATGCAGACAACGGCGATCATCCGTCAGCAGAATGAAATCTTCTTCAATATTCTGATCTCGTTTCTGCTGGCAATGGCGCTGCTGCTGGCAACCGTCGGCGGGTTGGGTCTGATGGGCACGATGAGCATTAATGTCCTCGAACGCACCCGCGAGATCGGCGTGCTCCGCGCGATTGGCGCCTCAAACGGTGCCGTGTGGCGCATTGTTGTCACAGAAGGAATCATTATCGGGGCGCTGAGCTGGGCGTTGGCGATGATCGTTGCTGTGCCGCTCGCGAAAGTGATTTCCGACAGCGTGGGCATGGCGTTCTTCCAGACGCCGCTCAGTTTCTCATTCTCGATTGGCGGCGCGCTCATCTGGCTTGCGCTCGTAACGATCATCGCCGCAATTGCCAGCCTGCTGCCGGCATACAATGCAACGCGCCTCACCGTGCGCGAAGTGCTGGCGTATGAGTGAGCAGGCGTATTCAGTGTTGTCGTTGAAAGCATGATCATTGCGAGGGGTCGTGCGCGACCCGCTTCGACTCCTCGCTGCGTTTACCCTGAGCGAAGCGAAGGGCTCGGAATGACAAGTCGCTGCGCTCGGAATGACACGCATGCGGCATCGTCAATCGTCATTGGTATCAGGGTCCAGGACACCACCCGCGTCACCTGGCGCCGTGGTACTATAGCAGGGAGGTTTGGAGAGCGGCGCGCCCTCCAAAAAACTGAAACAGAGCACCCATGGATTTCACCGATCAGGTTGCAATCGTCATTGGCGGATCAGGCGCAATCGGCTCGGCAGTCGTCAAGATGCTCGCGGAGAGTGGCGCGCGAGTGATGGCGGGGTATCACCGGAATGCTGCTGCGGCGGCGCAGGTGGTTGCCGCCTGCCAGGACACGCGCGGCGATGTGTCTGCGCATTGGGTTGATGTGCGCGATCCGCAATCGGTCGAAACGCTGGTCGGTGCTACTATCGAAGCGTATGGACGCCTGGATGCGATGGTGTTCTGCGCAGGGGCGATGCGTTTCACGCCGGTCGAGGCAATCAACGTCGCGCAGTGGAACGAGACGCTCACGTTGCACCTCGATGGTGTCAGCAATGCCTGTCGCGCGGCGTTACGCCGGATGATGCGGCGGCGCTACGGCAGGGTCGTTGCAGTCGCGGCGCTGCACGGTCTGGCAGGCGGACCGCAGCAGGCGGATTTCTCGGCGGCGACCGGCGGTGTGTTCGGATTGGTTCGGACGCTGGCGCGTGAGGCAGCACCCTGGAATATCACGGTCAACGCAGTTGCGCCCGGCCTCATCGAAACACCGCAACTGGCAACGATCCCGGCAGAGATGCGCCGCTGGGGAGAGCGGGTGATTGCACTGCGGCGCGTTGGGAAGCCGGAGGAAGTGGCGGCAGCGATTGTCTTTCTGGCATCGCCGCTTGCGTCATATATCACCGGGCAGACGCTGGTTGTTGATGGGGGTTGGCGAATGGCGCCATAAAAAAACCCCCCTCGCAGCATATGCTGCGAGGGGGTTGGTTTAAAGATATTGCCCCAGGGAATGTGAAAGGGTTTTGAACTTCAACTCCGGGATCTACCGTTCGGCTACCACGACAGCGCTTTGCAGACGGCCAGCTCCTCTGTCGGGGTCGCAACGCACCTCGCTTTGCTTCCTTCTCCCTGCGATGGTGCGGGCTTTACCGCTGGAACCCTGCCCTGGCTCACACAGCATCCGGTGTTTCATCAAGCACCCGGCGCTTGCCTGTCGATCTCCCTGGCGTGTATGCTCTGCCATTTCCATCGACTTACGGTCGCCCCCGTCTTCCTGACACCTGTGGGTAGCGCCGCTTGCTGTGCAGGATCATCGATCCGTTTGTCAAAGTTCCGTCTTCCTTTTCGTTCCCTGGGGTGTTGATTACATGATAGCATTGATGCGCCATAAGTCAAGAGGTTCTTAAATCGCTTCTTAACGATAGGTCAGGCGATGTCTGCCAGAACGCGCCCGGCAACGGCGCGCCCTGAGAGAAGCACGAGCGGAATGCCGCCACCGGGATGCGTGCCGCCGCCGACAAAGTAGACGCCGCGCACCTCGCGGGCGCGCAACGGCGGACGCATGAATGCCGTCCATGGATTGTTCGACGCCAATCCATAGATCGCGCCGCCAGGGGCGTTGTACCGTTCATTGATGGTGGCAGGCGTCCAGATTTGCTCGAAGACGATATGCTGACTCAGGTTCTCCAGTCCCATGTGTTCCAGTTTATGCAGAACCAGATTGCGGTAACCGGGCGCTTCACGCGCCCAGTTGACCCGCGGGTTGAGCGTCGGCGCATTGATCAGAACGAACAGATTCATGTGTCCCGGCGGCGCCATTGCAGGGTCGGTCACGGATGCAGCACAGATGTAGATCGTCGGGTCGGGCGCCGGCGTCTGCATATCGACGATTGCCCTGAACTCGGCGCGGTAGTCGGACGAGAAGAAAATATTGTGATGCGCCAGGTTGGAGTAGATGCGATTGATCCCCAGCAGCAGCACAAACCCGCTGTACGATGATTCGAGTCGCGCCAGGCGCGCTGCGGTCTTTTCTGTGCCAGGGATCAGGGTTGCATAGGCGTGGCGCGGATCGGCGTTGACGATGACCTGCGACGCAGCCAATCGCTCGCCGCCAGCCAGAACGACACCACAGGCGGCGCCATGACTGACCTCGATGCGTTCGACCGGCGCATTCGTGCGAATCTCCACGCCAAGATCGCCTGCCAGCGCCGAAAGCGCGCGCGCGATCTGATACATTCCGCCACAGACGTGCCATGCGCCCTGTACAAACTCGACATAAGGAATGAGATTGAACGTTGCCGGCGCCCGAAAGGGTGACGAGCCGTTGTACGACGCATAGCGGTTGAACACCTGGCGCAGGTACGGGCTGCGGAAAAAACTGCGGACTGCCTGATCAACGGTGCGAAACGGGTCGATCTGCCAGGCGCCGCTGAACAGTTCGGGCGTGAGCAGATCGCGCACACCATCGAATGGTCGCAGCAAAAACGGACCTTCCGCAGCGCGATAGATGCGTTCGGCATAGGCAAGGAAACGAAGAAAGCCTGCAACATCGGCCGGCTCGATGCGCGCAATCTCCTCGGCGAGACGGGGCAGGTTCTGATAGGCGTCGAACCGTGTACCGTCGAGCCAGCGATACCGGCAGATCGGTTCGAGTTGCGTAATGGTCAGAAAGTCCTCCATTCGTCGCCCTGCGGCAGCAAAGACCGAGCGCAGCACCCAGGGCATGGTGAGAAGCGAAGGTCCGGTGTCGAACCGGAAGCCACCGGCTTCGACCAGGTTCAGTTTACCACCGACGCGCTCATTCTTTTCGAGCAGCACAACGCGCTGCCCGCGCGCCGCCAGATGAATGGCGGCGGATAAACCGCCAAGCCCGCCGCCGACGATAATGATCGGAAGATTCATATCGACATCCTTTGCTGGAACACGCGTGTTTGTGAATAGTGTATCATAGACGAGGCGCGCGGTGAGGGGCACGAGGGGTGCAGGCGGGAAGGTTGCAGGGGCGAAGGTGAGCCCAGCCCATCATACAAATGCTCTGTGTCCTCTGTGTCTCTGTGGTTCAAATATGTCTCTGTGGTTCAAAAAACCTCTCTAAGCGGTGAACGATCATGAACCATGACGAGGCGCGAGGTAAGGGGCACGAGGGGTGCAGGCGGGAAGATTGCAGGGGCGAAGGTGAGCCCAGCCCATCATACAAATGCTCTGTGTCCTCTGTGTCTCTGTGGTTCAAAAACCTCTCTGAGCGGTGAACGATCATGAACCATGACGAGGCGCGAGGTAAGGGGCACGAGGGGTGCAGGCGGGAAGGTTGCAGGTGCGAAGGTGAGCCCAGCCCATCATACAAATGCTCTGTGTCCTCTGTGTCTCTGTGGTTCAAATGTGTCTCTGTGGTTCAAAAAACCTCTCTGAGCGGTGAACGATCATGAACCAAGACGAGGCGCGCGGTGAGGGGCACGAGGGGTGCAGGCGGGGAGGTTGCAGGGGCGAAGGCGAGCCCAGCCCATCATACAAATGCTCTGTGTCCTCTGTGTCTCTGTGGTTCAAATATGTCTCTGTGGTTCAAAAAACCTCTCTAAGCGGTGAACGATCATGAACCATGACGAGGCGCGCGGTGAGGGGCAAGAGGGGTGCAGGCGGGAAGGTTGCAGGTGCGAAGGTGAGCCCAGCCCATCATACAAATGCTCTGTGTCCTCTGTGTCTCTGTGGTTCAAAAAACCTCTCTAAGCGGTGAACGATCATGAACCATGACGAGGCGCGAGGTAAGGGGCACGAGGGGTGCAGGCGGGAAGGTTGCAGGTGCGAAGGTGAGCCCAGCCCATCATACAAATGCTCTGTGTCCTCTGTGTCTCTGTGGTTCAAATATGTCTCTGTGGTTCAAAAAACCTCTCTAAGCGGTGAACGATCATGAACCATGACGAGGCGCGCGGTGAGGGGCAAGAGGGGTGCAGGCGGGAAGATTGCAGGGGCGAAGGTGAGCCCAGCCCATCATACAAATGCTCTGTGTCCTCTGTGTCTCTGTGGTTCAAAAACCTCTCTGAGCGGTGAACGATCATGAACCATGACGAGGCGCGAGGTAAGGGGCACGAGGGGTGCAGGCGGGAAGGTTGCAGGGGCGAAGGTGAGCCCAGCCCATCATACAAATGCTCTGTGTCCTCTGTGTCTCTGTGGTTCAAAAAACCTCTCTAAGCGGTGAACGATCATGAACCATGACGAGGCGCGCGGTGAGGGGCAAGAGGGGTGCAGGCGGGAAGGTTGCAGGTGCGAAGGTGAGCCCAGCCCATCATACAAATGCTCTGTGTCCTCTGTGTCTCTGTGGTTCAAAAAACCTCTCTAAGCGGTGAACGACAATGAACCATTCCATCTCTCCCCCATCACATACAGTTCGCCGATCCTGGAATGCTCGCATTCGCGCTATAATAGGCTCGCACGCTGTCATCCTGGCGTTACTGGCAGGTCAGTTCGCATTGGTGCAATTGTTCACCGGTTCGCAGTACGGTGATGCACCGCGCAACATGCACTGGGGGATACTGATCGTTGAGAACCCGGCATTTCTGTTCGGCGCGCCTGATACCTACGAGCGCATCAAGGGTTTTCCGCCCGATCCGCCTTCGCTTGCGCCGCTGGCGCTTTACCGCTTTCCGCAGGGTGGATTGCACCGCTGGTGGGGTCCGGTTCCGCTGCTGATCTTTGCGCTGGTCTGGTTCGCCGCCCATTCGTACACCGCAATGCACCTCGTCGTTCCGCTGGCGGGTGCGGGGGTCGTCTTGCTGACCTACCGGCTGGCGCGCCTCTGGTTGACCCGACGCGAGGCGCTGATTGCTGCGGCATTTCTCGCGTGCTTCCCTCTCTTCCGCGATTATGCGACGGTCGCCTACAGCGAGGCGCTCTCGGCGCTGGCGCTCACGGCTGCGCTTCTGGCGTATATTCGTGAGCGCACGGTTGCAACCGTCATTCTTGGCGGCGTCGCAGCACTGATGAAACTCGACCTGCTCGCGCTCTATTTTGGCGTGGTTGGCATTGCATCTGTCTTGTCGTTTATCGCACAGCGGAGACGTCGTGAGTCTGTTCCCCGGCGTGTATGGGCGCACACACTCGCTGCACTGGTCGGTCCGGCAATGATCGCGGCGCCGTGGGTGTGGCTGCACTACCTGGGGCGGGGTGAGCGCGCGCCGACGGGTGGACTGTCGCTCCAGCAGTTCAGCCTGGTTGCGCCACAGATGCTCGAATTACTGTTCTACATCCCCTGGTACGGCGCGCTGCTGACGCTGGCAGTTATCGGCGCTCTTGCCGTTGTCGGCGCACGCAGCGGCAGTTTTCCTGTCCCTGTGCTGGCGTTGCTGCTGGCATGGCTGGGATTGGGCGTTGTTGTGCTCCTGGTGTATGCCGCGACCCCGGGTTCGGGCAATAGCCCGCGTATCATCATCCCTGCCCTGCCGCCGCTGGCGCTGCTCGTTGCGGCCGGCATCACCCGCCTGCCGCTGCCATGGAAACGTCGCGCGGCATTCTATTTGATTGTCTTGTTTGCTGTGATCAACCTGGTGACCATCGGATATTACACCGTCGAAGGGGCGCGCCTCCGCAGCTATGAGCCGGTCTGGCGAGTACTGCGCGAACAGCCGCGTGGCTATGTGCTGACGGAAGCATACTGGCACACGATCCTCTATGCGCGGCAACCGGCAACCTGGTTCGAGATCGACGAAACCTTTCAGCGCAACATCATGGAGAACGTCGATCATTTCGCGCGCTATCTGGATCAGCATCCGATCCGTTACGTCGTGCTGCCGGCAAGCGGCAACGCTCCCGCATCCCCAGAGGTGCGGTCGTATCTCGACCACCATGCCAGGCGTGTGGAGGCAGGAGAGTTCGTGGTGTATGTGGTCAGGTAGAGGCATGCGGCGCGAGGCGCGGGGTGGCAGGTTGAAGTCGGGCGTTGGCCATTGAATGTTCGCCTGATGCAGGATACCAATGACGATTGAAGATGCCGCATGCGTGTCATTCCGAGCGCAGCGACTTGTCATTCCGAGCGCAGCGACTTGTCATTCCGAGCGCAGCGACTTGTCATTCCGAGCGCAGCGACTTGTCATTCCGAGCGCAGCGACTTGTCATTCCGAGCGCAGCGACTTGTCATTCCGAGCCCTTCGCTTCGCTCAGGGTAAACGCAGCGAGGAATCTAAGCGGGTCGCGCAAGACCCCTCGCTCTGCTCGGGATGACCATGCCGGATGTTCACAGGTCATTGGTAGAGACCTGACCCCTAACCTTTACTCAGAAACCCCAACACAATCGCATTGTATACCTGCGCATGGGTGATATGCAGAAGGTGAGCAGCCCCACTGATCCGCGCCTGTTCGACATTCGGCAGAATGCGCGCCAGTTCCCGGCTGACAATCAGAAACATTGGCGGGCTGGTATCGCCGGTGAGCAGGAGCGTCGGCGCCTGAATCGTCGCCGCTTCATCGCGGGTGATGTCTTCGGCGCTCACAGCGTCGATCTCCGTCGGTTCGGCGCCGATCAGATGCGCATTGCTCACAATGCGTTGGCGGGCTGATGGCGACAGTCCGTCGAATACGCCGCGCCCCATCATGCCATCGATAAAAAGCCGCGCACCCTGTTCCAGGTTGCCGTCCTGCACGGCGCGTTTTGCCGGAAGAATTGCTGCCGCGCGCTGCGTCAGGAGTTCGGCGCCGCCGGGCAGCGTGGCGAGCCAGGAGCGCAACGGCGGTTCCGTGATCGTCAGCGTGCGCACCAGGTCTGGGCGATCCGCCGCCAACCGCAGAACAATATCCGCCCCGAACGAAAAACCGACCAGATGCACACGCCCCAGACCGAGCGCGGTGATCAGGTCGGACAGATCGTGCGCATGGGTGCGGGTCGAGGTGATGCCGGCGAGATCGCCGGTCGCCGGGTTTGGGTAGTGGCAGCGCCGGCTGTAGGCAACGACCCGAAAGTGAGCAGCGAATGGCTCGATCTGTCGCTCCCAGGTGCGCAGGTCGGTTGGTCCGCTGCCGTGGACGAAAACCACCGGCGCGCCGTGACCGCACTCGATGTATGCCAGTGGCACATTGCCAGGCTGAATATGATGGAATTTGTACTGTCTATCGCCAATTGTGAGCATCTGCATGCCGGTATGGGTAAAGCGCTGCTTCGCCTCCTGTCCTCTGTTCGCTGCTTCAGATGACAGGGCTGTTCTTATGGTTGTTCCATCAATGCGCCGCTTGTGGCGTGTACCCACATTTTCTTTTTTTGGCGCTTCCGGCGCGATTACAGCCGCAGCACCAAAGCCAATCGACGACTCCCGCCCAAGCGCTGTGCTGACAATCTGGGCGTGTTCCCGTCGCTGACGCTCGATGCCGCGTTCCCGTTCCAATGGCGCAGGCCTGAACATGAAGAATGCGCTACTGCAAGACATCGACAACAACGCGGCTACCGTCACTTCCACTACTGAACTGTCATGGTATCGCGCCGACTCAACAGCAATGGCGATGCTATCGCCGTATGGAGAGTGTGCTAACGACGAGAACCGCGCCGTTTCGGACCACCGGCCCAGGGAGGCGGTCCGCTGAATGAGCAGTCGCGGATTTGGATGGTCTCGGTTGGCGTGGTGATCTGGCAGGCATCGAGGTCGATACCGCCTCCGCGCATTCGGTCGATTTGCCCGGTAACCGTCACTGGTGTGCCAATCGCAATGCTGACCTGGCGGAACCACGGCGGGCCCGAATCAACGACGATCTGCCCTGTTCCGTCATCGAATAGAAACTCATTACGATCAACATAAGCGCCGGTGGCGCCGCGTACTGTGACGACTTGATCAATGAATGCGTCGGGATTTGCCTGAATCTGCCCGAGAGATGCCGCCGAGTTCGCCTACGCGCTGGATGCAGGCGTGATCGCAGTGAAAAGTATTGCCATGCTGACGAGAAGCAGCATACTCTTAGTGGTTACAAGTCTCATCGCGCTCTTCTCACCTGTCTCAGTTCTCGGTTCTCGGTTCTCGGTTCTCAGTTCTCATACTCACTTGCGGTCAGTCAGACAAGATGTTCGAACGCGCGGTGCGCAAGGCGTAACGCTCCACAACGCGCGTTGGCGGTCTCGGTTCTCAGTTCTCAGTTCTCAGTTCTCAGTTCTCAGTTCTTATAACCCCTACCCCCCTGCATCGCCTGCGTCGCGCGCTGCTCGACTGCCCACAGCACGCCATTCGCGCCAATCGCCAGCACACTGACGGCGACCGCGCCGGCGATAATCTTTTCCGGGTTGCTGCTGCGCACGCCATCGAACAACAACAGCCCGAGTCCGCCCGCGTTGATGAATGCTGCAATCGTCCCAATGGCGATGATCGAAAGCGTCGCCACGCGCACCCCCGCCAGGATGATCGGCAATGCCAGCGGCAGTTCCACCCGCCACAGCCGCTGGAGCGCCGTCATTCCCATGCCGCGCGCCGCTTCGACAATCGCCGGGTCGATGCCGGTCAGCCCGACGACCACATTCCGCACCAGCACCAGTTGCGCATACGCGACCAAAGCAATCACCGCCGGGCGTAGCCCCAGACCGGTGAAGGGAATGAGGAGGACAAAGAGCGAGAGGCTTGGAATAGTGTAGATAATGCCCAGAATCCCCAGCACCAGGCTACGCAGCCACGCAACGCGCGCGCAGATGATCCCCATCGGCAGCGCAATCGCCAGCGCAATCGCAAGGCTTACGCCCGACATCAGCAGGTGCTGCCCTGCCAGGCTCAGCACATAGGGAAGGTTGTCAATCAGATAACGCATGGGTTGTGCGTGTCAGCACCGAGGCGATGGTATCCGGCGAAATCTCCCCCACGTTCTGTCCATTGGCGACGACCGGCAGCGCCTGACCGCCTGCCCGCAGGACGCGAATGAGCGCCTCACGCAGCGTATCGCCTGGTTGCAGCGTCTCCTGCGCATCGTTTTCGGCAAGGCGCTTGCCGGCGCCGTTGTCCGCCAGCGCGTCGGCGACAGTCAGCAGACTGAGGCGGCGCAGCACATCATCCGTGCTGAGCAGGTCGCGCACGAAATCGTCTGCTGGCGCTGCCAGCACCGCCAGCGGCGTGTCGAACTGCACGATATGCCCGGCGCGCATAATTAATAGCCGATCCGCCAGGCGGAGCGCTTCATCCACATCGTGGGTCACAAACAGAATCGTTTTGTGGAGGCGCTGCTGAATACGCAGCAGTTCGTCCTGCAAACGGGCGCGCGTGATAGCGTCGAGCGCGCCGAACGGCTCGTCCATCAGCATAAGGGATGGATCGGCAGCCAGCGCGCGCGCCAGACCGACGCGCTGCTGCTCGCCGCCGGAGAGTTGGCGCGGATACCGCTTGCGGTACGCGCGCGGCAGTTCTACCAGATCAAGCAGTTCATCGATCCGCGCTTCGATCCGCGCGCGATCCCACTTGAGCAACTGTGGCACGACTGCGATATTCTGTTCGATACGCAAATGGGGAAACAGACCGGTTTGCTGGATCACATACCCGATGCGACGGCGCAATTCCGTTGCAGGCATCGACCGCGCATCGACGCCATCAATCAACAGCCGGCCCTCAGTCGGCTCATAGAGACGGTTGATCATCTTGAGCAGTGTCGTCTTGCCGCAACCGGATGGTCCCAGCAAAACGACGAACTCACCCTTCTTGATTTCGAATGATACCTGATCGACTGCCGGACGAGTCTCGCCGGGAAACGTTTTGGTCAGTCGATCGGCGATGATGAATGCCATGGGTCTACTTGATAAATCCCTGTTGTTGCAGGAAGGTGCGCGCCACGTCGGCGATCTCCTTCTTCTCCGGTCCATCGACCTGCCAGTTCAAACCGGACATGACATCATTCGTCAGGAGCGGCGCCAACCGGTTGAGCGTCTCGGCAATCTGTGGGTTGGCTGCCAGGGCATCCTGGCGAATGACCGGCGCAATCTGATAGATGGGGTAGTAGTTCTTATCGTCCTCCAGCAGCGCCAGACCCAACCCATTAATCTGCCCGTCGGTGCCGAATGCGACGACCACATCGATGTCACCTTTGGTAAGCGCCTCGTAGCGCAATGCGCCGGTGTCGAGTTGCACGAAGTTCTCTTCGATAAACTTCGGATCGAACCCATAGGCAGCCATCAAACCTTTGGTGTCCTCACGCTCGGGAAACTCCGGCGGACCGCCAAGTTTCAGATCGCCAGAATGCGCTACCAGATCGGAGTAGGTTCTGATCCCCAGTTCTTCAGCGCGCTGCCGGGTCATTGCCAGCGCATTCGTGTTGTTGAATGGCGATGGTTCGAGCCAGGTCACCTGGAATTGCTCTTCGTACCCCTTGCGCACCGCCTCCAGAATGCCTCTGGCGTCGGCAATCGGCGCTTGCTTGAGCACTTCGAGCAGACCGGTCGACGTGTACTCCGGGTACAGATCGATTTCGCCATTCACCAGCGCCGTGTGCGCCACTGGCGTTGCACCGAGGTTGAACTTGCGCTCGACGCGAATGCCGGCATCTTCCAGCGCCAGCGCATACATTTCGGCAACCAGAATCGCTTCGGTGAAGTTCTTCGAGCCAATGCGGACCGGAGTGGCATCTGCGGGAGCGGGTTGCGGTACAGCCGTGGGTTGTGTGGTTTGAGCGGGTGCACTGCATGCAGCAAGAACCAGACCGACCAGCGTGGTGAACGCGACAAAAAACCGAAGAGATCGCACCATAAACCTCCTTTTTTGTATTACGTTGCAGCGTCCAGCCCGGATGCCAGACGCCGTTGCATCCACCCCAGCGACAACTCTGCCATGAGCGCCAGCAACGCCACCGGGATGGCGCCGACAAGCATGATGCGGGTATCGAACAGAGCGTAGCCACGGGTGATAAAGATGCCAAGCCCGCCTCCGCCGATGAAGGCGGCTAACGTGGCGCTTGCGATCACCTCGACCGCTGCGGTGCGCACACCGCCGACTATCGACGGCAGCGCCAGCGGGAGTTCTACGCGCCAGAGGATTTGTCCGGCGGTCATTCCCATGCCGCGCGCCGCTTCGCTCACGCCGCGATCCACTGCGCGTATTCCGGCATATGTGGCAATGAGCACCGGCGGCACCGCCAGGAGCGTCAGCGCGACAAGCGCCGGCATCGTGCCGATGCCGAGGTAGGGTTGCACCAGGAACAGCACAGCGAGACTCGGCGCCAGACGAAGTGCGCCGAACAGGTTGATCGTCCACTGCCCGATGCGTGCCTCGTGCGCCGTCCAGATGCCAAGAGGCAACCCGGCAGCGATGCTGATCGCCAGCGCCGCCGAGCTGATCCACAGATGTTGGGTTGCAGCAGTCCAGAAACGGGATTGATTGGCGAGGAAGTACTGGTAGGCGTCTAATAGTAGATCAATCATGGAACATGGAACTGCGAGATGGGTCAGGGGTTATACCAATTACCTCTGAACATCCGGCATGGTCACCCCGAGCAGAGCGAGGGGTCGTGCGCGACCCGCGCCGATTCCTCGCTGCGTTTACCCTGAGCGAAGCGAAGGGCTCGGAATGACACGCATGCGGCATCTTCAATCGTAATTAGTATTAAGGGTTATGATCAGCGCCCTCACTGATCTCATCGCTCTAACCCCTGCCCCATGACCCCTAAAACATCACATTCGCCAGATCACGCCGACCTTTGACTGTCAGCGGATGCTGATCGCCGAGCGCAGTGAACAGCGCCAGCAGCACCTTGCGCGCACCATCGTCCCGAAAGGCGCGATTACGCATAACAATCCCCAGCAGCGTTTCGATTGCATCGGCGTACCGCTGACCACGCACCTGATGCGCCGCCAGCAACCAGCGCGCCTCGAGATCTGCCGGGTTCTGATCGATTCGTTCCAGCAGCGCCGATGGATTGGTGTCTTCCGCCTCAGTGATCAGGTCGGCGAGGGTGAGCCATGCCTGCGCCTGCTTCCACTGCGGTGCATCGGAGGGGATCTTCTTCAACAACTCAGCGCCTGCCGGATCGCCAGCACGTACCATCAACCGCCCCAATCCGAACAGGCTTGCACTGTGGTTGGGTTCGATGTTGAGCGCACTTTCATAGCGCGCTTTTGCGCTGAGCGGATCGCGTTCTTCAAGCGCTGCTGCCTCATCCGCCAGTCGATCTGCCGGCGATACCGGTGCAAGTGGACCGAGCCGTTTCAGCCAGGCGCGCACCTGCGACTCAGGCAGTGCGCCGGTGAACTCGTCCACCACCCGACCATCGCGGAACGCCTTGACTGCCGGGATGCCCTGCACCTGGAACATCTGCGCCAGGCGCGGGTTTTCGTCCACATTCAACTTTGCCAGAATCCAGGCGCCTTTCGCCTCGATTGCCAGTTTTTCAAGGATCGGTCCCAGCACACGGCACGGACCACACCAGGGCGCCCAGAAATCGACCACGACCGGAACAGTGCGCGAACGCTCCAGCACCTCCGCGCGAAAGGTGCGTTCGTTGACATCGATTACAGCGCCGCTCGCGCTTTTGTTTGCGAGAGACACGGCAAAAACCTCCAGTGACCAACTGATACGGTCATTGATTGCAAACGATCTTCCTCAATTGTACCACACTCTCCTATTCAAAAAACGGCAATATAGCCCAGATCAGCGGTTGACGCAAAAGCGCCAGCGCCTCGCGCAACGTCTTCGATGGCTCTTCAGGGAATGTCTGCGGCGCCAGGCGTCCGCGTCCGCCGCCGATCAGAACCAGCGGCGCCGTCTGATCGCGGGGCAGTCCGGCGAGTTCCTGCGCCTTCAACAGCGCCTCCGGCATACCGCCGACGTCATCGATCAAATGGGACTCATGCGCTTCTCCCCCCATCCAGACGCGCCCGCCTGCCAGCGGTTCAAGCGCCTCTTCGGACATTGATCGCCCTTCCATCACGCGCTGTTTGAAGACGGTGTAACTGTCGTCGATCAATGCGCGCACCGCCGCGCGTTCCTGTTCAGTTGGCGCATCGCTGATAAAGAATGCGCTGTTTGCGCCGCGCCCGATGGCGACGGTGTTCACGCCAGCGCGCTTCACGAGACCGTCAATAACCGGACGGACGATCAGAACGCCAATGCTGCCGGTAATTGTTCCACGTTGAGCCAGAATAGTGCGCGCACCGGATGCGACGTAGTAGCCGCCTGAAGCCGCGACGTCCCCCATCACCGCCACCACCGGCTTGCGCCGGTCGAGACGCCGCACTTCGCGCCAGATCAGTTCTGAGTCGAACGCACTGCCGCCGGGTGAGTTGACATAAAGAATCACAGCAGCAAGACGCGGATTGCGCTCTGCCTGACGCAGCGCCTGCACGATACTCTCGCTTCCGGCGATTTGACCACCGATCAGCGGGATCGGCAGCGGAATCTGGCGGCTGGTTCCCGGCGCGATCGTCCCTTCCACAGCGACAACACCGACCAGACGACGATGGTGGCGCAACAGTGGGAGGCGCAGAGCGCGCCGCGCCTGACTCCATTCGGCGATCTCTGGCAGTTTTGCCGGAGACGCGCCAGTGCGTGATGCAAGAAAAGCGGGCAGTTCGTCCTCGTACAGCACGGCATCGATCAAACCGGCTTCCTGGGCGCGCCGGGCGCTCCACGGTGCGGTATCGATGAGCGAACACACCTCATCGACGGTCTTATGTCGCGCGTTGGCGATGGTCTCGACGATCAACGCATAACGCTGATCGAGCAGCCGTTCAATCTGCTCGCGGTTTTCTGGCGACATTTCCGAGCACGCCAGCGAGTCGCCCGCCGTTTTGTACGGCGACACTGCCGTCACTTCTACGCTCACATCCACTTTTGCCAGCGCATCTTTGAGAAACCGCACTTCGGCGTACAGACCGGTAACGGTCAGTAAACTCACCGGCGGCGCCACAATTAGATCGGCAGCGCATGCTGCAACATAGGTCTTTGTGTCAGGGTTTGTGATACGCGCAACAGCCAGTTTGCCCTGCTCGCGAAACCTGCGGATGTCCTGATCCAGGTTCTGGATCGTCGCCCATCCACAGGTCAGAGTCCCAATGTCGAGCACAACGCCTTTCACTTGCGGGTCAGACGCCAACCACTCGAAGCGACGACGCAACTCACTGAGGCTCGGTGGCGCCGCTGCCCCAAAGAAGCGGTGCGCCCACCACGGCGGCGCCGGCGCGAACTCTGGCAGCGCCCCACCGATTGGGATGCGCACAAATGCAACCTGCCGCCGCAGCAACCGCCGCCACAGGTTGCGGACGCGCCGCGTCAGGTTGATCAGCCAGATGAAGAATATGGATACCATTTGTTCGAGACCTCATGTGAGAAAGCAATGGGGAACCGGTCCTCTGGTGTTATGATGAGCGCAGCGAAGCATCGCGCCTCATCCACCGCGCGACCCGTTGCGCCGCCTGGCGTAAACGGAATAACGAGGCAATCACTTCGTGCTCGCCAGAACATACCGTTCGACGACTGCCAGGCGCTCTGCCAGGCGCTCTGCATCCACGGCGCAGACGGTTACATGTCCCAGTTTGCGCCCCGGTCGCGGCGCTTTGTCATAGAGGTGCAGATGAGTATCAGGCAGCGCCAGCAGCATCGTCACATCGGGCAATCCGCCGATAAGGTTGACCATCGCGGCGCAACCGCGCGCTGAGGCGTCGCCGAGCGGCAGACCGGCGATGGCGCGCAGGTGGTTCTCGAACTGACTCGTCACAGCGCCATCAATCGTCCAATGACCAGAATTGTGGACGCGCGGCGCCATTTCGTTCGCCAGCAGGCGAGCGCCGCCGGTACGGTCAGGTTCCACTTCAAACATCTCGATTGCCAGAACGCCGACATAGTCGAGCGCTTCGAGCACCCGGCGCGCATAGGTCTCCGCCAGCAGTTGCACCTCGGTGGCAAGCCCGGGCGCAGGGGCGATCGAGCGATACAGAATGCCATTGCGGTGCAGATTCTCGACCGGCGGGTAGCACGCGACGGCGCCATCCTGCCCGCGCACTGCCAGGACGGAAAGTTCACGCACAAACGAAACAAACCCTTCG
Organism: Roseiflexus castenholzii DSM 13941; assembly: GCF_000017805.1. Lineage (GTDB taxonomy): Bacteria > Chloroflexota > Chloroflexia > Chloroflexales > Roseiflexaceae > Roseiflexus > Roseiflexus castenholzii. The sequence goes on along the minus strand of NC_009767.1, from coordinate 3,257,787 downwards.
AGGATAAGCGGCTGCCCGCCAAGTGCGCGCCAGGCGTCTTCGATGTCTGCACGCTGCCCGATCAATGCCTGCCCCTTGCCATCATACCCCAGGCGTCGCGTCTTCAGAAGAGCAGGCAGCCCAATACGCTCGATTGCTGCATCAAGCGACGCGCGGTCGTCCACCGGCGCGAACGGCGCGGTTGGAATGTTCAGTTGTGTGAAGAAGCGCTTTTCCGCGAGACGATCCTGTGCAACCTCAAGCGCCTGCGGCGGTGGAAACACCGGTATATGCTGCTCGAGCGCGCGCGCCGTCGCCACCGGTACATTCTCAAACTCATAGGTGACGACTATCAACCCGCTGCCGAACTGTGCCACGGCTAAATGGTCGTCGTATGATGCGACAACCTGCTCTGCCAGGTAGCGAACCGGCGCATCATCGGCAGGATCGAGGAAGCGGAAGCGGAAACCGAGCGGATAACCGGCGAGCGCCAGCATTCGCCCCAATTGCCCTCCGCCCAGAACACCGATTAATCTATCATTCATTGGCTTTGCTCACGTGGATCAGGAGACAGGAGGACCCGTTGGGTTTGCTGTTCACGGAACCGTCGCAGTGCAGCGCGAATGTGAGGATAGCGATTGCCGAGGATCGCAGCCGCAAGGATTGCGGCGTTGATAGCGCCGGCTCGCCCGATCGCCAGTGTTCCGACCGGAACGCCAGCCGGCATCTGCACAATCGATAGGAGCGAGTCCAGCCCGCGCAACGCGTGCGACTCAACCGGCACACCCAGCACCGGCAACACCGTTTTCGCGGCGGTCATGCCGGGCAGGTGCGCCGCACCGCCGGCGCCTGCAATAATGACTTCGATGCCGCGTTCTTCAGCGCTTGCTGCATACTCAAACAGAAGATCGGGGGTGCGGTGCGCCGAAACGATGTGCGTCTCGAAAGGCACATCCAGTTCGTCCAGCGTCTGTGCCGCATGACGCATCGTTTCCCAGTCCGACATCGATCCCATAATAATGCCGACCAGTGGCTGCATAGGCGTTGACCTTCTTGATCCTGTCCAGAGAACGCTGTGCTGCCGCCAGTGCGAGGCATGCAAGCGATGCTGTGAGCGAACAGAGCGCCTGCCCTGATCGAGGCGTGGCCTTCGCCATGCCTTCGGGCTGTGGAACGGCGCTAGTCACCCCGTTCCCGCGCGCGGGAGCGGGGTGAAGGGTGAGGGTCAAACGGTGCATCCTAACGCCATGCATGCCCGCTATGCTTATGCATGCTGTCCGCCCTTGAACGGAAGCGTGACCGGGTAGGCGGAGACCACGCCTTCGCTTACCCGGGTGTTCGTCCCGCGATGGATGCCACCTGCGCAACGAAGCCGGTAAACAGCCGCTGCCAGCGTGGCTCGGCGGATTGCCATAGTTCTTCGGGATGGCACTGAACACCAACGATGAACGAATTGCCCGTACCCTCAACCGCTTCGATCACCCCGTCGGGCGCATGCCCGACAACACGTAGATCGGGCGCCACATCGCGCACTGCCTGATGGTGGAGCGTGTTGACCGCAATCGTGGTCGCACCCAGAATCTCCGCCAGCCATGAGTCGTGCTCAAGGGTGAGCGAATGCGCCAGGGATGCCCGGTCGTTGCGCTGCGACGACTCGCGGTGGTCAAGTGTTCCTGGCAATTCGTCGTTAATGTCCTGGTAGAGCGTGCCGCCAAGCGCGACATTCAGCAATTGAATGCCGCGGCAGATACCGAGGACGGGCTTGCGATCAACGACAGCACGGCGCGCCAGGCGTAGCTCGACCCGATCGCGCAGTTCCTCAATCGGACCCAGAAGCGGGTGTGGCGTCTGCCCATAGTGGACTGGCGCGATGTCACCGCCGCCACAGAACAGCAGCGCGTTGCAGCGCTGATAGTGCATATCGACCACATCATCATCCTCAGTCAGATGGATCAGGAGCGGAATGCCGCCGCCTGCTTCCACTGCCGCGAGGTAGGAGCGACCGATACCACTGATGGTTGAAGCGTTTCGGCGCTCGAACAGTGCGCCGACGACGCCGATGGTCGGGCGTGTCGATAGACTCATAGACACTCACTTGCGTGAAACAACGTTCTTTCTATTATACCCGACTGCCCCGCCGGCGGCGAATGATAGCGCCGATCAACGCCAGCGCGGCGCCGCAGGCCAGTCCAAGCGCAATCGCTTGCGGTGTGTTCAGCAGGATACGGGTGTTTCCAGAAGCGTTCACGTTGCGCGCAATCACCAGAGGAACGGTGGTATCGGCAACATACACTGTGTCGGCGAGCAGCATGCCGCCACCTCCACCCTGCACTTCCAGATCGTGCCCGGCAGTGATGATCATGCTGCCGCTGCTGGTCAGTGTCGCGTCGTGACCGGCAAACAGCGCGCCCGCAAATCCCTGGGAGAGTGCCGTATTTCCCGACGTGGTCACAACACCTGCCACACTGCTCGTCAACAATGCATCGGTGGTATGTGCTGCGCCGATCAGCCCATAGCGCAATTGCAGATGATGTGTGCGTACAACGCGTAACAGAGCGACCCATATCGCGCCGCGTGTCATGCAAGCCTCTTTCTGAGAACAATGATGCTGGAAAGCCATTGTTTTCAGCATAGCAGGCGTGTCAACGCTTCCACCGATGACTGGTGCGACAGACTATCGCGAACGCAGATGCCCGTCACCCGGCGGAGTACGGGGCAGCAGCGGAGCGAACCGGCCCGCGCGCCAGGAAGTGCAGCCAGGCGCGCGTCGGCGGAGACGCCCGTCACCCGGCGGAGTACGGGGCAGCAGCGGAGCGAACCGGCCCGCGCGCCAGGAAGTGCAGCCAGGCGCGCGCTGGCCAGGGTGACGGGCATCTCTTATCGGCGCGACATCACAACATCACTCTTATATTCGTAACTATCAGCCCGTGACGTGACGATGCCTGTCAGGCGATCACCGCCTTCAAATTGAAGATCAAAGGTAACGGGGAATAAGACTTCTTCGAGCGGCGCCTGCGCATTTGGCGGCGGCAGGGGCGCTCCGGGCGGGAGCAACGCCTCCACCTGCTGATTCAGAGTGATCTGATATCGATCACCCTGGACTGCGCACGTTCCACCAACTACCGGGCTGCTTCTGCCGCCCTCTGTCCATTGCACCTCAGCCGAATCGCCCTCGACGCGCAGGGTCAACACCCCCTGTCGTGTTCCTCCTGTCGGAACGTTGGAGTTGGTCGACGAACGCAGCATCATCGTCGTGTTCCAGACGCCAGTCATCGCCGCACAACCGGGGGTAAAATCCGAGGATTGCCCGGGCATAAAGCATCCATAGAGGATCAGGGTGGTCTTCCCGCTTGGATCTGCGCAGATCGAAGCAGTCGGAATGGACAACTGGTAGGTTCCTGGGTCCAGGTATTGATTGAGCGAGACCATCGCCTCGCACCAACCAGCGTAACAACCGCCTTTTGCCGTGTTTCCTGAGAAGTTATAGCCATCGGGACCGGTAATCGTCACATACGGCGTATCAGTCTCGGTGATCTCTGGATTGTGCCAGACTCGAATGCGAGCGACAAATGCACGCTGGGCCAGCTCGAACGTCTGTGTATCACTAACGCCGCACGCGCCGAGATACTTGTTGTTGATGATCTCGACTTCCTGGGTGCAGACCACAGGCTGATCGCCGGGAGATGACTCCCCTGATCCGGTTCGGCGGATCATATCGATGTCACCGGTGGCGTATTTCTCTCCTTCTGAAACGGTGACTTCGCCGGTCATCCGATCATCTCCGTTGAACTGGAGTTTGAACACAAGCCCTGCGTTGCTGTTTGTTTCCGATATTGTGATGACAAAGCGCCCGTTTTGCACACTGCACGATCCGCTGGCAGGGTCACTGCGCGCACCGTCTGGTTCGACAATCTGGACCTGCGCATCGTTTCCGTTGATCTGAAAGACAAAAATACCCGTGTCCACGTTGCCAATCTCGTCCTGCAAATCTGGATCGTTCGTTTCACGCAGTGTCAGGTTGGCATCCCACTCGCCATTCATCTTCGCCGGGCAGACGCCGGACGTTTCCACAGGCGGTTGCGGCGGCGGTTGCGACGTCGGTTGCCCCACCACGGGCGTCCCTGACGCAGGCATGCCGGTGCAGGTCTTCACATCGAACGAGGTCATGGAGGTCCCGTCATGCTCACTGAAAGGCCCGAAAGTAACCGTCTGCCCTGCCTTCAGGTTGATTATCTGTGGCGGTTTGACCCACCAGCCGAAGCACGGCACATACATGGGATCGGTGTTGATCTCGCTCATGAATACATAGTGGACAACCCGGTACGTGCCGGCAGGAAGCCACGTTTTCAGCGGGCGATAGGGCGCGCCGAAGTCATTGCGTGGTCCCCGCGCCAGCAGATTGTCGGCGGGCAACAGGTAGGAGAGACCCGGATCACCTGGATTCGCCTGTTGAATGCAGACGTTGACGTACAGCGCGCGCGGCAGGTTACGGCACCCTGGATAAGGCTTATCGCCGCTCAGCAATTGATTTTCGATCACGAACCAGCCACCGTTGGCGCGATACCAGGCGTCAAGATCGCTGCCAGTGTAGCTGTACACACCGTAGGGCGAGAAGTGGGTCACATCGGCGCTGACCGTGCGCGCGGCAAAGTCGACTACTCCTGCGACCGGCGCCCATGCGCCGCTCTGCGGATCGCGCGTGATCAGTCCCATCACCCGCGCCGGGTCGGTTCCGGCGGGGATCGGCAACGTGATGCGCACCGGTACGGCGAAGGTCACGTCTTCCGGCTCGAATTGGTAGAGCGATCCACTGAGCGCCATATCGGGCGACAGGTTGACCGGTTGGTCGGGGGCGGGCGCGACTGAGAAGGTCAACATGCCGGGGGAGCCATCAGGGTTGGTCGGCACAGCGCCCGGTGGCACTTCAATCATCGGTCCGCCGCCGGGCATAGCAATGGCGGCAGCCTGTCCGCTGCCGACCGCAGCGCTGCCGGTCTGGATGGGCGGGCGCGTCATGGTTGGGCCGCCGCCGATGCCCGGCAGATTACCAATACCGGGAACGTCGCGCAGGCGGTCGCGGAAGATGAAAGCGCCCGCAGCGCCGGCCACACAGACCAGCGCCAGCAGCAGCAGCACTGCCAGCAGGCAGGAGCGACCGCCTTTCCCGGAACGCGGCGGCGCATACATCGGTGGTTGAGCAGCAGGCGGCATCTGGGGCGAAATGGGAGGCGGCTGGGACGGGTAGACCGGTTGCGGCGGGTAGGCCGGTTGTGGCGGCGGAGCTGCCGGAGACTGGTATTGAGGCGGGTGTATCGGTGCAGCCGGGTGCGGCGGGGCCGCCGGAGACGGTGGCGGGTAAGCGGGCGCGGCAGGTTGCGACGGGTACGCATGTGGTGGAGGTGCGCTCAACACGGTTGCATCCTGTTGATACGAAGCCTCGAATCGAAAGACCTCATCACCAATGTCGATCAGGTCACCGGGCTGCAACACGGCGCGCTGCACGCGCTGCCCGTTGACGAGCGTGCCGTTGGCGCTGCCGAGGTCGTAGAGGACAAACGACGCGCCCTCGCGCCGAATCTGCGCGTGATGGCGCGAGGCGCGCGGACTGGCGATGGCGATATGATTGTCAGCAGCGCGCCCGATGGTGAGCGGTTGATCGCCGATGTCAAAAGTGCGTCCGGTCAGCGGACCGCGCATACCGGTCAGTCGTGATGTCATTGCGAATGCTCCTGGTCAGTAACGCCGTCTGCTGTCCGGCTTGAAGGAGGTGTATGCCGAATCTCACTGTTGTCAGTGTATCAATGGCGTGTACGGTGGGAAAGATGGAATTTCTTCACACAAGAGTAGAGAAATCGCAATTGACGGATCAGATCGAACCAGATGGCGCCGTTACGAACGAAAGGAGGCAATGTGTGGGGCGCTCACAATCCCAGCAGCAATTTTGCAATGAGGAGATAAATCGCCAGACCGCTGGCGTCGACCAGCGTCGTGATCAACGGCGCCGAAATGAGCGCAGGATCAATGCCAACCCGTCGGGCTGCCATCGGAACCATCGCGCCAATAATGTTTGCCCAGATGCAAATAGCCATCACGGACAGCGCCACGGTGATCGCCAGCGATGCCATAGGCACTTCGAGGAAAGCGCGCCCAAACGCGATGATTGCCAGGAGCACACCGAGAATGATGCCAACCAGCAGTTCACGCACCAGCACACGCCACACGTCGCGCAGACGCACTTCGTTGAGCGCCATAGCGCGAATGAGTGTCGAGACGGTCTGCGCGCCGGTGTTGCCGCCGGTGCCGATCAGCAATGGGATGAAGAACGAGAGCGCCACAACCTGTTCCAGCTCTGTTTCGAACAGGCGCAGGACGTTGGCAGTGATCGAACCGGCGACGAAGAGGAACAGCAGCCAGACGATTCGCCGCCGCACCGATGCTACAATCGGTGTCGTAAAGTACGTCTCGTCCGCCTGCCCCTGCGCCACCGCGCCAAACTTCAGCACGTCCTCCGTTCCTTCTTCCAACAGCACATCCATCACATCATCGACGGTGACAACGCCGAGCATCCGTCCCTCGCCATCGACGACGGGCAACGCGGCAAGGTCGTAGCGCGCCACCATGCGCGCGACTTCTTCCTGGTCGGTTTCAGGTTGGACGGCGAGAGGCGAAGGGCGCATTAATTCGATGATCGGTCGGTTGGGAGAATCGACCAGCAATCGCCGCAGACTGACCGTACCGATGAGGCGATCGTGTTGGTCCAGCACGTAGAGATACACGATGACGGCAGCATCATGAACGATGTTGCGCAAGCGTTCCATGGCATCGGCGACCGTATCGCTCTCGCGCAGGGCGACGAACCGATCGTTAAGCAGGCGACCGGCGCTCTGGGGCGGATAGCGGAGTAATTCACGAACATCGGCAGCCTCCTCGGGCGCCATCGCTGCCAGCAGTTCGTTTTGCCGTTCGGGCACATCTTCGGTAAGAATCGCGGCAGCGTCGTCGCTGTCGAGTTCTTCCAGAATGTCGGCAGCCTGTTCGACCGGCATCTGACCGATCAACTCGCGCGCGGTGTCGATGCTGGCTTCATCGAGCACATCGGCGGCTTGCGAGAGTTCCAGCAGACTGAAGACGCGCTGTTGATCCTCATCATCGAGGCGCTCGATAATATCTGCCAGGTCAGGGGGGTAGATGCGCGCCACCAACTCGCGCAGGGTTGTGATGTCCTCAGTTTCGAGGGCGGCGCGCACCTGCTGCTCGAGCAGGTCCAGATCGAGCGGGGCGGTCATGCAGTGCGCTCCTGCTGCTCAAACCAGGGCGCCAGCACATCGATCAATGCGTCGGCGTGTTTGGGCAACAGGCTGGCGCTGCCTCCTCTCACGATCACAGACGTGCCATTGCCGACCATATGTGCGATCTCGCGCACCTGACGCGCGGTTGGGTTCGGATCGTGATCCCCGGCGATGACCAGCGTAGGCGCCGTAATCGAGCGCAATTGAGCACGATAATCAGCCTTCTGGAGCAGGCGCTGGCATGCCTGAGCATCGTGGTCGCCAGCATTGTCGTTGCGGTTGAACGCGGCGCTCAAACCATCGCGCAGACGCGCGCCGAATGATCGGCGTTCCGGTGGTGTGATCGCAGGTGGTGAAATGAGCACGAGTCCACACACACGCGCTGGCTGATCGGCGGCAAGGTGCGCTGCAATCGCCGATCCACCCGCGTGACCGACGACAAAGGTACGACCAATGCCGAGGAGATCGAGCAAATCTCCCACATCTGTCGCCATGCGCTCGATGCTGTCGGCGAGCGGTAGCCGGCGGCTCCGACCGTGCCCGCGCAGATCTGGCACAATGGTCTGATACCGTTTGGCAAGCTGGCTGGCAAGCGGCTGAAACTCATCACCACTGGCGCCAAAGCCGTGAATGAACAACAGCGGAAACCCGCTGCCGCTGGTTGCGCAGTAGAGCGCAGATGCGCGCCTGGTTGCAGGAATGGCGCGCAGAGAAAGCGCAGTCATGGCAGTCCTCCGTTGACAGCATTGCAGGCAGATTGTCAACCGAACGCGCGGCGGTCAACGGCATGCCCGTTGATGCACTCAAGACGCCGCCGATCGCAGGAGGACCTGGAGCGTGAGGTAATACCAATTACCTGTGACCATCCGGCATTGTCACCCCGAGCAGAGCGAGGGGTCTTGCGCGAACCCGCTCGGAATGACAAGAATGCGGCATCTTCAATCGTAATTGGTATAATGCGCCCAAAAAAGCCCCCGCAGCCTCGTGCTGCGGGGGCGCGTGACCACAGAAAGGCGTAAGCCGCTAGAAGCGACTGCCGGCGCTGCCTTCCCCCGCAGCGAGTGAGGTGACCGGCGCGCAGCCATGGTGGTGCTGCCGCGCGCGACTATGACCAGAGTTCGCGTCCATATCCCTTCATCAGAACGCTCTCCCGAATGAGCCTGGAGAGGAAACCGTCTCGTCGTTTCCCCATAGCGCGTCTGCGCTCGTTACCGTCGCAGCGCTTCCGTTCCTGCGAATGTTCCATTATCGTTCACGATCAGCGTGAAACCTGAACGACAGGCAGTACCATCGCGTATTCCAGGCGTCGTTTCTGGCGAGAGAGCACAACGAACCGACCGGACATGCCGGCTTCAGGAAGTATACACTCTTATACAGAGCGAGTCAAGCAACATTCGTATCAGGACACGCATCAGATCGACACAATCGTGAACGCTTCGCCGCCAGTTATATCGACAATTTTGAGCGCCAGGGATGCGCTGATGGCTTCTCGCGCCATGGTGTACGCGCCGCGCACAAGCGCACTGCGGCGCAGCGGCGCATCTATGATGACCGGGCGAAACACTGTGCCATCATACATCGGATCGATCAGGATTTCGTCAACGATGCGGCGCCACTCGGAGGGATCGCCGGAGAGGGTTGCCAGCGCGGAACTGGAGTACGCCTCCACAACAACGGTGACCTGTTCGTTCCGATGCAGAACTCGAATACCGGCCTCGCCCTGTGGCGCCGGCACGGCATCACCAATCCGCCACGTCGAAAATCCAACGGACAGCGGCGCGCGCTCGAGGATTGCCTGGCGGAGACGGCGCGCTGTAACCTGAATGGCGCCAGGGTTTGCATCACAAGCAATCCAGCGGCGTTCCAGATGCTGCGCCGCCACTGCGGTCGTTCCCGACCCGGCGAAGCAGTCGAGCACCAGATCGCCCGGTCGAGATGAAGCGCGAATAATGCGCTCGAGCAGCGCCAGCGGTTTTGCAGTCGGGTAGCCGAGGTCGCGCACCAGTGCGGCATCGATCGGGATCGTCCAGACATCGTAAGCTCCAATGCCCGGTTTGCGCAAATACGTTTTGACGCGCTCGCCGCGTGGATTGACATTCCAGTAGTAGCGTCCGCGTTCGTCTTCCTGGCGAAAGCGAGCAATCTGACGACGAGTGTAGGGAATGAGCACCGCGTCATAGTTGAACGTCCAGCGGTCACCCCGGGCGTAGAGCAGGATGGTGTCATGCTTGCGGTTAAACTGGCGTTCACCGTCGCCGCCGCGCGGGTAGAACCAGATGATTTCGTTGAGCATCCGTTCAGCGCCAAAGACTTCGTCCATCAAACAGCGGAGGTGGTGCGCCTTGCGAAAGTCGCAGTGCAGGTAGATGCAGCCGTCATCGGCGAGCAGGTCGCGCAGCGCAATCAGTCGCTCATACATAAACTGGAGATAGGCATCGTCATCCCATGTGTCGCAGTATTCAACCTCGGCAGCCGGTATGAGGCGCGCCGGACCAGGACCGCGCAGGCGGACGCGCCGCGCGCGATCGATGCCCGAGCCAAACGGTGGATCGATGTAGATCAGGTTGATCCGTCGTCGGTAGCCGTTGGCGAGTAGCCACGCCAACGCAGCAAGGTTCTCGCCGTGAAGCAGAAGATTATCGCCGACGCCGCAGCGTTCGATTTCGACGGCAGGGGGCACAGAGAGCGGCGTGGGCAGGCGCTTCCCGTTCCATGTGAGCCACGCCCGACCAGCCGGCGGCGACAGGTGAACGATGGGTATTCCGTCCATTGCTTGCGAGCGTTCTCCCAATATGGCGCGTTCCATTGCGATGTGGGCGCAGTGCGCTCAAGGACGCGCCATTTCGACGGCACGTAGCGCAATAACGCACACGAACATGCATGCGAACGCATACATCAACCCCTGCGAGCGCGGCTCACGGTTGCGCGCCGACGAATGGGCGATAGGGATGGTCAACAACGCGATGATGCCATAGAGGATGTGCATCTCTGTGCGAAACGGGCGCAATCCCTGGATGATCATTAGTATGCCAAGGATGCACTCCGCCAGAACCAGCAGCACCCCAATTGCCATCCCGCTGAGGAGCCATTGCCCGACCGGACGACGCAGCAACCCGAGCATCAGCGACCAGAGCGCCAGAATGCCAAAGACCACAAGGATCGTAAACAGCAGATTGGAATGCAGGCGTAGAATATGTTCCATGGCGTATGGATTGTATCGCATGCAAGAGTGATGGGCAATGTTGCCGCGCATGCGTGCCAGGGCGCAGCAACACGGGGAAACACAGGCGATACATCCTGCGCTTTCTGGATATGCAGGCACAGTCTGAGTCATCAGGAACAGCACTATGAATCAGCATCACCATCTGATCAATGAAGCGCGCGAGCGCGCTCTCGAAACGCTCCATCGTTGCCGGACGCCGGTCGGATTTCGGGCGTCGGCGCTGGCTGCCGGTTATCCGCAGATCTGGGCGCGCGACAACGGCATCATAATGCTGGGAGCGGTCGCCAGCGGCGATCCCGAACTGATCGCATGCAGCCGTGCAGCGCTCGAGACTCTCGGCGCAGCGCAGTCACGCCGTGGACTCATTCCGCTGAACATCAACCCCGACACCGGCTACATCAGCACCGAGAACGCCGGCGCTGCCGACTCGAACCTCTGGTTCATTCTAGGTCACTATCTTCACTACTGCGCCACCGGCGACGCAGCGTTCGTGCGGGAGCACTGGCGCGTGATCGACCGGGCAATGGTCTGGCTCGAATACCAGGATATGAACGAGTGCGGTCTGATCGAAATTCCCGAAGCAGGCAACTGGATGGACCTGTTGGCTGTGCGCTACAACACGCTCTACGACAATGTCCTGTACTACGCGGCTGCACTGGCGCACGAGCAACTGCGCGCCGTCGTCGAGCCGCAGATGGCGGCGCATCGACTAACAATTGACGCAGCGGGCATTCATGAACGGATCAATCTTCTTTTCTGGATCGACCGCTGTTGGGTAGCAGAACATTTCGCCGAGCACCTCGAGCGTTTGAAGGCAATGCGACTGGAATGGTTCATGCTCTATCACAATATTGGCATGATTTCCAGCCGACCGTTCTACCTTCCGTGGGTCGCCTTTCGCGAGTTCGGCGACTGGTGCGACAGCCTGGCCAATCTGCTCGCCATCCTGACCGGCGTTGCCGACGGGCATCGCACCGAGCACATCCTGCGTTTTATGCATCAGGTGGGCATGGCAGAACCGTACCCGACCAAAGCCATCCATCCGCCGATCTATCCCGGCGAGGCGAACTGGCGCGAATACTACCGCAGTCGCACCCTCAATCTGCCGCATCAGTATCACAATGGCGGCATCTGGCCCATGATCGGCGGCTTTCACATCGCGGCGCTCGTGCGCCATCGCTGGCAGGCGCAGGCGGAGCGCCTGCTGCTGGCGCTCGCGGACGGCGTTCGTCAGGGATTGCACGATGATTGGGAATTCAACGAATGGATGCACGGCGAAAGCGGTCATCCGATGGGATACGCCCAACAGGGATGGTCGGCGGCGATGTATCTGTATGCCGATCATGTCGTGCGAACAGGGCGGATGCCGTTGTTCGATCAGTTGTTGGCGGCAAAGCCAGCCTCGGCGGTGGCGATGGAGATCAACGACGCCTTCGTCCGCCCCGGCGGGGGACCCGTGTAGCCAGTTGCGGTCTGCTCCGCGACCGACAGCAGAAGGGTCAGTCGCCGAAAGAGATTCCCAGGTCACGCGCAGTCAGCATGGTATCCGAGTCGAGCGGGACGGTTTTCATGCGGCGCGTCGCTTCTTCCAGCGGCACATACCGCACGGTCGGCGGATCGAGCGCGACCATCACGCCGGACTGACCTTCTTCCAGGGCACGCACGGCAGCAGCGCCAAAACGGAGCGCCAGCAATCGGTCGAAGGTGGTTGGCGTGCCACCGCGCAGCAGATGCCCCAGCACCACCACGCGCGTCTCTCTGCCGGTCAAGGCTTCAAGTTCCCGCGCGACACGCTCGCCGATACCTCCTAACCGCTCGGCGCGCCCGGCCTCCTTTGGCGCAATCAGCGAAACGCTCCCCTCAATTGGGCGAGCGCCCTCGGCGACCACGACCACCGAGTAGGGGCGTCCTTCGGCTTCACGACTCTTGATCTTGGCAGCCACTTTATGAATATCATACGGAATTTCGGGAATAAGAACCGCATGCGCGGTTCCGGACACGCCAGCGTTGAGCGCAATCCAGCCAGCGTAGCGCCCCATCACCTCAACCACCATCACCCGCTGGTGCGCTTCGGCGGTTGTATGGAGGCGATCGATCGCTTCTGTGGCAAAGGCAACCGCCGTATCGAACCCGAAGGTTGCCACCGTGCCGTCCAGGTCGTTATCAATCGTTTTGGGAACGCCGATCACGCGCACCCCTTTGCGGGTCAGCGCCGAAGCAATTTCCATCGAACCATCGCCGCCGACCGAGATCAGGGCATCGATGCCATACACTGCCAGTCCGTTCACTATCTCGTCGGTGCGATCACGCTCGATCACCGTGCCATCGGGCAGTAGTGTCGGATAGCGCAGCGGATTGCCCCGATTGGTTGTGCCGATAATCGTGCCGCCAAGCGGCGTAATGCCATGCACCGTATCGCGAGTCAGCGGAATGACCCCGCCGCGCGGATAACTTTTCGGTGAAAGAATGCCATTGAAGCCATCGCGAATGCCATAACACTCCCATCCGCGGTTGAGTGCGCTCAACACCACTGCCCGGATGACGGCATTCAGGCCGGGTGCATCGCCGCCGCCGGTGCAGATGGCAATGCGCAGTCGTGAGGCGGTATCGATTGTCATAGCGCTGGTTCCTCTCCTCTCCTGAAACAGGCGCTTCCAGGCGTCCAGGGTGCATTCCGATCCGGCGAAAGACCGGATGTTCGCCCACTATTATACCGTCGGAATCTGATGGATCATCCAGAAACACCACGCGCCGCCGCGTCTCAGACGCAGCGGCGCGTTCATACGAGCGTGTGCGGGGTCGTTGCACAACGACAGCGGCGAGGAGCGCCCCGTCGTCCCTCATCACCGAAGGACGCAATCTCAGACTGGCAGATCAACAACGTTGATCGCGTCCTTGCCGCCGTACATATCCCACCAGGCTTTGGCGCCCTTGTCGAGCACTTCATTCAACGCCGTAATATTTTGCACGCCGCGGTCGTTGAGCCATGCCTCAAGCGCATCGTACCCTTCGCGCGCATAGACGGGGATGCCGTCCTGCCAGGTGGCGCGTCCACAAAGAACGCCGGCGAAGCGCGAACCGGCTTCGGCAGCCATCTCGAGCGACTCGCGGAACACCTCGTCGGTCACCCCGGCACTCAGGTAGATGAACGGCTTGGTGGCGGCATCCGACGCTTCACGGAAGAGTTTCAGCGCTTCCTGGCGGGTATACGCCTCCTGACCGCCAAACGCCTTCGTGCCCGAAACAAACTTCATGTTGACCGGCACTTCGACCTTCAGCACATCGACGCCATACTTCGGCTTGGAGAGTTCCTCCATGTACGCCGCGACATATTTTGGCTTCACTTTGGCAAATTCGAAGCTCTTTTCGTCGCCAATGTTGTCGTCATACGCCAGCGGTTCGAGGAAGAAGGGCACGTCGAGACCTTTGCACTCCGCGCCGACCCGCTCGAGGAACGCATGTTTGCGCGCCAGGATATCCGGGTCGTCGAAGGGATTGTAGTAGATCAAGATTTTGATCGCGTCGGCGCCAGCCTGAATCAGACTATACACACTCCAGTTGTCGAGCAGATCGGGCAGGCGCCCCTTGATAGTTGCATCGTACCCGGTTTTCTCATACGACATCAACACGCCAGCGTTGGGCGCCTTGTGCTGGAGCGCAGGCAGACCATACTCCGGGTCCATCAGGATGGCCGAAGCATACCTGGTCAGCACCTTGGTGACAGCGGTTTTGAACAGGGTCAGGTCTTCACTGGTCGCTGTTCCGCCTTCGCCACGCGCTTTCGCTATCGCCTTCTTGAGCGAACCGCGCTGATCCATTGCCGCTGCTGCAATCACGCCGCGTTCATTGGCACATTTGTTAATGCCATTGAATTTGCCGCGCGTCATCGTGACCGTGGCCATTGTCCACCTCCTTCAGTACAGGAACATCGGCTTGCCGAGCGGGTGTTTGACCCGCGGCCGATAGTTTTCCGTATCATACAGTTCTTCGACATCGACCCGCTTGACCCCCTGCACACAGGTATCGACCGGAACGGTGGTGTACTGACCGTTCTGGAGCGCCACCATACGACCACTGTGCCCCTGGAGCAACTGATCGACTGCAAGGTTCCCGTAGCAGATAGCCACCATCCGGTCGAGCGAGTCGGGAGCGCCGGCGCGCATCAGATACGATAGTTGCTGATAAACGATGTCGATGCCGGTGATCTTTTTGATCGCCTCGCCGGTGATCATGCCGATGCCGCCGAGTTTCCGGTGCCCATAAGCGTCTTCCTGCCCATACTCGACCACCTGACCGCCGATCATTGATGCGCCTTCTGAGATGACACAGATGGAATAGTTGCTCGGATTTCGTTTGCGGTCTTCGACCAGGAAGCGCGCCAGTTTTTCGACATCGAACGGCACTTCGGAGATAACAGCGCGATCAACATCCGCGAGATACGCCGAAATGAGCGCCGTTTCACCCGAGTTGCGCCCAAACAACTCGATCACTGCGATACGCTCGTGCGAGCCGGTCGGTGTGCGGAGGGCGTTGAGAAAATCGACACTGCGCGTGACCGCCGTTGAGAAACCGATGCAGTAATCGGTGCCAAACACGTCGTTATCCATCGTCTTAGGGATGGCGATCACCCGCACCCCCTCGCGATGCATGCGCACTGCGTAAGAGAGGGTGTCGTCGCCGCCAATCGGCACAAGCGTATCGATGCCGAGGTGTTCGAGCACGCGCAACACGTGCGGCGTGCAGTCAGCGGTCTTCTTTTCGCCGGAGAATTCGAACCTGCCTTTGAGAAATTCGGGCATATCCTTCTCCCGCACCTTCTGCGGGTTCGTGCGTGATGTGTGCAGGTGCGTTCCACCGTAGCGGTCAATCGTGCGAACGTCCGCTTTTGTAAGGGGCTGTACCCACTCCGATGCACTCTCCGGATCGTCCGGATTGTAGTAGAGCAACCCGGCCCAGCCGCGTCGAATGCCGATCACCTCGATCCCGGCGTCGTTGGCGCGATTCACCACGGCCTTGATACAGGGGTTCAAACCGGGAACATCACCACCGCCAGTCAGAATTCCGATCCGCATAATTCCTGTCTCCTCACTAAACTGAGCGATACCAGAGCCTTGTGAGCGTCGTGCTCATACGGTGCGCGAATCGTCCCGCAGCACCTGTGCATCTGCGCGGAGATATCGCTCACCAGGAACCACAGTGATGGCGCTCCAGTCGACGACTGCACGGCCAGGTCCGACAGGGTGACCGGCAGCCGAAAGCAGACGCCTGTGATGATTACGCTGAGACATACACTGCGCGCCGCTGCGGTGTGCGGCGACGCCATTGCCCACAAATCGGGATGATCACGCCATGCCTGTGTGGTACGCGATACATCGCCATTGTATACACGTTTTAACCCTGCTGCGGTTATGGAGTTCCGAACCGCGCGTAAATATCTCACAACCTTTGCTTGCCGGCGCTGGCTGCTGATATAATAACACAGGCGCTGAGACGGAGAATTGCGTGCATCGGATATTATACATGCGCTGGCAAAGCATGCGTCTACTATTCTCCTCTGTGGCATGCGTGGCGTTATGCTGCCTGTTGGTCGCTTCCACCGCCGCTCAAAGCGCTATCCCTGATACGACGGTGTATGAGTCATGGTTGCGCGAAGCATTCACTGCCGCGCAACGCCGTGATCGTGTCGGTCTTGAAGAAGCGGCGGATCGCCTGATTGCAACGACGGCAGTGCGCCTGCCCGATGGAACGGTTGTATCGGTGAGCAATGCCTGGTTGCAGGATGCATTGTCGTCACCGACCCCTGATTTTCCACTGATCGCGGCGCGTCTCGGAGCGCTGATCGACGCGCGGGCGCTGCCAATGCCATCGGCGCCAACCGATGCGCTCGAACGACTGGATCGCCTGCTTTCGGCGCCACCGTTTGGTCGTTCCGAGACGCCTGAAACACCGCAGTGGCTGATCGATTTCTTCGACTGGCTGGCGTGGGTGATCGAAACCCTTCTGCGTCCGCTCGAAGCCGTTCCACCTGCTTCAACCAATGTAGTCGCCTGGCTGCTGACGCTGGTCGGCATTGTGCTGTTGCTGGCAGTGATCGTGTATCTGATCATCAACCTGCGGCGCGGTATGGTGCGCGACGCACAGATCGCCGCACACAGCGACGATCCTGTGCCGACGGCGGCTGAGGCGTTCGATCAGGCTGGCGCTCTGGCGCGCGACGGCGATTACCGTGCAGCGGTGCGCAGTCTCTATCTTTCAGCGCTCCTCTGGCTCGATGAACAGGACATGGTGCGCTACGACCGCGCATTGACCAACCGCGAGTATCTGGAACGGGCGCAACGCAATCCCGCATTGCTGGCGCGCCTGACGCCGGTGATCGAAACGTTCGATCAGGTCTGGTACGGTCATGCGCCTGTCGATGCATCGGCGTTCGCGGCGTATCGCCAACAGATCGAGGCGTTGCGCCGCGAGACGGGAGCGCAACAGGCATGACGCAGGTGCGCGATCTGCTGATCATTGCCGGTCTGTTTGGCGTTCTGATCGTCTTTGTCGTTGCCGGTCCAGGGCGAACACTGCCACAGGACCCCAACCTTCCCAGCACGTACTCAACTGCGCCGACCGGGGCGCTTGCGCTGTACGAATGGACGCGCGCGCTAGGGTATGATGCGCGCCGACTCGAGTATCGTCGCTTCGAGGTCACCGATGACGATGCAGTGCTGGTGATCCTTAGCCCAAGCGAGCCAATCAGTCGCGCCCATGCGCGCGACATTCTGGCGTGGGTCGAGCGTGGCGGGACGCTGATCTTCGCCGACGATGCGCCGACGGGCTTCAGCGCGTCGGATGCATTGCTCGATGCGTTGCAGGTGCGGACCACCGTTCTCACCGACACATCGATCGTCGAGCGCGCGCCAGCGTTGCAGCCGGTATTCGATCAACCGCCGGTGCGCGAAATCTCGGTTCGCACCCGGCGCACACTCGAATTCCAACGAAACGACTATGCGCCTCTGTTTGGCGCTTCCGGTCAGGTTCTGATTGCGGGCATCCGGATCGGCAGCGGCTATGTGTACGTCAGTGCAAGTGTGCAACTGTTCACAAACAGCGGGTTGCGCGATCCGCAAAATGCGGCGCTGGTGTTGAATATGCTGCGACGCCTGCCGCCGGGTGGGCGTATTCTGTTCGATGAGTATCATCACGGGCTGATAGCGCCTCCATCGCCAACCGATGGATTGCTCACCACGCCGTGGGGGTGGGCGGGGGTCTATGTCGCAACAGCAACGGCGCTGTTCCTGTTGCTGGGCGGGCGACGCTTCGGTCGCGCTGTACCGCTCAAGGAAGAGACTGCACGCCGCAGCAGCGCAGAGTACCTCGACAGCATGGCGGACCTGTATCGGCGCGGCGGCAAACGCCGGTACATGCTGCAACACTTCTATGCCGATTTCAAGCGTCGGCTTGCGCAGCCATACGGGATCAATCCGCACCTTGAGGATCGTGAATTCGTGTATCAATTGGCACGAGTGCGTCCCATCGACGAGGCGGCGCTGCTGGCGCTGCTTTCGCAACTGCGGGCAACGCCGTCGTCCGATGCCGATCTGTTGCGCATCGTTGCGGCAGCGGACGCATTCATTGCCGCACAGGCGCGCGAGCGATTATAATGCTTGAATGCAGGAGCAACTGTGAAACTCAACATCGCCGGGCGTTTGCATCCCACGCTCAATCTGCTCGATGAAGGATGTGCGATCTACCGACGCCATTTCACCAGTTTTGTGGCGATTGGACTGGAATGGTTGACGCCGATTGCGATTGCGATCGGTGTGCTGGTGGGTAATGCCGAACGGATCGATGCAAACTGGCTCGTGGTGATCGTTCTGGCAGGCTTGCTTTTGGCGATTCCGCTGGCGCTCTACCTGATCGGCGGACTGTCGCGCGCTGCCATGGCTGCCATCGACGGTCGCACCATCGATCTGCGCGAGGCGCTGGCGATCCATCCGCTCGGCGTGGCAAAAGCCGGGTGTTTTACAATCATCTACGGCTTCATGATGCAGGTCGCATCCTCTGCCGTGAGTCTGCTCTGTGTCTGCCCAGTGTATGTGATGGGATTGAGCGCGTCGGTGTTTTTTGCGTCTGTCGACTCCGATAGCCCCCTGGGCATCACAGCGCTGGCAGTATTCGGTTTGTTGCTCGTCGGGATGTATGTGTTGGCGTTCATTATCGGCGGCATCAGTTACAGCAGCTTATTCTATGCCCTCCAGCCATGGCTTGTCGAACGGCTACGGTTTGGTGAGGCGCTGGAGCGCAGCGTTGATCTGATCATCTTCCGCTTTCGCAGCAATCTGGTTGTCTGGGGAGTGAGCGCACTCCTGGTCTTCGCAGTCGGTCTTTCGGTCAGTCTGGCAGTCGGGGTGATTGTGCCACTACCTGCCTTCCTTTTGCTCGGCGCCGAGTCGACAGTTGCCCAGGCAATCGCCAGTATCGCGTGGCTACTCGGTCTGGCGCTGGTGTTGCCGCCATGGTTCATCTGGATGGCATTGCTCTACCGTCGCAATCTGGCAGCGCGCAGCGGCGCCGATCTGACGCGGCGGGTCGAGGAATGGGCAAGAGCAGTGAAGGTGGAAGGTTGAAGGAAGAGGCGCACCCGGACGCAGGGGCGCGCCCAGGAATATAGAGCCAGGAATCGACCATGATTACCCACGACATCGCCACAGCACTCCGCACCGAAGCGGCGAGAGTGATCGTCGGACAGGACGAGCCGTTAACGCAGATGATGATTGCGCTGTTCTGTGGCGGTCATGTGCTGCTCGAGGGCGTGCCCGGCACCGCCAAGACGTTGATGGCGAAGACGCTGGCGATGCTGGTCAACGCAGAGTTCAAACGGGTGCAGTTCACTCCCGATCTGATGCCCTCTGATGTGATCGGTACGCAGGTCTTCGAGATGGGCACAGGGCAATTTCGTCTGCACAAAGGACCGGTGTTCACCAACATTTTGCTCGGCGATGAGATCAACCGCGCGCCGGCAAAGACGCAGAGCGCACTGCTCGAAGCCATGGAGGAACGCCAGGTGACAATCGAAGGGCAACGGCTGCCGCTGCCAGAGCCGTTCTTCGTCCTTGCGACACAGAATCCTATTGAGTACGAAGGCGCCTATCCGCTGCCAGAAGCGCAACTCGACCGCTTCTTGTTCAAAGTGATTGTTGACTATGCACCGCAGGAGATCGAGATCGAAGTACTGCGGCGCTATCACGCCGGCTTCGATGCTCATCGTCTGGACGACATTGGGTTGCGTCCGGTGATGAATAACGCAATCCTGGCGCAGTGTCGCGCCGAGATACGCCAGGTGCAGGTAGATGATGGCATTCTGAAGTATATTACCGACATTGCGCAGGCGAGTCGCAAAAGTCTCGATCTGATGCTCGGCGGGAGTCCGCGCGCTTCGATCAGCCTGCTCCTCGCCGCCAAAACCTGGGCTGCCATGCAGAACCGCGCCTACGTCATCCCTGATGATGTCAAGTTGCTGGTGCGACCGGTCTACCGTCACCGTATCATTTTGAAGCCGGAAGCCGAGATCGAAGGATTGACGCCCGACACAGTGATGGCGCGGATTCTGGCACGGGTCGACGTACCGAGGTGAGAGGCGAGAGGTGAGAGGTGAGAGGCAAGAGGCGTGAGGCAAGAGGCAAGAGGCATGAGGCAAGAGGCAAGAGGCGTGAGGCAAGAGGCAAGAGGCGTGAGGCAAGAGGCGTGAGGCGTGAGGCAAGAGGCGTGAGGCGTGAGGAGCGTTACACCTGCCAACGTTGAACGTAGTAAGGTTGCACGTAGGGGCGTGGCGGCGCCACGTCCACGGTGAACACGAGGCGGAACATCCTTCGTGCCGCTTCGTGTCCTTCGTGGACGATCCAGCGAACGAGGCGTGAGGGGTGAGACGCGAGGAGCGAGGCGTGAGGCGTGAGGCAAGAGGCGTGAGGAGCGTTACACCTGCCAACGTTGAACGTGGTAAGGTTGCACGTAGGGGCGTGGCGGCGCTACGTCCACGGTGAACACGAGGCGGAACATCCTTCGTGCCGCTTCGTGTCCTTCGTGGACGATCCAGCGAACGAGGCGTGAGGGGTGAGACGCGAGGAGCGAGGCAAGAGGCGTGAAGCAAGAGGCAAGGGGCGTGAGGCAAGAGGCAAGAGGCGTGAGGCAAGAGGCAAGAGGCAAGAGGCGTGAGGCGTGAGGCAAGAGGCGTGAGGCGTGAGGAGCGTTACACCTGCCAACGTTGAACGTAGTAAGGTTGCACGTAGGGGCGTGGCGGCGCCACGTCCACGGTGAACACGAGGCGGAACATCCTTCGTGCCGCTTCGTGTCCTTCGTGGACGATCCAGCGAACGAGGCGTGAGGGGTGAGACGCGAGGAGCGAGGCGTGAGGCGTGAGGCAAGAGGCGTGAGGGGTGAGGGGTTATTCATCACTCGTCACTCACCACTCGTCACGCATCACTCGTCACTCGTCACGGTTAAACGCATGATTCCGACACTGCGGCTCTATCTTCTCCTGCTCCCCGGAGCGGCGCTGGTTGCCGGGGTGGCGCTTACGCCACTCATGCTCTGGATTGCAGTCGCTTATCTTGTTGTCGTGGCGGCGCTGGTGGTCGCCGATTATCTGCTGACCGACCGACCCGCTGCACTTGAGGTCGAACGCATCCACGATTCGCGCCTTTCCCTTGGCGCCAATAATCCGGTAACCATCCTCATCGCCAGCCGCGCTCGCCGCCCGTTGACCCTGCAAATCCGTGACGAGCACCCGGACGACATCCCCGCCGACGCAACCATTGTGACAGGAAAAGTCGAACCATTCGCGCTGCTCGAAGCGCGCTACCATCTGAGACCAGTACGGCGTGGCGACTACACGTTTGGCAATATCAATATTCGCTATCTCAGCGTATTTGGTACATTCGTGCAGCAGGCGCGATACCCGGCAGAGGCGGCGTTCAAGGTGTATCCGAATGTCCTGGATATTCGCACGTATGATCTCCTGGCGCGCAAAGGTCTACTCCTCGAAATGGGGTTGCGCCCGGCGCGCATCTTCGGGCAGGGAGTTGAGTTCGAGCGTCTGCGCGAATATCGCCCCGACGATGAGTTTCGGCGGATCAACTGGAAAGCGACCGCGCGCCGGGGGAAGCCGATTGCTGCCGAATATGAAACCGAACGCAGCCGGTATATCATCAGCGTCATCGACACCGGTCGCCTCATGCGCGCGCCGGTTGAGGATGGCGATATCAGCCTTGCCCGGCTCGACTACGCCATCAATGCAACACTGCTGCTCTCGTATGTGGTCACCCTCAAAGGCGATCACGCGGGCATGCTGACGTTCGCTGACGACGTGCGCACCTATCTGTCTCCCAGACGCGGCAAAAGCCAGTTCTACCGCATGCTCGAGACGTTGTACAACGTCCAGTTCGAGCCAGTCGAGTCCGACTATGCACGCGCACTGACCTATCTGAGCGCCAGGCACAGGCGACGATCACTGGTCATCGTGTTCACCGATCTGGTGACCCTCGATGCGGCGCGCGATCTGATCGCGCACATGGCACGGATGGCGCGGCGTCACCTGATCCTGTGCGTGGTTCTCTCCGATCCGAACGTGACCCGACTTGTCGGGCGACCGCCGACCGACACGAGCGACGTGTACCGGCGCGGGGTGGCGGAAATGCTGCTGGCAGAACGGCGCGTCGTCCTCGAAACGCTGCACCGGACTGGCGTGCTGACCCTCGATGTTCCTGCTCATCGGCTCAGTGTGGCGGTTATCGAGAAGTATCTGGAATTGAAAGGGAGAGGGATGTTGTAATGCAATGGGCGGGTTGCAGGTGCGAACGTCGCGATGGAGCATCGCGACGGTGAAGGTTCCATGTGGCACGTTGAATATTGAACGTTAGATCAAAGACAAAAGCGCAGTCGGGACCGCAGGTGCAAAGGCGCACTTCTGGCGTCCCTCTGCGCTCTCTGCGTCTCTGTGGTTCAAAAAAGTAAGAAGGGCAGAGTGTTGCGTGTCGAAAGTGAGAAGGTTTCAGGTGTGAAGGCGCTGAATAGTGCTGAACATGTGGTACAATCATGCGCGTGATTGTCCAACGTCATATTCGCCACATCCTTGCCGATGTCGAAGCAGCCATTCCGCCGGATGGCAAGCGCGACTACTTCCGCCTGCACCGTGATCGTTTTGCCATGCTCCTGGCAGCCATTCCGCCGGACGCAGGCAGCTGCGCACTCGAAATCGGGGTCAATCCGGGGTTGTTCACCCAGGCGCTGGTGCGCGCCGGGTACTGTGTCTGCGGCACCGATCTCTTCCCGGAACATCGCGCGGAATTGTGGCGCCGTCTAGGGGTCGAGGTGCGTCGCTGGAATATCGATACCGAACCGCCGCCTTACCCGCCAGAGTCGTTCGATCTGATCATCTTCTCGGAAGTTATCGAGCATCTTGCGAATCCGCCAATCGACGCACTGGCAACCATGCGGGAATTGCTGGTTCCGGGAGGATACCTCCTGATCTCGACGCCGAACCAGTTCTATTTGAAGAGTCGCTTGCGGGTGCTGGCAGATATTCTGCTGCTTCGGCCGTTCGAGCACGATGACGAGTTTCAACATTGGGCGAACCTGAAAGCGGAGGCGCGCTACTACACCCATAGCCGGCTCTACAGTATGCGCCAGATCTGCTGGATGCTCGATCAGGCAGGATTGGTCGTTCAACAGCGCATCTATGGCGACCCATGGGAGCGGGTTGGGCTGGAATGGTCGCGGCTCTTGCGTCACCCGCACCGCTGGTTGGGCAAAGCGCTGCTCTGGGGCGCGACACGCGCAATCCCTCCGGCGCGCTCGATGCTCCTGATCGTTGCGCAGCGTCCGGGCGTGCGCCGGCGACCAGGACGCACCTGAAGACGATGTGGCAGAGAGTCAGAACTAGCGCCTCTATGCTGCCGACGCTTGGCTACCTGGCGCTCAGCCTGATCATTATGGCGCCGGTGCTGCCGGTTTTTACCACGGCTATCCCTGGCGGTCCAATCGCGGAAGTCGATGGATGGCAAAACGTCTGGAACCTCTGGTGGGTGCATCGCGCGCTGGCGACGCCGACCAATCCGTTCTTTACACCCCTGCTGTTCTATCCACAAGGCGTCGATCTCACACTGCAAACGCTCAACATCAGCAATGGCATTCTGTTTCTGCCGGTGACGGCGCTCTTTGGTCCGATTGCCGCATACAATGCCGCTGTTCTGACGGCGCTGGTTCTGTCGGGTGTCGGCGGGTACGCCCTGGCGCTGCGGGTGAGCGGGGATCGTCTGGCGGCGTTCATCGGCGGCGCCATCTTCGCCTTTTCGCCGTTTCACCTGACGAAAATCTGGGATGGTCAACTGGAGATGATCACGCTGCAATGGGCGGCGTTCTATGCGTTCTTCCTGTTACGCGCGGTTGAAGATTTGCGGCGGCGCGATGCGCTGATCGCCGGCGTCTTTCTGGCGCTGACGGGATACACGAGCTGGTACTACCTGTTCTTTTTCGGGGTCTACACCCTCTTGTTTGCAGCAATCTGGCTGGCAGGCGCCGCGCGTGAGCGGCGAGTTCCGATGCTCCGGCAGTTTATGTTCACCGCCGCGAGTGGTGTAACGCTGCTGCTGCCGTTGCTCATCGCGGCGGGACGCACTGCTCTTACGACGACCGGTGTCATTGGTATGCGGTTCGACCCGTCCAATCCGCTCGACCTTATCCTGATTCATTCCGCCAATCTCTATGATTTGTTCCTTCCCAACGGTCTGCATCCATTGTGGGGAAGCGCTGTGGAGACGCTGGTGCGCACATGGCATCCCTACATCGGCGCCTGGAATATCGCGCTCGGCTATACAGCGCTGGCGCTGGCGACGGCTGCGCTGGCGCTGGCGCGCAGCAACGCATGGCGCTGGGCGGTGATCGGACTGGCGGCTATTGTGTTGTCGCTTGGTCCTCTCGT